>CAYPLF010000051.1:15721-18406 GCA_964411555.1 uncultured Bacteroidales bacterium | reverse complement strand
AGGTAGAACTGCCGTTCGTCTTCCGGGAACTTTTCAATGGCGTAACGGAGCATGGTGCGGGGCATGCGCTTGTAGCGCTCGTCTGAGAGCAGGTAGGCACATTCGGCCTCGTGATCTTTCTTTCCGATTTCGCGCAGCATCCAACCCACGGCCTTGTGAATCAGGTCGTGTTTGTGGTTGAAGAGGATGTCGGCCAGTTGGAACGTATCGTGAAAATCCCCTTTTTTTATGAATGTCAGGGTGGAAATCATGGAAATGCGCTGCTTCCAGAGATTCTCGGCGTGTGCGAATTCGTACAGCTGTGACCGGTCCTTGTCCAACAACCAGCCGCCTACTATGGTAGGGCAGGTGAGGTCCACCAAATCCCAGTTGTTGAAGCAAGTGGCGTTGGCCATATAAGCCTCAAACCACACCCGCTTTTCGTCGCCTTTGGCACGCCTGAAGCCATCGACCATCAACATACCGCCCATCATGCGTACTTCGTGGACAGGGTCGTTCAGCAACACCAGGCAGGCTTCAGGCGGGGTGCCGCGGTAGCGTTTCATGATGTCACGGATTACCGGAATCTGGATACCCCAAAAGATGTCACCCTCCCCGTATTGACCCTTACCAGTCTTGAAGAAATACTGGAGGATTTTAGCCTTTTCGGCGTTGGCGTTGGCTTTCAGTTCAGCCCTGATGGCGGTGGGAATCATTGGCTCGTACGTATTAATGGGGAAGTATCCAGGTTACTTGTTTTTCGTGGTTTCGTTGGGTACTTCCATATCACTCAAGTGCAGTTCCAACGCCTTGACAGAAATCTGGATTTCCCGGACAGAGATGCCAAGGGAAACGAGCAGCAGCAGGATGGCCAACCCGAATACCCAGACGGCCACGGTTTGCAGGCCCACATAAATCAGGAACATGGTGACCACGCAGAAAAACAGGCTGCTGATGCCCAACAGCTGCATGGCTCGTGTCAAGTAAAGGCGTTGGCGCAGGTTGGCAATTTGTGCGGCCTTTACCTTGTTGTGGTCTTCCAGGTACGTGTCTTTCAGCGTCCGCACCAACTGGGCGTACGACAGGAAGCGGTTCGTGTACGCCAACAACAGCAACGAAATGGCTGAAAACAAAAACGTCGGGGTGATGAGGGTCAATTCTTCCATGGCGGTTCGTGCTTGATTGTCTCAAAGGTATAAAAAAGTAGAGATTTTCAGTACCTTTGCATGGTATGAATGAAACAAAACCTGTAAAGAAGAACTCGCTGAGAGCGTGGATGCTGGCAGCGCGGCCGAAGACGCTGGCGGCCGGTGTGGCACCGGTATTGGTGGCGTCCGGACTGGCTGCACACGATGGGCGTTTCAACGTGATTCCCGCCATCCTGTGCCTGGTCTTTGCCATGATGGCGCAAATCGCTTCCAACTTTGCCAACGATTACTTCGATTACATCAAGAAAACCGACAACGAAGAACGCCTGGGCCCTGCGCGCGCGGTGTCATCCGGTTGGATTGACCCCATGCAGATGCTCATCGGACTGGCTGTAGTCATTGCTGTGGCCTGCTTCTTCGGTATGGGACTGATTTTCTACGGAGGATGGGAAATGATCCTGGTGGGCGTGGCCTGCATAATCAGTTTGCTGGCTTATACAGCCGGGCCATGGCCGCTGTCCTATCACGGACTGGGCGATGTGTTCGTCCTGCTCTTTTTCGGCTTCGTTCCCGTTGTGTTCACGTATTATGTACAAACGGGTGAGTTTACCCCCATGGTCTTCCTGGCCGGTGCGGTGGTCGGTTTACAGTCGGTCAACATCCTGGTGGTCAACAATTACCGTGACCGCGATACCGATAAAAAAAGCAACAAGAAGACCTCCATTGTGGTGTTCGGAGAAGCCTTCGGCCGTTGGTTTTACCTGATGAATGGCTTGGCCGCCTGTCTATTGAGTTTGCTGTTCTGGTTGGACAACGCCCCCTGGGCCGCCCTGTTTCCCATCCTGTTCCTGTTTCCCCATCTTTCCACCTGGAAAAAACTGGTCAGTATCCGACAGGGCAAAGCGCTGAATCCCTTGTTGGGCGATACGGCCCGCAATTTGTTATTGTTGGCACTTTTATTGACCATAGGATTTCTGCTATGAAGCCCGTCAAAATCATCACCGATTCCATAATGCCACTTTCGGACACGCCGAAAATGATAGCCTACGACCTGTTTGAAACCTCCTTGGGTTTGATGCTGGTGGCCGTCACGGAAGTGGGGCCCTGTTTGGTCACCTTTGCGGAAAATGCCGACGATGCACAAGCCATCCTCTCACGATTGTTTCCGGGAACGCACGGAGAGCAGACTACCAATACCTTGATCCAAGCGGTAAAAACCCGTTTGCTGGGCGGCGGCTTGCTCGATGCCACCCCACTGACCTTCCACCTGAAAGGTACCGATTTCCAATTGAAGGTGTGGCAGGAGTTGCTGCAAGTACCCTGGGGGCAAACCATCACGTACGGGGAACTGGCAACGCGCATCGGTCAACCCACCGCTTCCCGCGCTGTAGGAAATGCGGTCGGCGAAAACCCCATCTTCTGCCTGATTCCCTGCCACCGCGTCATCCGTTCAGACGGCTCCATCGGCAACTACCGCTGGGGTACCGCCCTGAAACAAATGCTCCTGGACGCCGAATCACTTTAAGGGATGCCATCCCATAAAAAAGGATGCCATCCC
>CAYPLF010000051.1:0-15621 GCA_964411555.1 uncultured Bacteroidales bacterium | reverse complement strand
GGATGCCATCCCATAAAAAAGGATGCCATCCCTTTAATTACTCCAGCCGGTTGAATTTGAGCTCGTTGATTTTGATTTTCTTTTCGTCCAGCGAAGATGGAACAGCAGGCGGCTCCTTCTCATCGAGCATGATCTCCGAACGCGCCAGCAATGGTACTTCCTCCACCGCCACGTTGGTAGCATCCAGTCCATAGTAACGCACATCGTTCAAGCCAATCTTCCGGATAATGAAGAACAAGTTCATCACAAACTTCTGCATATGTTCGAAATCGTAGTCCTTGTTCGGTACCCGCTCAATCACAATGTACCGGAAATCACTCATTACATTGAACTTACGCAACGAAGGATAATGACTCAGCAAGTCAATTTCCTTGTTTTCCATCAACTCATGTACAATGTTGTGGAAGTACAGGTTGGCCTTGGTCGGCACCTTGAAGCCCAGGCGTAGGTCGATGCGGACCAACACCCCCGGAATCAGTTGCCGCACTTCGTATTCCGTGGTATGCGGATCATCCACAATGTCCACATGCAGCAGCCAGTAGATGTCAGCCCGCTTGGGCTGTTTGCGCAACATGGAGAAAATAATCTTGCTCTCAATCTCGTGCGCGTTGTTGGCATGCGTGACGTACACCAGGTTGGACGCGTATTTGGGCACCGTTTTGTCTACCGACAACGCCTTGATTACCGGCAGGTACTTGTCGATGCCCACGAAGGTGATGAAACTGTTTTTGATGCGGCGCCCCTTGCTCCAGGTGTACATGACCAGGATAAAGATGCCGGCCATCAGCAGCGTAATCCAACCCCCGTCGTTGAACTTGGTCAAATTGGCAGCAAAGAACGAAAGCTCCACAGTGAGAAAAATGCCCCCCAGCAAAACCTGCACATACCGTTTCACCTTACCCTCCAACCAAAACAGCAACAGGATGGTGGTCATCAACATGGCCAGCGTGATGGCCAGCCCGTAGGCGGCTTCCATGCCCGACGATTGCTTGAAGTAAAGCACGATAAAACAACAGCCCAACCATAACAGGGTGTTGATAAGGGGAATATACATCTGCCCCTTTACATTGGTGGGGTAGTGGATGCGGATTTTGGGAAAGAAGTTCAGTGATATGGCTTCACTGATGATGGTGTATGAACCGCTGATCAAAGCCTGACTGGCAATGATGGCCGCAGCCGTGGCGATGACAATGCCAGGGCCGATGAACCAGGCAGGCATGATGGCGTAGAACGGATTGGTTTCTGGTAGTACCTGAGCCGCGTGCGAGATGATCCAGGCACCTTGGCCAAAGTAGTTCAGCAGCAAGGTGGTTTTTACGAAAATCCACGTGATACGGATGTTCTTGATGCCGCAGTGCCCCAAATCAGAATACAAAGCCTCGGCACCGGTTGTACACAGGAATACCGCACCCAGCAACACCAAAGCATCGGGGTAATTCATGAGCAATTGAACCGCATAGTAGGGGTTGATGGCCACGAGAACACCCGGATGTTGGACAATTTGCAACACGCCCAAGGTGCCTAACATGGTAAACCAGCCCAGCATGATGACACCGAATGACTTGCCCAATAAGGAAGCTCCTACTTGTTGTACCAAGAACAAGATGCTGAGAATGACCAACACAACCGGAAGAACAGAAACGTCAGGGTTCAGCAAGGTGAGCCCTTCAATGGCTGAAGTGACGGTGATGGCCGGAGTGATGATGCCGTCGGCAAGCAAGGCACAGGCACCGGTTATAGCAATGAGACTAATCCATTTCTTGCGTTTCTTGACCAGGGCAAACAGGGAGAGAATGCCGCCTTCCCCCTTGTTGTCAGCACGTAGGGTGATGAATACGTACTTGAACGTGGTTTGTACCGTCAACGTCCAGAACACGCAGGATATAGCGCCCAGCACGAACAGTTCATCGATGCCTTGGGCGCCGCTCATGATGGCCCGCATGGTGTACAAAGGCGACGTGCCCAGGTCTCCGAAAACGATGCCCAGCGTGATCAACATTCCGGAAACGGTCAAACCCGATGTGGTCTGTGCCGCCGAAGCAGTAGACTTCATGCAGTAGAATTTACAGTCCGAGTGAACGCATCACGGCCTTAATCTTGACCTCTGCGGTTGAAACAGCCTTCTCGTAATCGTCGCGGCGTTTCATCTCGCCCCTGACTTCAATGTAGAATTTGATTTTCGGTTCGGTTCCCGAAGGACGGATGGACACCTTGCTGCCGTCTTTGGAGAAGAACTGCAACACGTCCGACGTATCGGGCATGCTCAACTCCGAGGTAGCACCGCTAACCGGTTCAAAGGCGGTGAGGCTCATGAAGTCTTTGACCAACACCACAGGCGAACCCGCAATTTCCTTGGGACGGTTGGCCCGGAACGTAGCCATCATCTGCTTGATTTCGTCGGCACCCGATTTGCCTTTTTTGACCACGGAAATGCCTTTTTCCAGCGAGAAACCATATTCCACATAGATATCAAGAAGCAGTTGGTACAGCGATTTGCCCTTGCTCTTGGCCCAGGCAGTGATTTCAGCCATCAAAGCGCAGGAAGAAACCGCATCCTTGTCGCGTACAAAGTCCTGAGGCAAGAAGCCATAGCTTTCCTCGCCACCACCGATGTAGGCCATCTTGCCTTCGAGCTCACGCATCACGGCGGCAATCCATTTGAAACCCGTGTAGCAGTCGAAGCAAGTCACGTTGTTTTTGTCGGCAATGGTCTTCACCAGTTCCGTGGTCACAATGGTCTTGACCACGTATTCATTACCCTTGAGGCGGCCGGTTTCCCTCCAGCGGGTAATCAAGTAGTAGATGAACAAGAGGGCGGTCTGATTACCGTTGACCAACACCCATTCGCCCCTGTCGTTTTTCACCGCAATACCCACACGGTCTGCATCCGGGTCGGAGGCCATCACGATGTCGGCATCGGTTTCCTTGGCTTTTTCGATGGCCATGTTCAAGGCCGCCGGCTCTTCCGGGTTGGGAGAGACCACGGTGGGGAAGTTGCCATCCACCACATATTGTTCGGGAACATCAATGACGTTGGAGAAGCCGAAAGCCTTCAGGCAAGCCGGGATGATGCGGACACCCGTACCGTGAATGGGAGTATAGACAATCTTCAGGTCGCTTTGTTGCTTGATGGCCCCCGGCGACAGGCAAATGGTCTTGATACGCTCGATGTAGGCTTCGTCCATTTCGGCACCGATGATTTCAATCAGCGCGTCGTTGCCGTCGAAACGGATGTCCTTGATGCCTACGCGCCCCACTTCTTCGATGATGTTCACATCGTGAGGGGTGACAATCTGGGCCCCATCATCCCAATACGCCTTATAGCCGTTGTATTCCTTGGGGTTGTGGGAAGCGGTCAGGATGATGCCGCCCTGGCAACCGAGTTCACGGATGGCAAACGAGGTTTCAGGAGTAGGACGCAGGTCATCGAACAGGTACACCTTGATGCCGTTGGCTGAAAAGATTTGGGCGGCCGATTCGGCAAACGCGCGGCTGTTGTTGCGGCAGTCGTGGCCGATGACCACGGAAATCTGCGGCAGGTTGGCAAAGTTCTTTTTGAGGTAGTTGCTGAAGCCTTGGGTGGCCGCCCCCACGGTATAGATGTTCATGCGGTTGGTGCCGGCACCCATGATGCCACGCAGTCCGCCCGTCCCAAATTCAAGGTCGCGGTAGAAACTTTCAATCAATTCGGTCTTATCTTCCGCAGAAAGCATGCGTTGAACGTCAGCGCGCGTATTGGCATCGAAAGACTCGCTTAACCAGAGGTTGGCACGCTCGGAAACGAGTTTCAGCAATTGTTCGTCCATAGTGTTATTCAGTTTCGTAAATGGATTTTTTTATCAGGAATTGGTCGCCGGTTTCTTTAACAACCTGTTTGTAAAACGGTTCACCGTAGCCGGGGAAATCGGGCGATTCGGGTAAGCCGTAATCGTTGCGTTTGAATTGACCGTTGCTTTCTTTTTTGACGTTACCGTCCATGTATTTCACCATGAGGTATTCACCGAGTTCCTTCCACCGTTGGGTGGTAGCCTGGGCTCTTTCCACCGAATACGTGGTCAGCACGGTGCGCATGCTGTCGGGTTTCGCATCATACAGGGAATCGACCAGTTGGTCCAGGGTAGCTATTTCAGCATTGAAAGCGGATTCAATGCGTTGTTGAACGGGCCTGATGTCCTTGATCATGTAGCTGTACTTGGTGTAGCATTGGTTGGCCACCCAGTTGTTCACCCAAAAAGCGGAAGTCCAGGAAAAAGTAAGCAGGTCACCATTTCCTACCCGGAAACATTCGGGAATCCGGTTGATGCCGCAGAAGATGGGCACATAAACCGCCGTGTTGGCATCGTCTACCCCAAACCAGAAAACACCGCCTACAAGATCGGGCAACCAGCCGCGCATCTGGGCGACAAAGGAAAAACCGGTCTGCTGGGTGGCAATGGCACGTTCATTCACGTATTCAGCGGAATCGACCGTGAAGGTCAACGGCCTCCATCGATAGGGAACACCGTAGGGGCCTGCACCCGGGTCTTTCGTCATGTCGAAGGGGGTGCCTTCAAAATGGTCGCGCATGAAGCCCTTGAAGTCTTGGGCACTCAGTTTGCGGTCGGGTTTCACATACAACGGCATGGCTTCCTTGCTCGTTCCGTTGATGTAAGGCAAGTAAGCGTCCATGCCGGATTTAACCTTGTTGAAGAAACTCCAGACCCTGGCTTCGCATACACGCAAGCCTTCGAAATTAAGTGGCGCATAGGCATCTGCAAAGCTGAAATCCTTGTTCATACCGAAGAAGTATCCCTTCTGACGGGCAAAAGAAATTACGTCGGACGAATACAGGCAAACCGAAGGGTCGTTCAAGGGAAACTGACGGATCCTGGCCTGGTTGGCGTGTCCGGACACGCAATCGTCGGGGATGCGCACGGCTACCCATACCGCACCTTTGTAATCAGGACCTTTACCTATCATTTCCATGATCCAGACCTCGTTGGGGTCGCCAATGGAAAACGACTCGCCCTCACTGCAGTACCCGTATTCGGCAACCAGGTCTGTCATGACCTGGATGGCTTCCCTGGCCGTTTTGGAACGTTGCAGGGCAATGTACATCAGGCTACCGTAATCGATTACACCGGTGGAATCAACCAATTCCAGCCTGCCACCGAATGTGGATTCGCCAATGGTGACCTGGTATTCGTTCATATTGCCCACAACAGCGTACGTATGGGGTACTTGTGGAATCTTTCCCAGGGGTTTGCCCGTATCCCATTCCTTGATGTCGAACCACGTGCCTTCAGCCCAGTCGGCAGCGGGCCTGTGGTACAATTCTCCGTAGAGGGTGTGGGAATCGGCAGCGTAGGTGATGATGGTGGAACCGTCTACCGTTGCGCCAGATCCGGCCACGAGATTGGTACACCCGAGCATGGGTTGCAAAGCCCGGCTCAACAGGATGATAAAAATTAAGAATCGCAGTGCAAGCTTCATACGTATGCATCAATAGTAAAACGAATGACTGTACGACCGGGTATTGCCACACGCATCGGTCACTGTCAGCAATAAGTTGTGGCTGCTGTTTTTTGTCAGCCGACTGTCATCAAAAGCGTACCTAAGCTCACTGGAATGGGTGTCAAAACGGAACAAAACCCATTTTTCGTCAATGGTTCCTTTCCAGGAAAGCACACCCGAAGCATCGTCGGTTACACGGATACGAAATAAGCGATTTTTAACCGCATTTTTGCTATCCATGAGCGTAATTTTTGGAGGAATGACATCGGTTAACACGGTATACGTGCCAAATTCCCTGATGGTGGTGGTCAACCAGCCATTATGGTAGGTTCCGCTGCCTGCATTTGCCCAAGCGCCTCTCTCATTTTTCTTGGCCAGGTAATACTGTGATTTCCGACTGACAGTATCGTTGTTGATGCGTAGGGCAAGTTGCACATCTGTATGAAGGGGGGTGCCTCCATCGTGCAGGCGGAAACTGTCGGTGTGGCCCTTGCCCTTGCTGCGTGCAGCCGAAAAATGGATGTCTTCGTACAGTATGCCCTTGGGTAGTTCCAGGCGGATACCGTCGTCTTCCCACACATTCGAACGGTTCCAAGCCATAAAATGACCGGTACGCTGAATTGATGGGATTGGAAGGTTGGCTCCTTTGAGGATAAAGCTGAGTGTTGTCCGATTGCCTTTTCGGTCACTGAGTTCATACCGGAACGTGGAAACTTCTCCTTCAGTCAATGTGAACAGGCCCCTGTTCAAGGTAAAGACGGATGGCCAATCATTGCCGGGTAACATATAGGAACGCATCACGATGCTGTTGTTTGTTTTCCAGTCGTTGTAGTCAATCGTGGCGTTGACATACCGGGTGTCTGAGAAGGCAAAGCGGTTCATTTGACGCGAATACAACAGTTCATTGTTTTTGTACAGTTTGATGGACCATACACCATAGATGTTGGTGGTGTTGTCCATGTAGTCGTAGGCCTTGATGCCCAGTCCCAGGGTTCCGCAGGCAGCAGGGAAGGTGTCTTTCAGTATCCAGGAACTGTCTTGTTGTATCGTGGCGACAGCATACTGTTGGTATGACCTCCCAATAATACTCTGATTGTCGGCGGAAAACAAGGTGACTTGCCGGATGCGGGGTGCCTGTGTGTCGGGAATCCGGTCGCCGTACCAAATGAGTGGATCCAACACATCTTCAGAACGGGTATCTCTGAGTTCAAAATGTAAATGAGGGGCAGATGAAGAGCCGGAATTCCCGCTATAGGCTATCAGTTGGCCTGCCTTGATCAAAAATTGCTTGTGGGAAAACAGCGTATCCAACTCGAACGATTCAATGCTGTATTGCAGGGCTTGAGCCAGACTGTCAATAAAGGGAGCATATCGGTCCAGGTGACCATAAACACTGGTATGACCACTGGGATGATCCAGGTACAGGGCGTAACCGAATCCATAGGCACCGATTCGGATGCGGGATATCCATCCATCGGCTACCGCGTACACCGGTATGCCTGTACGTTTTTCTGTTTTGAAATCAAGACCCGAATGAAAATGGTTGCTTCTGATTTCACCAAAATTTCCGCTTAACTCAGGCGCAATACGCATGGGCAATTCAAAGCGGATTTGAGTCGATTGAGATGTATTCTCTGCAGACGCTATCAGAATTTGGCCAATGGATACGCCTAGAATAACTAATAGTAAACAACTAATCAATAAAAGGTTACGGTACTTCATAATTCAAGTTGTATCGGCCTTTTTTGTGGAAATCTACTGGAAACGGCTGTCAGATCAGTTTGTTGGTTTTCGTATCGGGAAAAATGATGGCAGGTTTGAATGTCTTGGCTTCTTCAAAGTCCATCTGGGCATAGGCCATGATGATGACAACGTCTCCGCGTTGAACTTTGCGGGCGGCCGCCCCGTTCAGACAGATGGTGCCGCTGCCTCTTTCTCCTTTGATGACATAGGTCTCAAACCGTTCGCCGTTGTTGTTGTTCACAATGTGCACCTTCTCGTTGGCAATGATGTTGGCGGCATCCATCAGATCTTCATCGATGGTGATGCTGCCGATGTAGTCCAAGTTGGCTTCGGTTACGTGAACGCGGTGAATCTTGGATTTGACGACTTCAATCAGCATGCTTGTAAACTATATTGTCTATGAGTCTGACAGGTCCGCAGTATACAGCCACACATCCTACGATGTAGTCGGAGTCGCTCCATGCGTTCACGGCCTGCAGTGTATTTCCGTCAACAATGCTAAAATAATCCGGTCGAAACAAAGGATCGCTGCCGAGTTTCTCACAGACAAACTGCACTGTGTCGCTGACACTGTTTTCAGAGGCAAAGATACGACTTTTGGATAATATGTCTGCAATTCGCGGGGCTTTTTCGCGCTCCTCGGTGTTTAACCGTTTATTCCGGCTGCTCATGGCCAAACCATCAGCTTCCCGTACGATGGGGCAGGGGACAATGGTGATGGGATATCCTTGTTGACGAACCAGTTCGCGGATAATGGCCAGCTGTTGGAAGTCTTTTTCACCGAAGTAGGCGGTATCCGGCTTTACGATGTCAAACAAGCGGCTAACGACTTGTGCCACTCCGTTAAAGTGACCCGGGCGGTGGGCACCTTCCATAACAGTACCCAGGGCTCCGAAATCAAACAGGCGCGTATCGGGTGTGGGATACATTTCTTCTACGGAAGGTTCAAACAGGTATGAACAGCCACCTTTATCCAACATGGCCGCGTCTGCTTCCGGTGTGCGAGGATACGTATCCAGGTCTTTCGGGTCATTGAACTGCGTGGGGTTCACAAATATGCTGGCCACGCAGCAGTCGTTTTCGCTGACGCAGCGTTCAATCAGACTGATGTGACCGTGGTGTAAGGCACCCATGGTGGGCACAAATCCGATGCGCCGGCCGTATATACGTTCGAGGGAAAGTGCCGACTCGAGTTCCTTTATCGTGGTAAAACGTTTCATGATTGCCTATTTTAAAGGGCTGCAAAAAAAGCAAATAATTGTCAAACGAAAAAATTATCGAAGAAATACTTGCTCATCTGCCGACTTTTTTTTAGTATCTTTGCAACCGATTTCAGTTTACGCGAAAGTACAGTATGAAAATTAACAGAGTCCTTTTTATCAGTCAGGAAATTTATCCATACCTGCCAACTTCCGAGCTTTCAAGTATTTGCAGGGATTTACCCCAGGGTATACAGGAAAAGGGCCTAGAAATCAGGACTTTCATGCCGAAGTACGGCAACATCAATGAACGACGTAATCAGCTTCATGAAGTTATTCGTTTATCCGGTATGAACCTCATCATTGATGACAACGATTATCCCCTCATCATCAAGGTGGCTTCCATTCAATCGGCCAGGATGCAGGTGTATTTCATTGACAACGATGATTTTTTCCAGCGCAAACATACGGTGTCCGATGACGAAGGTAATGAATTTGAGGACAACGACGACCGATGCATCTTTTTTGTACGCGGCGTGATAGAAACCATCCGCAAATTACGTTGGGTACCCGATGTGGTCCATGTACACGGATGGATAGCCGCGTTGGCTCCCCTTTACATCAAACGTGCATTTGCCGAGGATCCTTGTTTCAGAAGTGCCAAGGTGGTGTATTCCGTATATGACCATGGATTCAAACAACCGTTCAGGGAGTCGTTCAAGCAAAAACTGATTATCGATGGTGTTACGGAATCTGATTTGAAGGAATTGAACGATGTTGTCGATTATACATCATTGACCAAACTGGCCATACGCTATTCCGATGGCGTGATCCAGGGAAGCGAAACCATCAATCAGGAACTGGTGGACATGACCGCTGATTGTAATGTGCCGTTTTTGCCCTATCAGAATAGTGATTGTTACATTGAATCATACAACGATTTTTATGATCAGATTTGCGGTTAAGCGTAAAGGAATGGGTGCGTTCGCGTACCTGATGTCTTTTTCTCTGATCGTTGCTTTGGCTTCCTGCTCAGGTGATGATGAGTTGAGTTTTCCTTTTCAACCCGAACAAGATAAAATTGTGGCCTATTACGATACAATATCCGTTTTCTCGGAAACAGTCGTGGTTGATTCCATTTATTCCCGCAGCAGCATATCGTATCTGGGCAAATTCTCCGATCCATTTTTTGGGACAACGATATGCGATTTTATGGCGCAGCTGTATTGTCCGTATGGTACGACTTTTCCGGATGACGTCCAACGCATCGACTCGGCCTTCCTGTATATGAAGTACGATGGTTGGTTTGGAGATTCAGCCACCTTGTTGCATACAAAAGTCTATGAGCTGGGTATGCCCTTGTCATGGGAACAACCCTACTACACCAATTTGAATCCTGCTCAATACCTGGTTGGTGCCAAAGTCCTGGGATCGACTTCGTTCACAACGGGTGATATGTATACACCAGCGGCCGATCGGAAATACACGACTTACTCTACGTACATAAAAGTTCCCATTGATGTGTCCTTGGGCAATCGGTTTTTGAACGATTCCCGCAATCCGGCCAAGTCAGCGTTTTTTACCGATCCCAAAGCGTTCCGTGACTATTTCAATGGTATTTATGTTACTTGCGATTTCGGAAACGGGTCTATTGCCTACATCGATCACAGTGAATTGGAATTGTGTTACGGTACGACCAAAGTAAGCAATACATCGGGCCTGAAAGATTCGTTTGTGGTTGAAGCCAAGTATTTTCCCGTCAACAAGGAAGTCAAACTGGTTAACCGGTTTGAACATCCGGACTTGAGGCGTTCATTCAATCCGACCGATCCGGCCGATTCCCTCAACTATATCTATACTCCCGCCGGTTTGTATACGCGCATTACAGTGCCTGATTCAATCTTCAGGAACTTAGGCGGAAACACCATCAATGCTTTGAAACTGAAACTCAATGCTACTCAGTTGAGTTCTTGGGAATATGGTATGAATCCGCCCACTTCTCTATTGTTGATCCGTGAATCGGACGCACAAACGTTTTTCAGGAAGAATGTTACGGAGGATAAGTTGTATTCTTTCCTGGCAGAATACAATTCAAGCACCAAAAGCTATTCCTTTAATTTGAGCTATTACGCACAAAAAATGGTACGCGAGTTGAATGATTCAACGTCAACCACGTTTGAACCGTTTACCAAGATGCTGTTGATTCCTGTGATACCGATTAAAAACAAAGATGGAGCTACCATCCGGCTGAATCAGCAGTTAACACCGGCTGCAGTCAAAATCAAGGCTTGGAATCACCCGACCATGAATATGAAACTGGAAGTGGTGTATTCAAAGGGCAAGCAGAACTAGTACCCGTCATGGCTATTTCTTAGCCGGTTTTGCTTTCGTTGTTTTATTCTTCAACTGTCTGATGGTCTCCTCCAGGCTGGCTATGGTCTCTTCCTGGTTCTGAATGGTTGTCAGCAAAGAATGCAGCTCTTCATTGTCAATGGATGAGGGGTATTGCCCCGAAACCCTCAACATGAAATCGCTCAATACGTTCATGTAGTTCGTAAAGGCGTCGAATGCCGATTCGTAGGGGCTGAAATGCCGATGAACCGCTCCGTCCGACGAGCGTTTCGTGCTCATGTAAAAGAAGTGGTCGCTACTCTGCAGGTACGACCAGTCCTGGAGTAAACGGTGGTCTTTGGTCATACGCACCCGTTCGCCGATACTGTACAATGTTTCAAAGGCTTCTTTTTGTAGAGCATTACCCAACCAGGCACTGATGTCGCGTTCTTCATCGGCCCAGGAAATGTAATGGGGGACCGATAATTGTTCAATAGGCTTGAACGTGTCGGCAACCTCGGATGGCGTTGAAAAGCGGATGTTCCGTTCGGCTGCAAAACGGGGAAGAGCGCGCATAAATTCAAATATTCCGCTTTCCTTGGGTTGCAGGTTGCCCAGCGTTTCATAACTCATGAATAAGTTGACCAGCTTTTCGTTTTCAGGTATGCGGTTGATCCAATCGACAAATTTCTCGGCTGTCAAGGGAAACTCCGCCCATTGTTGGTTGGAGAACCTGAAGGAAATGTCGTCGCTTAGCTTGCTGTTCTTCAGCAACAACCTGATGGAAGGATGAACCACCGAACCATAAACGAAATTCGGGCTCTTCCATCCCAGGATGTGCTTGGCACCTTCGGTGATGATGGTTTTATACCCCATCCCTGTGACCAGTTCGGCAATGTCGTCTGAATAAATCAGCTCGGTATTGCGGAATACGGTGGGCTTTTGACCGAACAAGGCTTTGATGCGTTTGCTGTGTTGCGCCACCTGGTGCTTGAATTCTTCATGGTCATCAATGCTTGACAAGGAATGGGCGTACGTCTCAGAAATAAACTCCACACAGCCTGTTTGAGCCAATTTCTTAAAGCTGTCGATGACCTCGGGTGCGTGAATCTCCAACTGATCCAGGGCTACTCCGGAAATGGAAAAGGCCACCTTGAATTTTCCCTTGCTGGCTTCTATCATTTCCAACAACAGTTGGTTGGCCGGCAGATAGGAGCGACTGGCCACGCGTGTCAGAATTTCCTCGTTGTTGAAATCATCGTAGTAATAATGATCGGCCCCAATGTCGAAAAAGCGGTAGCGTTTGAGTCGGTAAGGCTGATGTATCTGAAAGTAGAAGCAGATGGTTTTCATTTGCTGTACGTTTATGGAGTTAGCGGTGAATGAGTGTATCGTAAATGGCTCTGACCTTGAGTCCGGCCAATTCCCAGGTGATGGCATCAACTTCGTCCTTCCCTTCTTGTTTTAAGATGTCGTACAAAGCGGGGTAGGTGATGATGCCATAAATGGCATCGGCCATGGCGTCAATGTCCCAGTAGTCGAGTTTGATGGCGTAGTCAAGGATTTCTGCACAGCCCGATTGCTTGGAAATGATGCTGGGGACACCAACCTGCATGGCTTCCAGTGGGGATATGCCAAATGGTTCGGAAACAGAAGGCATGACATAGACATCACTCGATTTGAGCAGTTCATATACCTGTTTGCCTTTTAGAAATCCGGTAAAGTGGAAACGGTCTGCAATGCCTCGCCGGGCTACCAGGCTGATCATGGCCTCCAGCATATCTCCGTTGCCTGCCATGACAAAGCGTACGTGCCGGTTTTTTTGCAGAACTTTATAAGCAGCTTCAACAAAATATTCAGGTCCTTTTTGCATGGTGATCCTACCCAGGAACGTGACAATTTTGTCGCCGGTGTTCCGGATGGGCTCGATGGCGTTCACTGTTTCGCTCACGGGCTCTACGGCGTTGTGAACCGTCACCACCTTATCGGGGTGCTGGTGGTACTTGCTGATTACCGTATCGCGTGTGAGGTCGCTGACACAGACAATCTTATCCGCATGATCCATGCCATTTTTCTCGATGCTGTACACCTGTGGGTTCACCTTGCCCCGGCTTCGGTCGAAATCGGTGGCATGGACATGGACCACCAGGGGCTTGCCGCTTATGTTCTTGGCGTGGATGCCTGCCGGATACGTGAGCCAGTCGTGTGAGTGAATCACATCGAAGGTTTCGCGCCGTGCAATGACACCGGCACAAATGGAGTAGTTGTTGATTTCTTCTAGCAGGTTGTTGGGGTATTTTCCGGAGAATTCGATGCAACCCAGTTCATTGGTATGCAGGTACCTGAAGTCGGCGTAAATGTTGTCGCGTAATGCCCGGTATTCTTTTGGCTCCATGGCTTTTCCAAGGAGTTCTTTCAGCCGTTCTTCGGGAACATCTTTGTACACCACAGGGGTATGGCAGGCTCCGGTAATTTTTAAGAAATGCTTATCCTCGTCGCCATGGGGCTTGGGAATGACAAAGACGATGTCCATGTCTTTCTGTAGTGACATGCCCTTGGTCAATCCATAGCTGGCTGTACCCAGCCCTCCCAGTATGTGGGGCGGAAATTCCCACCCGAACATCAGTGCCCTCATGTTTCCTGCATTTGATTAATCTTGTCTTTGACCAGCCTGTGGATGCGCAGCAATTCGGCTACATTCATGGCGTAAGAGATGCCTCCTCTTCCTTTATAAGGAGGGTCTCCGTCAAACAGTTCGGAAATCGTACCGATTCCACGTTCGCTCAATTCTTCCTCAAACCCGTAGATGATGCGTTGTGCAAAAATCAGTCCGCTGGTTTGGTATATTTTCAGGTAAGCTTCCAGGTAAGGTCCAATGAGCCAGGGCCATGCTGCACCTTGGTTGGAAGCCCTGATGCGTTGTTCCTCGTTGCCTATGCATTCCGGAGTATAACCCGGACTTTTTGGACTGAGTGAGCGTAAACCTTTGGGTGTCAACAATTCTTTGGTAACAAAATCGAGCACGGTTTTCTTTTGAACCCGTTCCAGGGGCGAATAGTTCAGCGACACAGCAATGATTTGGCTGGGTCTGACACTCCATTCGGGTATGTCGCCGTTGACATAATCAAACAGGTAACCGTGTTTGTTGTAAAAGACAGCCAGGAAGGAAGCGCCCGTTTGAGCGGCTTGTTGTTCCAACTCGGTCTGAAGGTCGGAAAATCCGTTGGCTTCGGCTATGCTGGCGGAAAACCGCAGAGCGTTATACCAGAGCGCATTGAATTCAACCAAATAGCCGGTTCTGGGAACAACGGGCTTGCCGTGCGCCACGGCATTCATCCAACTGACTGGTTTATCCGTACCCTGTGTGAACAATAGGCCGTTTTCGTGCAGCAACAAGTTTTCGTGACGTTGGTTGCGGATAAAGTCGATGATGTTGTAAACAAGGTCGCCAAAACGATGAATAAACGGTTCAATTCCTACGTGTTCGGCGTATTTTTGAAGGGACCAGATGGCCCACAGCAACACATCTGGATCGTCAATGCCGGTGATGGCACAATCCAGCGGGCGTTTGGCCATGTAATTGCGGATGGCTTTTTCGCCCGTGTGCATGATGGCTTCAAACAGGTCGGGGTCTTTGGCGGCTATGGTGATTCCGGGCAGGGAAATGAACAGGTCGCGTGCCCGGTAGTTGAACCAAGGGTAGCCTGCAATGATGTACCGTTGCTTGTCCTCGTGTTTGCAGTAAAATTGGTAGGCCGCGTTTTTCAGGCAGTTGGTGAAACTGGTACGGGGTGTCCGTAACTCCGTTTCAGCTTGAAACAGCGTGGCCATTTTCCTGGGTGAAAGGACGGAGGTCCCCGCTGAAAAATACAGGCTTTGACCTTTTTTGATGGGCACGTCAAAATAGCCGGGAACCAGCAGGTCTTCCTGGTACTCGAATCCTTGTTCCTGGTCTTCCATGTACTCGATGTTACGGTACCAGTCGGGAGCGTGCGTAAAGGTGTTCTTCAGCGACAGTTGCAGGTGAAGGGTGGGATAACCGGGGTACAAGCATGTCTTGACCCCGTTTTCGATGGGTTCGCAACGGTTGTCGGCGGAGTGGTTTTCGCGGCACAGGGAGTTGACGTTCCTGAACGCCAGGAAAGGCCTGAGTCGCAAGGTGGTGGGTGAGTGGGCTTCAAGCAGGGTATACCGTATCAGCAAGCGGTTTTCGTGCGAGACAAAAATGACGTCTTTCGACAGGATGACCCCACCGACCCGGTACAGGGTGGATGGGTTGTAGTCGCAGGTATATTCGCGGATGTATTTGTGTCCTTTTGGGCTGAAGTGGTCGCCGGGATACTTGTGTAATCCGAGGTTGAATTCGGCTCCGCGCTGGATGACGGTGGCGTCGAGTGAAGACAGCAGTACGTGGTTGCCGCCGTCCACTTCGGGCAGGGGAAGGACCAGTACGCCGTGGTGTTTCCTTGTGTTACAGTCAACTACGGTGGAATAGCTGTAGGCGCCGGATTTATTGGTGCGGAGCATTTCTTTGGTCAAAGAGTGCTCCAAATTGATCATGAGATTTTTGTCAAACTTCAGATAGCTCATGGCAACGCTGATTTGTCCACGAATATACACAAATTCTCCCGAACCCTGTTCACATTTCCGTGAAGTTTCCACGACAAAAATGCTTGGAACATCTTTTTGTTTGAGTGTTGCCTTTTTGTTTCTTCCGTACCATCATTCTGTTTCCATTCAATTTTCGGTTTTTCTGAAACATCAACCTGTTTTCGTTCCGCCGGCAGGGTATGCTCTTCTCCGGATTCTTGGAACAGAGCGTTAAGAAATTGAACCGAATTGCGGCGTGAAAAAA
>CAYPLF010000050.1:10976-18419 GCA_964411555.1 uncultured Bacteroidales bacterium | reverse complement strand
GCGGAACGGAAACAGTCTCTTAGTTATGAGAAATCAAAAAGTGGAACGGAAACAGGTAAGGTAACAAAAAGCCCCTAACAGCGTAAAGGCTGAAAGGGGCTTGAAGTGTATAAGGAAAGATAAACTTACTTCGCGTAGCTGACGGCGCGGGTTTCACGGATGACCGTGATCTTCACCTGGCCGGGATACGTCATTTCGTCCTGAATCTTCTTGGCAATGTCAGCAGACAGACGTTCGGTATCCTTGTCGTCAATCTTGTCGGCACCCACGATGACGCGCAGTTCACGGCCGGCCTGGATGGCGTAGGTCTTGAGAACGCCCGGGTAGGAGAGCGCCATTTGTTCGAGGTCGTTGAGACGTTTGATGTAGGCTTCCACGATTTCGCGGCGGGCACCGGGACGGGCGCCGGAAATAGCGTCACAGACCTGGACGATGGGAGCCAGCAGCGATTGCATTTCACATTCGTCGTGGTGGGCACCGATGGCGTTGCAGATGTCCGGTTTTTCCTTGTATTTCTCGGCCAGCTTCATACCCAGCAGGGCGTGCGGCAATTCCGGTTCGTCATCGGGCACCTTGCCTATGTCATGCAACAGACCGGCGCGGCGGGCTTTCTTGGTGTTTAGGCCCAATTCAGAAGCCATGGTGGCGCAGAGATTGGCTGTCTCACGGGCATGTTGGAGCAGGTTTTGTCCGTAGGAAGAACGGTATTTCATGCGGCCGACCATGCGGATGAGTTCGGGGTGAAGTCCATGAACGCCCAAGTCGATCGTGGTGCGCTTGCCGGTTTCCAGAATTTCCTCTTCCACTTGTTTGCGGACTTTGGCAACCACTTCTTCGATGCGCGCGGGGTGGATGCGACCGTCGGTCACAAGTTGGTGCAGCGACAGACGGGCAATTTCACGACGAACAGGGTCGAAACCTGACAATACGATGGCTTCAGGCGTGTCGTCCACAATGATTTCAATGCCGGTGGCTGCTTCGAGCGCGCGGATGTTGCGACCTTCACGGCCAATGATGCGGCCCTTGATTTCGTCGGAGTCGATGTGGAACACGGTGACAGCGTTCTCAATGGCTGTTTCGGTGGCCACACGCTGGATGGTCTGTACCACGATGCGCTTCGCTTCTTTGTTGGCCGTCATCTTGGCATCGTCCATGATTTCGTTGATGAAAGAAGCGGCATCTGTTTTGGCCTCTTCTTTCAACGACTCGATGAGCCTGTCCTTGGCTTCTTCTGCGGACAGTCCGGATAATGCCTCCAGTCTTTCCACTTCCTGACGGTGAAGTTTTTCCATCTCCACCTTCTTTTTTTCTATGCCTTCCAGTTGAGCGTCCAGATTATCCTTGGCCAGGGATAATTCATTTTTCTTGCGTTGCAGTTCTTCCTGGCGCTGGTTGATTTGAAGCTCACGCTGTTTCAACTTGGCTTCTATGGCCTGGATACGAGCATTGCGTTGGTTTACCTGTTTTTCAAGGTCGGTTTTCAGGGAAAGAAACTTTTCCTTGACTTCCAACATCTTGTTTTTCTGAATGACCTCGGCTTGGGCTTCGGCTTGTTTGATGGTGTTTTTGTAACGGGTATTCAGTACATACCTAATGGTAAACCAAGTACCGACACCGCCCACCAAAAACGAACCTATGATAGGAAATATGTCCATGTGTTGAGTTATTTGTGAAAACTAGTTCTAAAAAAAATGCACCACAACCCCCGAATGAATCCGGTGGTTTGTAGTGCGGTATGTTGTACAATCAAACGATGCCTTATCTTAAGAACGCTTCCAGTTCCTTGTTGAGTTGAGCCAGGCTCTTCTCGTACGTTTCTGTGTCGCTCGACTGCGCCGTCTTCAAGCTTTCAATGGCAATCTGACAGGCGACCATCGCTAAAAGATCTTTCAGTCCAAGACCGGATTCGTCTGTATCGAAATGTTTCCGGTACTGGGCCAGTTTATCGTTTACCATCTTTCCTGCTGTCCGGACTAATTCTTCCTCGCTGCGTTTGATTCGCAGTGGGTAGTGCTTGTCGGCCAGGTACAGGTTGATGGTGAAAATATCATCCATTGTCTTATTCATTAATAAGCGCAATGCATTTGTCAATCTCCCGCACTAAACCCGACAACGTCTGTTGAGCCTCCTTGATATCTGTTTTTCCGAAAGAAACCATCTTGGCCAACGTTAGGTTGTCGTAATTGGCAGTCATTTGCCGGAGCGCCTTTTCCGCTTCCTGAAGGGCGGTTTCATGGCTACTGAGCCGGGTTAAAAGAGACTTATTCTCCTCTTTCAGCGATTCGCACAGCAACATCAATTGCCTGACCCTTGTTTCAAAATTGGTCAGCGTTTTCTGCTGTTCCTCCGTCATATTACTGCCAGTTGAGACACAAAAATAAACTATTGTTCATCAAAATGCAAATATCTTGTGTCATTTTATAATTATTCATCCTCTTCAATGCGTCGCACCAATACCTTGTCTATGCGTGCAGCGTCCATGTCCATTATTTCCAGTTCGAAGTTGCGCCACCGAAGTTTCTCGGAGGTTTTTGGGATGTGTTCCAGGACATCGAGTATCAAACCGCTCAAGGTATTGAAATCGTGTTCGGGGTAGAGGTTTTCCATATCGAAATACGCCAGAAAGTCGTAGAATGAATATTGTCCATCGACCAACCAGGTGCCGTCTTCGCGTTCAATGATTTGTTCATCGGTCTCGTCGGGTATCACAATGTTGCCCACCAAGGCTTCCATCAGGTCGTTCAGGGTGACAATGCCCTGGATGCTACCGAATTCATCGGTGACGAGGGCATAAAACTGCTGACTCTTGCGGAACAACTCCAATGCATTGAAGCCGCTCATGGTTTCGGGTACGAACTGGGCCGGTTTCACAAATTCCCGGATGTTGAAATCGGGGTTGTTGAAATGGGAAAATATATCCTTCAAGAAAATTACGCCCAGGATCTCATCGAGTTGCCCGCTGCTTACCGGATACACTTCGTGAACGGATGATTCAATGGCTCTGCGGATTTCATCGGCGGCTTCATCGGCATCGAGCCATGCCAGGTCGTTGCGGTGTGTCATCAGGGAGTTTACATCCCTGTCACTTAGGTTGAATACCCGTTCCACAATGTCGTGCTCGGCTTCCTGGATTTCACCCTCTTCGGTCCCTTCCTGAAGAATGGCCTTGATCTCATCTTCCGTCACCTTTGAATTGGAAGTCTGGCTGATTCCGGTCAGTTTCATGATGCCACGCGTGCTTATGGATAAAAACCACACGAAAGGAGAACCGATACTGGAAAACACATTCATGGGAGCGGCAACAATTCTGGCAACTTTTTCCGGGTTGTTCATGGCAATGCGCTTGGGTAGCAATTCGCCGAAGATGAGCGTCAGGTAAGTGACCAAAATTACGATGATGACAACAGCTAAGCTGTGTGCCGATGATTCAAGTCCGGGTATCAGAGCAATCTGCGTACTCAACCAGGTAGAAATGTCCGAACCTGAAAAAAAACCAGTCAGGATACCGATGGTGGTGATGCCAATCTGAACAGTGGATAAAAATTTATCAGGAGATCCGGAAAGCTTAATGGCCTGCATGGCTTTTTTGTCGCCACGTTTGGCTTCTCCCTCTAGTCTGGGTCGCCGCATGGAAACCAGTGCCATTTCGGAAAGGGAAAACCAACCGTTTAACAGAATCAATGCTAAAATGATAAGTGCTTCCATAGAGAGAAATAGCGCTATTTACGCACAAATGTCGCAAATAAAACGAATTATTCATAATCTTTTTTTCCAGGGTATCCAAGCATACAATTTCCATAAACGTATTGCCAACTTTGATTTTCCATATAGAGCTTGAATGGTATTAAAAAAATAGGGCTTTTTTTAATTGTTTTATTTTATTTTCCAAATGATTTGCATTAAACAATAATCGTATATATTTGTTCTTAATGTTGAACTCCATAGGTACTGACCCGGAATGAAAAAAATTGCCAGTTTTTTTGTATTTATCTTGGCTTGTTTGATACTCTTGCTGGGAGTAACTCCCTTGTTTTTTGTGGGAAGAGTAACTGAAATTGTTGAAAAACAGTGTGATGAAAACCTGGAAGCATCAGTTGATTTTTCCGACCTTTCCCTCAACCTGTTCCGGCATTTTCCGCAGTTGACCGTTACCCTTACCGGATTGCAAGTGACTGGAGTCGATACTTTTCGCCAAGATACCTTGGTCAGAGCTGAAAAAATCAGGTTGGTTGTGAACCTGGCCTCCATCCTTACCGAAGAGGGTGTCACCATCAAACAAATAGATTTGGTGAAGCCTGCCGTGAACGGTATTGTTTTGAAAGACGGCAGGGCCAATTGGAACATCACAAAGGCCGACACCTCTCAACAAACAGAAGGTGATACCTCTGCAGTCAGCATTGCATTGAAGAAAATCACCATTGAAGATGCGCATATTGTCTATGATGACAGGCAATCGGGTATGGTTGCGGTGATTGACCGATGGACGGGTACGTTGAAGGGAAATTTATCTTCCAAAAGAACGCGTATCGAAACATCTTCACTAATCAATGCCGTATCTTTTCAGTACGGAGGTATCAACTATGTCGAGAAACTCAATCTGGATGCAGATGTGGCAGTGGAAGCCGATTTTGAGCAGTCACGCTATGAATTGTCAACCAATAGGATACTGCTAAACGAGATTCCTCTTTCGTTCAATGGATACGTACAACTGCCTGATACGTCGACCATTCGGATGGATGTGGCTTTGGATGCGAAAGAAGTCACATTTAAACAGCTGCTTTCGTTGGTGCCTGCTTTATACAAAAACAAATTCAAGTCTCTGAGGGCTTCAGGCGACCTGAAGTTGTCCGCTTCGATCAAGGGCGATTGGACAGGAGATGATTATCCTGCCTTCAATCTCGGCGTATCGGTTAAGCAAGGTACCATCAACTACCCGGGTCTTCCTGCCTCCATTACTGATGTCTTTGTTGATGCACGTCTGAATCATACACCCGGTTCGCTTGATAAAACGACATTTAGCGTGAATCGGTTCCACCTGTCCATGGCCGGCCAACCTATCGATGCCACACTCCATCTGGCCACTCCTTTGAGCGACCCGGCTGTTGAGGCTTCGCTGAAGGGTACCCTCAATTTGGCCAGCGTCAAGACCGTTTATCCCTTGGAAGAAGGGCAGGACCTGAAGGGTACGCTCCATGCTGACATTCATGTAGCAGGCAGGCTTTCCTGTGTTGAGAAAAAACGTTACAATGAAATCAAGGCCAGCGGTGGTGCTTCAGCCAAGGCGATACAGTACAAACAGGCGGAGGGCAATCCAATTCAAATCGACAACGCCGCACTTGCCCTTACACCGGCTGCAGTAAAGCTTGAGTCTTTCAACCTGAAATGGGGTAGGAATGACCTGAGTGCTTCCGGTTTGTTGGAAAATTACTTACTATGGCTCATGGATAAAGGTGTTTTGGCCGGACAGCTCGAAATAGCATCATCCTACTTGAATTTGAACGATTTGATGGCGGATGTATCGAAACAGTCTGATACTCCTGATGCCAAAACAAGTACTGCGGAAAGCGATACGTCGCAGTTAACCGCAATCGATGTGCCTACAACTATGAATCTCGCGCTAAAAGCAAGGGTTGGTACCCTCACCTTCAGCAAATTGGTATTGGAACAATTCAACGGCTCTCTGCTTGTCAAGGATGGCCGTATCGTGATGGACAATATAAAAGCCTATTCCATGGGAGGAACCATGGGCGTCAACGGATATTACACCATGGTTACACCGGAACATCCGCTTGTTGACCTGGCGTTGCAACTGAACGATGTCTCCTATGGAAAAACCGCCAACTCGCTTTCGATGATACAGGAATTGGCTCCCATTTTTAACAAGATACAGGGAACGTATTCCATGAACCTGAAGTTGAATGCTGCTATGGACAATCACTACAAACCCTTGATGGATAAACTGTCAGCTCAGGGTCGTTTGCAGTCGAACAATCTCAAGATATCGGGTGTCAAGGTGTTTGATCTGTTGGCCACTACCTTGAAGCAACCATCCTTGGGCAGTTGGTCTCCCAAGAACGTGGATGTTGCGTTTACTGTAAACGATGGCCGGATCAAAACGTCACCCTTTACCGTTAAGGTCCAGGATGTGAATCTGCTTTTTGAGGGCAGCTCCGGCATCGACAAAACACTGAATTATGCCGTGAAAGCCACTTTGCCTGAACGGTTGGCCGTACAAGGGTTGTCGGTAGTCAATGGAAGCATTGTGGGTACGTTTGACAAACCCGCTATAAAAATGGATATGGCCGGACTGGCCCGTCAGGCAGCCAAGGGAGTGGCAGAAAAAGTGGTGAAGCAATTGACCGGTGGAACCATAGACCAGCAAGTAAGCAAAGCAAAAGAAGCCCTTGAAAAGCAGGCAGCAGAATTACGTGCCCAGGCTAAAGCGGCTGGGGAAAAACTGATTGCCGAAGCTGGGAAAGAAGGAGACAAGTTGATTGAAAAGGCAAGCAATCCCGTGTTGAAATTGGCAGCCAAGACGGCAGCAGATCGCTTGAAAACCAAGGCTAGGGAAGAAGCGGCCGCATTGGAAGCAGCGGCGGAGGAAAAAATCAAGGCAATGTATAAGGAACAAGGTTTGAAACCGTAGGTCGATAGCATGAAGCAAAAACAGTTGAACGATAAAAAAGTCTGGTTCATCGCTCGTTTGCAAGCGGTCATGACGGTCGTGTTGTTTGCAATGAATTTATTGTTCTACAACAAGGTCATATTGCTCATTTTTACTGTTTTTACGCTGCTTTGTGGGTTGAACTTCCTGTATTATTACCGGACCAGGCGCTTTGTACAGTGGTCGGCCATCGCAATGATATTGGTTTGCCTGGATTTTGGCTATTACGTATTCAGCGGTGGCAATCAAGGTGCTGGCATACTTTGGACGTTGGTCTTTCCTTTTTTTGCCATATATGTGAGAGGGTACAAGCAAGGCACCTTCATCAGTGTTGTCAACTTACTGGCATTAATGGCCATGGTGGTCATTGCCTATCTATTGAAGGTAGCCTTGCCCTATTCCACAACGTTCCTGATAGTCTTTTTTTTGGTCAATGCCTCCATGCTTGTCATGTTGTATCAGGTGGACAAAGGACGTTTCATGATTCAAGAGGATTACGACAGGATTGAAAACCTATTTACCCACGCTACTGATTTGTTGTTCATAGGAAAGCCAAATGGCAATTTCCTCACCGTCAATCCGGCTTGTACCGAAGTGATGGGCTGGAGTAAGGAAGAATGGCTTACTAAAAACTATATGGAGTTTGTGCATCCGGCTGACAAAGAACTATCACGACTAAGAGATGAGGAATTGACCAATGCAAAAAAAAATACCTTCGTCACATTGGAAAACCGTTTCCAATGCAAGGATGGCACATACAAGTGGCTTTCGTGGCGAAC
>CAYPLF010000050.1:0-10876 GCA_964411555.1 uncultured Bacteroidales bacterium | reverse complement strand
CGGATCAATTGCAATCCATCATTGTTGAGGTGTCATCGGGCTTTCTTAGTTCCACGCCCGAAAATGTGGATGAAAAAATCAAGATGTTGATACAGCACGTAGCTGAATATTTAGGTTTCGAAAGAGGGTATCTCATTCGCTTTAACAGGGATGTTTCAGCAACAACGGATTCTTACGAATGGAATAGCAAAGGTGGAATCATGTTTACCATTGATGCCAATCAACGGCATAATTTATCCGAACATACTTTGTTGAGGTCATTTTTGAAGGAGTTTGACCTGTTGTATGTACGAAAAATGGATGAGTTCGAGGACAAATCGAACTGGTTGAAGGACATGTGTTTGCGGTACAGGATAGAATCGCTATTCATGCTGCCATTGACGGAGAATGGTCAAAACGTAGCTCTGCTCGGATTTGACACCACCGGTCAAGCAAAAGAATTGACGGAAGAACTCATTGAGATGTTGAAGGTGTTGGGCCATTTGATGTATGAAGTGTTGTTGAAAAACGATGTGGATCTATCACTCAGAGAAACAACAGGCAAATTGGACGACCTGAACCAAACCAAAGATAAGTTGTTTTCTATCATTGCTCACGATTTACGGTCACCGCTCAGCACCATTATAGGGTTCACTGAAATGATGACGGATAAAACATTCGGCTATACACTGTCAACCATGCAGGAATATGCCAAACTGATGAATCAGGTGGCCTTGAATACGTTCGACATGTTGGAAAATTTATTGGATTGGTCGCGATTGCAACGCGGATTGTTAAAACCGGAACCCGTCGAAATCATGATGGATGAATTGGTGGCAGACGCCATCAATCCGTTTGAAGAAAAGGTGAAATCCAAGGATTTGCTGGTCAACATCATGGTTGAGTCCGGATTGCAGGTGGAGGTTGACAAACGCATGATGGAAACCATCATTCGAAATCTATATACGAATGCCTTGAAGTTTACACCCCAGGGAGGTGTCATAACCGTAAAAGCCGAACGATCTACGGACAGCCGATTGTTGCTGAGCGTCTCTGATTCGGGTATTGGGATTCCTGAATCCCTTTTGCCGATATTATTTACCGTAAGTGAGGAAAAAAATCGTCAGGGTTTGGGAGGAGAGCGCAGTTCAGGGCTTGGTTTGATGTTGTGTAAGGAATTCGTTGAAGTACAAAACGGTACAATCAACGTACAGACGGCTGAAAACAAAGGTAGCACGTTTTGCATCAACCTTCCTTGTCGGTTTAGCGCAACAACCGTTTAATCAGCCCGAATTGTTTGTAGGGTGGGTATTTGCCAGCCAGGTCAAACCACAACCGGGAGGAGACCACCGATCGTTGATGGCTGAAGGTTTCAAAGCTGAATTTTCCGTGATAGCGCCCCATGCCACTTTCACCCACACCTCCGAACGGAAGGTGTTTGTTGGCAACATGTAAGATGGTGTCATTTAGGCAGGACCCACCGGCAGAAGTTCTGGATAGTATGCTTTTGCCTTCCTTTTTTGAGCCAAACACATATAGCGCCAGCGGCTTGTTGCGGGCATTGATAAAGGCTATGGCCTCCTCACTGGAATCAACAGCGATCAAGGGCAGGATGGGGCCAAAGATTTCCTCCTGCATCAGGGTACTGTCCAATGAGGGTTCATCCACCAGCGTGGGCTCCAAGTAACAACAATCCCGATTCGCGGTTCCACCAAAGACCACTGTCCCTCCCGAGGTTTCAAGCAGCCCGGTCAATCGATCGAGAAAGCGCTGATTGACGATTCGACCATAGTGTGGACTATTCAGTGGATTATCCCCATAAAAATCCTGAATTGTCAATTTCAATGCATCGATCAAAGCGGGCTTAAGAGTGCGTTCAACCAGGATATAATCGGGTGCCACACACGTCTGTCCGGCATTGATGAATTTTCCAAAAACGATGCGTTTGGCTGCCAACGGAATATTGGCCGAAGATAGCACAACACAGGGACTTTTGCCCCCCAGTTCCAACGTGACCGGGCATAGATTGACCGCCGCTTTTTGCATGATGTGACGACCGGTTGACGGGCTTCCTGTAAAAATGATGTAATCAAAACGCTCATCCAACAAGTACTCAAGCTTCTTGCTTTCTCCCGTGAAAACCTGAACAAAATCAGGTTGAAACAGTGTCGACAGGATGGAAGCCGACAGGGCAGCTGTGGCAGGAGCTTGCGAGGAAGGTTTCAATACAACACAATTCCCGGCAGCAATGGCACCAATCAGTGGAGCCATCAATAATTGGAACGGATAATTCCAGGGAGCAATGATCAGCACCAAACCATACGGTTCTTGAATGATGTGGCTGGAGGACGGGAACAGGGTCAATCCACTTTTCACCCGTTTTGGTCTGGACCACGATTTCAGGTGACGGATTTGATACCGAATGTCATCGAGTAGTATCTGGATTTCTGTCAAATAAGCTTCTTCCGGCGATTTTCCTAAATCCTTGTTCAATGCTGCTTCAATGGCCGATTGATTGTCACGGATGGCATTGGCAAGTTTCTTCAGTTGATGGATTCTAAAGTCGATATTTCTGGTTGCTCCTGTAGCAAAAAAAGAACGCATGCTTTCCATGATTCAATTTGTTATGAATTTGTAGTATTACAAAGATAATAGACAGAATGGCACACTCAATCAAATAAAATTTATACTTTTGTCCCTCACTTAATTAATACCTGATTGTATGGCATCGAAACCTCAACAACCGCTGGTGAAGTTTTATTCCGGCGAAGAATTACCCCTTGAATTACATAAAGTAAGGATTGTTCAAAAATTAAACTTGGTTCCTATTGAACGTCGTTTGGAAGCGCTCAACGAAGGTGGCTACAACACTTTCCAACTGAATACCACCGATGTTTTCCTCGATATGCTTACCGACAGTGGTACCAACGCCATGAGCGACAATCAGCTGGCCGCCATGATGCAGGCTGATGACGCCTACGCAGGATCACAAAGTTTTATCCGTCTACAAAAAGCCGTCGAGGATGTTCTCGGCAAGAAATATTACTTGCCGGTTCACCAGGGACGTGCTGCTGAAAATATTTTGGGTGTGGCCTATGTTAACAAGACCAGCCTGGTGCCGATGAACTACCACTTCACCACAGCCATGGCCCACATCACCGATAAAGGTGGCCGCATTGTGGAATTGTTGTATCCGGAGGCTTACAAGATCAATTCAGACCATCCTTTTAAGGGCAACATGAATTTGGAGGATTTGGAAGATACCATTATCCGTACCGGAAGGGAGCACATTCCTTACATCCGTATGGAAGCGTCAACCAACCTGATTGGTGGTCAGCCATTCTCTGTACAAAACCTGAGAGATGTCCGCGCCATTGCTGACAAATATGGCATCCGTTTGGTGCTCGATGCCAGCTTGTTGGGTGAAAACGCCTACCTGGTGAAACAACGGGAAAAAGAATTCAGGAACAGCAGCATGGGCGAAATCATCCAGACTATGACAGGTTTGGCCGATATTGTTTACTTCTCTGCCCGTAAACTGAGCTCTTCCAGAGGTGGTGGTATTTGCACCAACAGCGAAGCTATTTACAAAGAATTGGAATCGTTGGTACCCCTGTACGAGGGTTTCCTTACCTACGGTGGTATTTCCATCCGCGAAGTGGAAGCCATGGCAGTCGGTTTGTATGAAACATTGGACGAAACCATGATTTCCCAAAGCCCCTCTTTCATCAAATACTTGGTTGAGGAAGCCATGAAGAAAGGCATTCCCATGATTACCCCTCCGGGTGTGTTGGGAGCTCACGTAGACGCCATGAGTTTCTGCTCACACATTCCTCAGACACAATACCCTGCCGGTGCCTTGGCTGCCGCTTTCTTCCTGATTTCCGGTGTTCGTGGTATGGAACGTGGTTCTATCTCCAACCAACGCGACGAAGAAGGCAACGAAACCTACGCCGATATGGAATTGCTGCGTTTGGCAGTACCCAGAAGGGTGTTCACCCTTTCGCAAATCAAGTATGTGATTGACCGCCTGAGCTGGTTGTATGACAACCGCGAACTGATCGGTGGTCTGAAGTTTACCTATGAACCCACTGTGTTGCGGTTCTTCATGGGTAAATTGGCACCCGTTTCCGACTGGCCTTCAGTACTGATGGCCAAGTTTAAAGCAGATTTCGGCGAAAGCCTCTGATAAGAAACCGAAAAGACGGTGTCCACCCCATTGTGGGAGGATGCCGTTTTTTTTTTAATACAACCGCCATGGATTCAACTGTATGCTGTCCGAAGTTCGACCCGCAGCCGTGGAATGAAACCACACACGTTTGGGCCGACAGACCGTTTCTGAAAGACCAAATACCTCAGTTTCTCCACATTCCACTCCCCGGGACCATGAGCAAAACCATTACCCGCATGTGGGAATTGGCCAACAAACACGAAGCCGCCCCGGAAAACAGCGAATTTCTGTTACTGGCGTATGACCCATCTCCTTGGAAATCGGAATTGTACATGACGCTGACCAAAGAACTTCCCGGTGTTCCGAATGTGGTCAAACTTTCCGGAAATTATATGTCCAAGGTGTATGATGGACCGTACAACCAGGTTCCCAGGTACATCAAAGACATGGATGCCTACCTGAAAACACAGGGAAAGAAAGCAAAGCGCTATTATTTCTATTACACAACATGTCCGAAGTGCACTAAAAAGTACGGTCATAACTACATTGTTTTGTTGGCTGAAGTTTAAGTTTGTTTATGAAGCAGGTATTAGTGAGGTTTCTTGTCGTGTTGGCAGGAGGATTGATGTTGTACGGGTGTGGAAAGCACACCGGTGACAAGCAACGTGTTATAGCCGAAGGTTTCAATGAGGACCTTGTTGAAACGGCAGATGAATGGGTCGTATTTAGGGGTAACGAATTCTCCATTTCGTTTCCACCCATTTTTCAATTGGATACATCGGGCTATAGAAATACAAGGTTGATTTTAACTACCCAATTGACCGATGACAACGATAACTATAGGGACAATATTGCTGTTTTGATAAAAGAAAGAGAGAATAATCGTTCACTGGAATCGTTTGGTGAACAATGTGAAAAGGATATTCTCCAATACACGGAATCACCGGAAATAATCAGTAGTGGAATGAAAGAAACAGATGGTCAGGACTACTATGAAATCATCTATGCTGAACAAATGACAACGTTTCAGTTGATTCGTGAACAACGCATACAGTTTGCCGGTAACATGATGTACAGCATTACACTTACCTGTGAAGATGCTGTGTTTGACCAGTGCAAAGAAGTGGGTGAGGCCATCATGTCCACCTTCGTCATCGAGTAAATCATAAGTGAAACTATTTTTACATAATGAAAAAGTATTTATTGATTGTTATTAGTTTAGTCATTCAGATAGTATCTGTCGTTGCTCAACAAACGTATTCGGATATTGCCAGGCAAGCGGATGATTTTTTAAAGAAAGGGAAAAACCAAGAGGCCAATGAAGCCTATACAAAGGCAATAGGCATGAAGGCTGATGAGTTTGGGTTATGGATGAATCGCGGAATTTCCCGCATGAATTTAAAACGCTATGCCGATGCGGTCAACGATTTCAATCAGGCACTTAAACTTAAGGCAAATGATGCCAGCGCCCTTCAGGGAAGAGCTTCAAGCAAGGCCATGCTTAAGGATTACAAAGGTGCCATTGCCGATTTTACATCACTTATTACCCTGAGACCGACAGATTATTCATTTATTCTTGAACGAGGGAAGGTAAAGGTACAAGCCGAAGATTTCTTCGGTGCTTTGTTGGATTTGAAGGAATGTCTGAATCATTCTTTCAAATTGGCAGAAGCAAATTACTGGATAGGAGTGGTGTATTTCACTCAAAAAGATTTTACTCGGGCTGCAGAAGCATTTGAAAAAGCAGGCACTATGGAGGATGCCAATTTCAGAGGAGCGTTGGCCTATGCGGAACTGGGTAGATTCAAGAAAGCTGTTGAAATACTGAATCCCATGTTTCAAAAGGATCCCTCAAATGTAACTATTTATATTTTGAGAGCTACTTTGTGCATCAATTCAAAAAACCACACTCAGGCGAAGGCGGACATTGCAAAAATCAAAGAACTTAAGCCTGGAAGCACGGATTTTGTCATGTTGAGAATTATGTTGAATAATAGCCTTTCTGATTACGATGGTGCTTTACATGAAATTGATTCCTTGCTTCAAAGTTTTCCATCGGGAAATGAACTGTTGTTTTTGGAACGTGCGAAAGCTTTGTACCATTTAGCTAAATATGATGAGGCTGAATCCATGTTTGAGCAGGCCATGGCTATGAATCTTGAAAATAAACAGGCATACTACGAACGGTGTTTGATGCATATTGAACTGGAAGAATACCGTCAAGCCATGTTTTATGCAAACAAAGCGGTTGAATTATCCGATCAACAACCTGAAAGCTGGTATTTGAAAGGAAGATCGTTGATCGGTCTGGGACAAGGTGAAGCGGCTTTTGTTGCCATCAATCAAGGATTGGAAATAGACAGAGAACAACCTGAAGTTGGGCATCACTATTTGGGTATGGCGTATTACACAATGAGGAACACGACCGAAGCCATGAAGGCGTTTGAAAAAGCACTCTCTGTCAATGCTTCTTATACTCCGGTCAGGATTGACAGAGCTGATATATTGTTGAAACTGGGAAAGGATCAGGATGCCCTTTCGGATTATCAAAGGGTGTTGAAAATTGATCCTGACAATGCACCCGCGTATTGTGGTCAAGGCAAGGTGTTTGTACAACAAAAAAAGTATGAACAAGCTTTACAGGCGTTTTCAAAAGCCATTGAACTCCGGGAAACCTATTATGAAGCAATAACCAGAAGAGGTCAAGTGTATGAAAGATTGGGCAAACAGGAACAAGCCATGAACGATTATTCACTTGCCATCAAATTAAACAAAAAATACGCCAATGCGTATTACCAACGGGGGCTGTTGTATAAAAAAATGGGTGATTTGAATGCTTCCAAAAGCGATTTTAAAATGGCTTCTAACTACGGGAACGAAGAGGCATTCAAAGAGCTGGAAGTCTTGAATAAAGAATAAAGCATCAGTCCGGAAGCTTGATATAACGCATCTGGTTCAGAATCTGCTGTTGTCTTTTCCAAATATAATTTGAAGGATACGCTGAATTGAATCGTCTCGGATTCGGCAACGTGGCTGCAATCAACGCTGACTGCGAACGGGTCAGCTTTTCCGCAGTGGTATTGAAGTGCTCTTCAGCAACGGCCTGCGCCCCGTATATTCCTTTTCCGGTTTCCATGGAATTCAGGTAAACGGTCAGTATGCGGTCTTTTGTCCAAAACAATTCAATCAACACGGTAAAATAGGTCTCCAACCCTTTTCGTACCCAGGAAGACTTGGGCCACAAAAATACATTTTTTGCGGTTTGCTGGCTGATGGTGCTGGCCCCTCTGGGACGCTTCCTCCATTTGTTTTCGCGCGTAGCCTTTTTTATCTGAATCACATCGAACCCCCAATGTTCGTAAAACCGCTGATCTTCCGATGCAATGACAGCTCGTCTGAGGCTGTTCGATATGTGTTTTCCCGACACCCAATCGTGCGAAAGTTTCGGTTTTGTTCCATCAATCATCTGTTCCACCGTCCGAATGATCATCAAGGGGGTAATGGGAACCGGTACGATACCGTAAATGATAACAGCCAGTATGGACGTGGCAAAGAAAAGCAGTATCAATCGCTGAATCCAAGAAAATAACTGTCTGATTGCCTTCATATTAAATTAATTCTTTGCACAAAATAAATCATTGCCAATATACAAAAAACGGCTTTATCTTCGACCCTTTTCTTATAACGATTGTTATACCGTTGAATAAATCTTGCATTGGAATGAAAACAAAATTGATTCAATTATTGGCAACAAGCTTATTGTTAATGGGCTGTGTGTCATTATACAAACCCACTGTTGTGCAATCACCCTTGTTGAAAGAAGAGGGAGAAGCTCGTGTTACGGGTTCCATCGGTTTGTTGGGCACGGGATTGTATAATCTGCAAGGTGCGTATGCTCCGAAGGAACATGTGGGTGTACTGGCCGGTGGTATGTTGCACACGGAACGTACCAATGAAGAATCGGGCAATCCCGAAGTAACAAGCATCTATTATGGCGAGGCAGGAGGCGGTTATTATACCACCTTCGGCAAAAAAGACAGAGGACTGTTCCAGTGTTACGGCGGTATCGGAATGGGTGGAAGCAATTCGGTCAAGCATATGTATGACCAAACAGAACCCAGGTTAAGTGCCAATTATATCTCGGCTTTCATACAACCTGGTATTGCATTTGCTAGCAGGAATTTTGACGCTGCATTGGATGTGAGAAACAATGTAGTCCATCTATACAACACGAATGCCTACTTAATGGAAGAATTTGAGTTTTGGAATACACAAACAACCTTTCACGCTGATACCACCATGAACTTCCTGTTACTTGAACCAACGTTGACCCTCAGGTTCGGTCCTGAACAGGTCAAGGGTTTCATTCAACTTGGATTGACGTTTCCAACATGGAATTCCGATGTATATTTTGACGTATTTGGATCTTCTTTATTATTGGGGCAGTTTTTCAAATTTTCCATCGGTATCACTTACCTATTTCCAACCAAACCTAAAAAACAATTGGAGGATGTAAGTGCCAGATGAGTGTTACTCGTATAAAAACGAGTACTTTTGTGGAAAGTACTCGTTTTCCGTATGATTCAAGACATTTATCCTCACCGTTTCAACAATCAGTACAATCCTTCTGCTGTGTTGGGAGAACACGACTACGTGTTCCATTTCAAGGGAAATACCCTTTTGTTCAAAAAAGAAGGTGAAACACTTAGTTTGCCCAGAAAATGCGATTTACCGAATTTTTTACCCTTAACTTCACTGGTGTTTTTGTTCACACTTGATGAAACGGCTTGTTTCCTGGTTTGGGAAGACCCCGGTGTGAACGAGGCCTCATTCACCTATTCATCCCTGGAAATTTTCCGGACCATGAAGGAACAGGAAATGGCTTGGATCAGTCTATCTGCCTTTCATCTCTACACCTGGTACTCACGCAACCAATTCTGTGGAACCTGCGGTGGCAAAACCCGGCACAAGTCGGACGAACGGGCCATGGAATGTCCCAACTGTCGATCCCTCTTTTACCCCACCATAGCACCGGCTGTCATCGTGGCCATCATCTGTGGTGAAGAGATTCTTCTGGTAAGGGGAGGTAGAAGCATCAACGGACGCTATTCCCTCGTTTCCGGATTTGTGGAAGTAGGAGAGACCCTGGAGGAGGCGGTGGTGCGCGAAGTCAAAGAGGAAACAGGCTTGGACGTCCATTCCATACGCTACTACAAAAACCAACCCTGGCCGCTTTCCAGTTCCATGATGGTGGGATTCATAGCCGAAGCCGACAAAAATCAGCCTCTGGTGCTCGATCAAAATGAACTGGGCGATGCAGCCTGGTTTTCACGCGATAACCTGCCCAATCACTCATTGTCACTGAGCATTGCCGGTGAAATGATTGAACAGTTTGAAAAATGCAGCCTTAAATAGGCATTTTGTATAACTATAGATGGTTGGTATCATTGTAGCCTTGTAGCCAATTTGTGTGGCAATAGATTTCCCAGGGTTTTGCTATAGCCTTTTGGTGTGCCTGTAGGCTATCTTTTACTATTTCAACGAAAAATTTTAGTTTTTTAACTATACCATATAGTTGAATAACTAAAAAGTATAGTTTCTTTGTGGGAAACAAAGGAACCATCATGAAATCACTCACCGCTAAGGAAGAAGAAATCATGGGCTTTTTCTGGGAAAAAGGCCCGCTATTCGTAAAGGAGATTCTCTCTTTCTACGACGAACCGAAACCTCATTTCAATACCCTGTCCACCATTGTCCGCGGTCTGGAAGAGAAAGGCTTCCTGACCCATACGGCATACGGAAACACCTACCAGTATGTGGCTTCAGTTAGTGAAGAAGACTTCCGGAAAGCCACCCTCAAGCAAGTGATCCATAAATACTTTGACAACTCTTACATGGGAGCCGTCTCCACCCTCGTCAAGGAAGAATCCATTTCGCTGGATGAACTCAAGCAACTTATCCAACAAGTGGAAAAGGCCCATAGTAAGTAGTTTGAAGCGTTAAAATTGAAACAAGCCCAGCGCCCTGCTGTCTTTGCATTTCAACCCGATTAACCTTGTTGAACCATGGGAACTTTTTTAGTCTACATCATCAAGTCGGCCATCTGCCTGATAATCTTCTACTTGTTTTTCAAGTTGCTGCTCAGTAAAGATACCTTCCACCGGTTCAACCGAATGGCTTTGCTGAGTCTTATGCTGCTGTCGTTCGTTATTCCTGTAGCCTCATACCTGTTTCATCCAACAAAACTATCCGGCGTGGTAGACTTCGATGGGTTGCTCCAAGCCGGAAACGCAGTGGTGCTGCTCAATACGCCGATAAATACTCCGCTCAAAACCGGCACTGATTATTCCCTGTTGTGGATTCAGGTAATTATGTTAATCTATTTAATGGGAGTCATCATTTTTTTCTCCAGACAAATAGTGTCGCTGGTAAACATGTTCAAGCTGATTCAACACAGCCAAGAACTACCAAATACGGGGTACACACTGTATTTGCATGACAAAAAAATAGCCCCTTTCAGCTGGATGAAACGAATCGTTCTATCCAACAATGACTTACACGAGAACCAAGATAAAATCATCAAGCATGAACTGGCGCACATCCGAATGGGACATTCCTGGGACTTGCTGTTAGTCGATTTTTGTCTCTCTTTCCAATGGTTCAACCCTGCGTCCTGGTTACTGAAACAGGAACTGCAAAGCATCCACGAGTTCGAAGCCGACGACG
>CAYPLF010000049.1:5019-18515 GCA_964411555.1 uncultured Bacteroidales bacterium | reverse complement strand
GGAGGCATGGTGTTGCCCAACTGGGTTTGTTTTTCTTCCAGGGTCATGCGGGACACCAGGTCAACCGCCCTCTCCTTGAATGAATAATTCGTGTCCAGGTAAATGGGCTTCTTCCCCCCGTCGTTGGCTGCAAAAGCCGACAGTAAAGAGAAAGAGCACACAACCAACAGAATGCTTTTTAAAACATTTTTCTTCATAGTGATTTGGTTTTATGTATAAATGACTGCGTATTGGTTTAATTTCCAATGGGGGTTAATTGTGCTACAAATCCACCCCTGCCTAGTACCCTGACAGTGATAGTGCTTGTCTTATTGACCACTCCATATTGTGTAGCCAATTTAGTATCGTATTCACCATCAGCAATCAACGTTAATCGATAAGAAGCTCCTTCGGGTAAAAAGCCCAAAGAGATTGTTTTATTTCTGGCAGAACGTTCAGCACTGAGACCTCCTATATACCAACTGTCACCTTTTCGGCGGGCCATAACCAGGTTCCTGCCCGGATTCCCTTCCAACAATTTGGTATCGTCCCAGGCATTAGGGACAACCCTGAGAAATTGTTTGGCCGCATCGGGTAATTGATTGTATCCGTCCGGCCTGTCGGCAAGGTGCTGTATTCCTGACTCAAACACCACGCTCAAAGCCAGTTCGTGTCCAAAAGACGTGATGTGGGGAAATTGAGAATTGGTAAAAGTAACCGGGGTATAATCCATGGCTCCTACCACGTTGCGGGTAAAAGGTAATGTGGTATTGTGTTCGGGGGCTGTCGTCGTAAAATCCGGGCCATTGTTGTACCATTCAGCTCCGCGTACACCTTCGAACGTCATGAGGTTAGGGTACGTACGTTCCCAACCGCGGGGAACCAAACAACCATGGAAGTAAACCAACATCTCGAAAGCTGCGGCATCATCCAAAATATCCAGGTAGTATTTGATCATATCCTGCTTTTCGCTTTCAAAGAAATCAATCTTCACACCGGCAACGCCCAACTTTTTTAATTTTGTGAATTCCTCCACCCGATTTTCATGGGTCAACATTCTGTCCCTGGGTGTTGATGTCACTCCGGTATGGGGACCGCCCGAATTGTACCACATCAGCGGTTTGACCCCCAATGAATGGATGTACTTCAACGCATCTTCGAGTTTCCCTCCATTGCCCATAGTGTCCCATTCCCAATCGAGCAAGGTGTAAGGCCAACCCATGGAGGCGGCCAAATCGGCAAAGGCACAGACAATTTTATAGTCTTTGGTTCCGTGGTTGCTGGACCAGTAATTCCAGGAAGCCTTACCGGGTTTAATCCAATCGGTATTTTTGAGGATGGAAGGTGCAGATACATCGTCAACCAGCGTAGATTCCACCACATCAGCCAGACTGCCGATGATGATGACACGCCAGGGCGATTTCCAGGGAAGGGTGATGGTAGGTTTTGATGCCCCTTGCCCATTTCCGTCTCTCGGATTGGGAAAAGTCAACTTGTAACGGCTTGGATCTGTCGTATTCGACAGCTTGGTTCCGCAGTAGTTCCTGTCCAAACCAGCTTCATGAATCAGGTACCAACAATTCCCGTCCGTCCCATTGAATAAGGCTGGATACCCCCATTCCTGTTGCGTTTTTCCATCGGACATGCTGGCATACAGACCTTCATTGGCAGTGTTGAATTTTTCCAGCCAGCGCTTGGTGCCATCAGGTATCCTGTAGGCAGTCAACTCGTCGTTCATGACGAATGTTCCTTCTTTTTCGGGAAATTCATATCGAAAAGCTACCCCGTCGTTGTAGGCTCGGATGATGATGTTTAGCTTGGACTTGTTCAGATTTTCAAATTGGACTGTCACTTCGTTGGCAGCATTTCTTCGGACAGAGCGTTTACCGTGAAGAGCCGTATATTTTTCGTTGATCAGAATGGGATTGCTGATTTTTAACAACCTCAGGTCTTTTGAAAACACCTGGTCGGCACGATCAAGCCCCAGGGATACTTCAGGCAACACGTCGCACGTTTTTCCATCGGCTGTATAGGTGACTTTCAAATAGCATTCTCCACCAGAGCCCTCATGTGATTGGTTCAGGGTAACCGCTATCTTTTTGTTGGGTGATGCAAGGTTGATTTGAGAAGATACAACAAATGAACAGACGAGAAATAGCCCGGCAAAAAACAACTTTTTCATGCGTGTGATACTCTGTGTTTTCATGATAGTTTTCAGAAAACAAATATAGTTTGCCCGCTTGGGCTGCAATAGAGCAAATGTTGCAAAAAATGTCGCTCTTGTTGAATTGAAAAATGACCCCAAAAGGCGTTCTTAACTATTCATGTAATTTATCTATTTTTGTCATTCAGGATTTCTCCATGAAAAAAACACTGTTACTGCTACTATTGACTGCTACCTTCCATGTGTCGGCGCAGGAAGATTATGTATTTTCACCCATAACCAGTAATGACGGTCTTTCTGACAACCGCGTCAGGAATGTTTGTCAATTGCCTGACGGCCGTATGCTTTTCATTACCGAAGGCTTGGTAAACATTTATGATGGCACACGGTTTCGATACATGCACTACGACGATAGAAAAGCGTATCGCCTCACCGACTACGGAGGATGGCATCGAACCTTTGTCGATGCAGACAAACGGTTGTGGTTGAAGAATCACAAAAAGCTCTTCATCTTTGACATCAACCGCGAGCTTTTTTTACCCAATGCAGACAGCATTTTTGCGACTGAAGGAGTCAAAGGGCACGTAAAGGATTTTTTCATGGATACCGAACAGAACCTGTGGTTTGTTACTGCAAATGATGATTTGTATTGCAGAAAGAAGGGGTCACGTGAAACCATATTATTCCTTACTCAAGTCTCCGATATTGGTCAAGTAAACGATCAATTATACAACTTGGTTGCCTACAAAAGCCTCCTTTTCCTGTTCTACAAATCGGGGCGTTTATTTTGCTACAACAGGAATACACGTAAAAGGGAATACACGGAGGATCCTTTCAATGGAAAGAATGCCTACACAAACAGCCTGGAAGTGGCTTCTTACGAAAACTACATTTATCAGTTACGCAGTGGGGAAAACAAAGGAGTGGTACAACGGTTCAACATCATCAACCGAAGTTGGGAAACACTGTTGGAAACCAACTATGGCTTGAATGCCTTATCTGTTGATGGCAAAGGCAATTGCTGGATCAGTTCTCTTTCAGGGCTTTGGGTAGTAAACAAAGCCGGCACCGATAAACGGTTGATTTCCCCCTTGCACCTGGTTGATGGACGCATTGTGGAAGCTGAAATCGGTATCCAATACAACGATGATAAAGGGGGATTGTGGGTTGGCACAATAGATAGGGGCGTCTTGTATTATCATCCGGACAGATTTAAGTTCCGCAATATTGGCCGCTCATTGTTCAACATCGCTTCTACCCGAAAAATCAGTGTCCGTTGTTTTGCGGAAAAAGATGGCTACATCCTGGTCGGGACGCAAAACGGCTTATTTCGTTACAATAGAAAATCGCTGTCGGTTGAACAGGACAGAATCATTCCAACAACAGCGATCTGTGAACGGTTGTTTACCGACAGCCAACGACGTATTTGGTTGTGTACGCAAAACAATGGGCTGTATTGTTTCGAAAACAACAGTATGAAACACTACCCTGTTCCGGTTTATTGCTTGAACATGTATGAAACGCCGGACCACAGACTGTATTTGTGCACCAACAAGGGAATCGGGCTGTTCGACCCTGTTACAGGCAACTACAACAGTGCGCCTCAATCTCCTGATCGTGTCATAAGTTACACCTATCAATTGACTGCATTCAGCAAGAACGTCTTATTGGGCTATTCCGATGAAGGCTTGTTTTTGTTCAATTATAAAACGAATACCTTTTCCATTCCAGACAATGAAAGTGTATTGCAACAACACAATTGCCACGAATACCATTGTCTGTTTACGGATAGCCGAGGCTTGATTTGGTTGGGCACCATGGATGGTCTCAGCGTATACGATACCGATCTGGCCACCACTGTCAGTTTTACCGAAAAGAGCGGATTGATCAACAACAGTATCCGATCCGTTACTGAGGACAATACCGGAAACATATGGGTATCTACCTCAAACGGTATCTCGCGTATAGAAGTTAGTGGCAAAAAGGGCAATCACCGGTTTTCTTTCTTCAACTACAACCGGTATGACGGTGTAATTGCAACCGAGTTTTTACCTCGATCGGTATTACGAACGTCTTACAACACAATGCTTTGGGGCGGTTTGGACGGATTCAATGAAATCAATCTGCAACGGATCAACCTTTCTGAGCAGGCGCTTTCAGTACCATTAATCACAAACCTGTTATTGTCCGGGTTGGAAGTAAAAGAACAAGCTTCCTATGGAGGCAATGTCATTCTTCCCCAAGCCATCAGTTCCACTCAGAAAATCAAACTGAACTACGCTCAGAACTTCATTGGTTTTGAGTTTTCCGCCCTCAATTATGTCAACCCCACTCAAACCTTTTACCGGTACAAACTAGAGGGGGCTGATAACGACTGGATTGAGATTCCATCCAACGATGGTATAGGTCGTGCAAGTTACACAAACTTGCCGCCGGGAACTTATCAGCTTAAGGTTTATGCAGCAAACAACAGCCGACGATGGGGTGACCGCTGTGCCGAATTGACCGTAGTTATCAAGCCTCCCTTTTGGCAAACGCCCTTTGCCTATGCCCTGTATTTCCTGTTGTTTTTATATATTTTATATACAGGAATTACCCATTATGACAGACGGAACAAACGCAACATGGAAAAGAAGCAAAAGGCCGACCTGGACCAATTGAAGTATTCCTTCTTCACCAACATCAGCCATGAATTACGAACCCCGCTTACCCTTATTTTAACCCCGCTCGATTCAATTATTCGAAAAACAGAGGAAGGTCAGCTTAAGACACAATTAAGCGGTATTCGCCGAAATGCCGATGATTTGCTTAAAATGGTCAACCAGTTGCTCGATTTCCGCAAACTGGAAATGAAAGGTGAAACGCTGGAACTGAGCTACTGCAACTTGAGCGAATTCATCGATGTTATTGTTTTTTCCTTCAAGGAAATGGCGGCTAATAAGAAAATTTCCATTGAGTTCGAATGCACTGATGATTCCATCTTTGCTTTTGTCGATATAGACAAAGTACAGAAAATAATGAACAACCTGCTTTCTAACGCCATCAAATTCACTTCCGAAGGAGGAAAAATCAGCATTAGGATGATGATGGATTCCAACAAACAAACCATTACGATCCAGGTCTCAGACACGGGAATCGGAATTCCGGAGGTGGACATCAGCCAGATATTTGACCGTTTTTATCAAGTTAAAAAACACAAAGATTCGACCACAGGCACCGGTATTGGCTTGCATTTAGTGAAAGAATACGTAGAATTGCACAAAGGAAGCATCGAAGTGGAAAGCCAAATAAACGTGGGAAGCACCTTCACCATTCACTTCCCTGCCTATTTACAACCGGAAGATGATGCTCAGCCACACGTTGAGCAAATGGCAGAAGATGCACGGCTTACCTTGCTTATCGTTGAAGACAACAGTGAATTCAGAACGTTCCTGCAAACGGAATTTGCTGATGAGTATCGCATCATCCTTACCTCAAACGGAAAAGAAGGTTGGGAAAAAGCGCAAACGGCTCAACCCGACTTGGTTATTACCGATGTGATGATGCCGGAAATGACAGGCACCGAATTGTGCAGACGGTTGAAAAAAGATCTGCGTACTTCGCATATCCCTGTCATATTACTTACTGCCAAGACTTCCGACAAGGCTCAGATAGAAGGATTTGAGGCAGGCGCCGATGCTTATATCTCCAAGCCGTTCAACATGGACATCTTATCCCTGCGAATCCAGCATCTGATTGAACAACAAGATAAACGAAAGCAGTTGTTCAAACATGCCGTAATCATTAATCCGGAGGTACTCACTTCGACTACTGCCGATAAGGGACTGATTCAAGATGCACTCAAGCATATTGAAAAGAACATTGATAATGCTTCTTATTCTGTAGAGCAACTCAGTAAAGATCTGTGTATGGACCGAACAGGTTTGTACCGGAAATTGTCGGCCATTGTGGGTCAAACACCCAGTGAATTCATCCGATCGGTGCGCTTAAAAAAAGCTGCTCAGTTGCTATTGCAGGGCTTGTCGGTTTCCGAGGTAGCCGGTAGGGTGGGTTTTGGAACCACCAGTTACTTTACCAAATGTTTCCAGGAAGAATTCGGCATCAAGCCTTCACAATACAAACACATTGATCGTCAATAAGTCATTCATTAAATCAATTTTGTCATGAAAAAGAACCTTATTCTTTCCGCAACATTCGTTGCCTGTCTATTTGCTTTTTCCACCCAATTTGTATCTGCACAGAATACGCCTGCAAATGCTCCTGCTACCAAAGCAGCCGAACCCGTCTATAAGGATTTCAAGACAGAACTGGTCCTTGAAGCTAAAGTCAACATCGGAAGTATGGTCAACGTAGGCGAAAGCAAACGCGGGTCAAGACGCATCATTCCCATTACAGGAGGCACCTTTGAAGGCCCCAAAATTAAGGGTACCGTACTTCCTATGGGTGAAGACTGGCAACTCACCCGCCCCGACAAAAGCACCGAACTCAGTGCAATCTACCTGCTAAAAACCGATGATGGCGTTGTCATCCGGATTCACAACCAGGTTTTGATGGGCCAGGGGGGCGCTGCCCGCTCGGTGATTGACTTCGAAGCCCCGCTTAACAGCCCGTATGCCTACTTGAACAATTCCATTTTCCTAGGCACGTTGGGCATGGGACAAGGCCAACCTTCACATGTGGTCATCACGGTATATAGGGTGTTGTAAACCATGGAGAATAAAGCAATCATCGTATACCCCTATCGGTGGGTGGTGCTGAGTGTCTTCATGATCATCATTGCAGCCAACCAACTGCTTTGGATCACGTTTGCACCGGTTACGAGCGAGGCAATGCGGTACCTGCAGGTGTCCGACCTCCAGATAGGGCTGTTGTCGATGAGTTTCATGGTGGTATTCATCCTACTTTCCATCCCTGCCTCTTGGATTATCGACCGGTATGGTATTCGGATTGGCGTAGGTATTGGTGCGCTGTTGACCGGCATCTTCGGGTTGATGCGCGGGATGATTTCTACCGATTATACGTCGGTTCTGTTGTCACAAATCGGCATTGCTGCTGGGCAACCGTTTCTACTGAACGCCATCACCAAGGTGGCTTCGAGGTGGTTTCCCATCAACGAACGGGCTACAGCTGCGGGTTTGGGTACTCTTTCTATGTATGTCGGCATTTTTGCCGGCATGGTGGTGACGCCTTATATGGTTACACATGAAGGGATGGAGAATACACTGTATTACTACGGCATGTTTGCTGCCATCGCTGCTGTCTTGTTTTTTGTTGGGGTGAGGGAAAAGCCACCAACTCCTACCTGTCGACCCGATCAGGAAGAACGGTCGCTGGTGTTGGATGGCATAAAACACATATTCAAGGTCAACGACTTCAACCTGTTGCTGATTATCTTTTTTATCGGCCTAGGTGTTTTTAACTGTGTGACCACTTGGATTGAAAACATTCTAGTACCCAGAGGGTTCACTGCCATGGAAGCCGGAACGACAGGGGGTGTCATGATTTTATCGGGCATCATGGGGGCATTTATTATGCCTACCATTTCCGACCGCTTGCGCAAACGCAAACCATTCATCATCCTTGCCCTCATTGGGGCTGCACTGGGTTTGGCCGGCATCTGTTTTGCCACGACTTATTGGTTGCTGATGTTTTCGGGTGTCGTACTGGGCTTTTTCCTGCTCAGTTCGGGGCCGATTGGTTTTCAATACGGTGCGGAAGTAACCTATCCCATCTCCGAGGGTACGTCAAATGGTTTCTTGCTGATGATGGGGCAGATTTCGGGCATTGCCATGATTGTATTGATGGATGTGTTCAAAGACCCAGTGACTGGTTCCATGACCAAACCCCTGCTTGCCATGCTTGGATTGATGGTTGTTGCCGTGTTTGTTTCACTTTTGCTGAAGGAATCGAAACTGCTCAGCGATGACAGCAATCGGTAGAGGACTGTTTGTCCTTGGGCTGCTGGTTTTGGGTGGACAGGTGTTCGGTCAGGCCAACACTTTTAGAAGTGATTCGGCGGGGCTGCGGCAACCTACCAGATTGACTGATGTTGACGTTTTAACCGATGCTGAGCTTGACGAACGGTTGAACTCGCTGTTACAGCAGGTGCAGCACAACGAGAAAGCCGCTTCAACCTGGTGGAATACATGGGTAGGCCTTTATGCCGGTGCCACCGTTGGCCAGGGGGTGGCAGCCTGCCTGTCCCCCAATAAATCGACCCGACAAGACATGGTTCTGGGTGCTGGAACCACCTTGTTGGGAATGGTGGGGCAGTTTATCTCACCGGTTAAATCCGGGTACAACCCCGGATTGTTCGACCAAGGTGCCGATCTTGACCGTACAGGGCGGTTGGAACAGTTGTCGCAGGCGGAGGCGTTGCTGGCTATCCAAGCCGAGAAGGCCCGATCGGGGAAAAACTGGCAAACGCATGCACTGTCTGGAAGTGTCAACCTAGCCAGCGGTTTGATCACCTGGCTGGGATTCAAGCGGTCTTTTTTGGAAGGGGTAGCCAATTTTGCCCTCAATACGGCTATTACGGAAATTCAGATTTATAGTCAACCAACGCGGGCTATTAAGGATTACGCGGAGTGTGTTTCCACTCATCAACGTGCTATTAGTGTTCAGACTTTTGCTATGCCGGGGGGAGTTTGTTTGGTGATGAATTTTTGAGGTGTGATGATTTAGCACTGTTTGAAAGAGCAACTCGCGTTTCCAGTTGGAGATTATTTGTGAATGAACAATAAACCGTTTTGCTGACTCACTTCTTTTTGTTTCCAAAGTAATCTCCCCAAATCTGTTTTTCAGTTGTTGATACAAGAACACCTTTAATAATAAACTCAGCACGTCTGTTTTCGCGAATCTGTGTAGACAATAATTTTACTCCTGCATAAATTGGTTTATGTTCTCCATAATACGTTAAAACCATCCGAGTACTATCAAGGCCTTTTTGTACCAGGTAATTGTACACAGATGTGGAACGTTTTTTAGATAGTGCAAGATTATATTCGACTGATCCCCTGTAGTCTGTATGTGCTGAAATTTCGACAACATAGCTTGAATTCGATTTCATTATTGTGCATAGTTTATCCAACTCATTTGCCGATTCTGGCAGAATATCCCATTTATTGAAATCGAAATATATATTTTTAAGCTTAAGCGGTTGTCCTGCTTGTCTAATATCCGTATTGTTTTGATCATTTAAGTTCTGCTCATTATCAATTGATTGCTGTGTGTCATTTTTTACATAAGATAATAATACAGTGTCTCTATAAACTTTGAATTCGTCCATACCAATAGCAATGGATGAATTATTTGTTTCATAGTTTTGAGCTGTAACTTGTAACTTATAGGTTGATCCAAGTTCAAACATGTTCATTAAATCTCCTGACTTCTTATCTTGACTATTTTCAAACAGCACTTTCGCCTCCGTTATCGGCCTTGATGTAATTTTATCAAGAACGTATAATTCGTGTTTAGCCACTGAATTTCTTAGGATTCCATCAAACTTAAACATATAGATATCATCGTCCCCCATTCCTTCAACACGATTGGATGAAAAATAACCCAACTTTTTGGAAGGATTAAAAATCAAACCGAAATCATCTGCTAAACTATTTAAAGGTGCTCCTAAATTATGGGCTTTTGAAAAACCATTCTTAGTTTTGATGGAGGTGTATATATCCAAGCCTCCAAGACCATACAATCCATCTGATGAATAAAAAAGGGTGTTGATCTGTTCTTGAAAATTTGGAAAAACTTCATTTCCTTCTGTATTTATTAATGATCCCAAATTTTCAGGTGGTCCCCATTCTCCATCGTTTTTGCGGTTTACAACATATATATCAACACCTCCAAATCCTCCAGGCATGTCACTGGAAAAGTATAGGGTATTTCCGTCTTCAGTCAAACTTGGATGACCGACTGAATAGTACTTATTGTTATATGTAAAGGCAATTGGTTTACCCCACTTCTTGCCTTTCTTCTCTGAAAAAAAGATATTCAGTTTAATCTCAGCATTTTTATCTTTATTTGAATAGTCATCCTGAGTATAAGCAATCAATGAACCAGCTCGTGCAAAACAAGCAGGGCCATCGTTCCATTTTCTGTTTATCTTCCCCCTCAACTTACTCGGCTTTTCAAATTCTCCTATTGAATCTACTTTTGCATGAAATATATCTAAGAAAGCTTTCTGATTCCAATTGTAAAGTCTTTTAATTCCACTCCACTTCCTTCTTGACGACGCAAAAACGATATCTGATCCATAAAAGGCAGGTGAAAAATCAATTTCGGAAGAATTCATTTTAAGATTTCGTATTTGAAACAGATTGTTTTCTTGTAGAAGTTGATCAAAATAGCTTTGAGTTTCCTTAAAACTACCTGAACGAATATCTTTTGATAGATTGTTATAATAAATGCCCATATATTCTTCAGCTTCTTTGTACTTGCCGTTTCTTTTTAAGATTACAATTAGCCTGAATAGGTCATCATTCGTAAATACCGGATTGTTTATGATTGAAAAGTAAACTTTCTCGGCCTGTTCATAGTTACAAACACGATCATAGCATTCTGCTAAATGTTTAATCTCTAATGAAGTAAGTGAATCGGCTTTTTCATAATACTGAATTGCTTTTGGAAATGAAAATTCTTGATAAAGCAACTCCGCTTTTTTCACAACCCGAGTTGTAGAAAAAACAGACATATGAATCAGAATAAACAGACATGTTAATAATATTCTCCGCATAATAGTGTATTGAACCATTTTCACAAATTAGAAATAACGAGGTGAGCGAATCTTCCTACTTTCGCTTAATTCAAAATCATAACGTAATAAGAGCTCATGAGTACCTGAATTGTATCGGAAGGTTTTATTATAATAAGACCAATCAAACGAATAACCTAAATAAAGATTATTTGCAATGTTATAGCCAGCTAAAAGCCCTAAAGCATCACCCATCCGAAACATGCCACCTAGAAGAAACTTGTCGTTTAAAATAAAACTACCTGTCACATCCACTTCTATAGGTGCACCAGATGTTACCTTCAAAAAAGTTGTCGGTTTAAAGTCCAAATCACTTGATACATGTTTAAGCAATCCAGCTATAAAATAGTAATGCCTTTTCTCATTGTAAATGCCTACATTTCCTAATTCACTTTCAGCTATTAAATAACTGTTGTCAATCAACTTTGGAACTGAAAGTCCTGCATAAAATGTTTCAGAAGATAAATAAAGTCCAAATCCAATATTTGGCAATATTTTATGATTTAAATCTTCTAGAAAAACCTCATCACCTTGTTCATCCAAAACCAGATTTAACAAATCAGTAGAAATAGTACCAAAACCTGCTTTTAACCCAAGAGCTAATTTGTATTTTGGACTCAATTTGATTCGATAGGAATAGTCAACATAAATATTTGCATTATTTATTGGACCAATTTTATCGTTAATGACTGAAAAACCCAGATTTACTGTTTCCCCAACTACTGGAGAATGAATAGTAAATGTTTGGGTGGTTGGTGCACCTTCAAAATCAACCCATTGATTTCTGCTTAACAACGTTAACGTCATTGCATCACGACTCCCAGCATATGCGGGATTCACTTCCAAAGTGTTATCCATATAATGTGTAAACATTGCATCTTGTTGCGCTTGAATCTTTTCAGCAATTATAACCCCAATCATTACAAGTGAAAGAAACACTATGGCTCGTCTATTTTTCATTTCAACTAGTTTTCTCTTTAATGTCTCATTAACGTTTTAAATAGATGTACCCTTTTTTGGCTGGCGTTCCATCTCCTAAATCAAGAATGTAGAAATAGGTACCTGTGGGTAAAACCGGATCACCAACAACTAAACTACTAGAACATTCACCATTCCAATCGTTTAGATAAGGTCTTGCTTCATAAACTTTATGATCCCAACGATTAATAATTACAATTTTATTCGACGGATATTTATCAAGTCCATCAATTCTAAATTCATCATTCTTACCGTCTCCATTGGGCGAAAAACCTTGAGGTATTGAAACATCATTAGCACTTAAATGAATCAATACCGTTGCCATTGACTCATCTCCATCTTGATCTATAATCTTATACATAAACGTCACATCGCCTACCATATTTAACTTGGGAGTAAATGTGATTGTGGAATCCGTATTAACTTCTACATTACCATAAAATGGTGATGTATATATTTCAATATGATTGCCACCGTCTCCACTAAACAAATCGTTAAAGCATATTTGTAACTTCTGACTTTGATTTACATTTAGGTTGTATTCATCATTCATAGCAATGGGTTCATCATTGATAGGAGTTATATAAATAATCAGTTTTGCTGTATCTTTCAGAATGCCATCACTTAAAACATATTCTATGCCGTCAATGGTTCCATTGAAATTTGGTTCAGGTATGAAAGTATACGAACCATCTGGCTCCACAAACAACACTCCTTCACTTGATAATCGAATAGAATCACTTACGGAGTATTTATATTGAGACCCGTTTCTTTCAATTAATATTGAAGCAATTATTAGTGGGTCTCCTTCTATATCCGAATCAGCTTCGCTGTCTGTAATCAAATTACCAAAAGCTTGCTCATCTTCATTAATTGTCTGAGTGTTATTTCTGGCAATTGGACTATCGTTTATAGGTAATACATTGACTGTTATAGACGTAGTATTTGATAATAGACCTACATTATCTGAAAGATTATAAGTGAGAAACGCCTTTCCGTTGAAGTCTTTATTTGGTTGGAATGTCAAAATTCCTGTACTGTCAACATTCCATACACCTTCTGATGTTGTTATAGCGTGCTGAATACCATCAACTGTAGAATCCAAGTCAATACTTTTCACATCCAATGTTCCATCCGCATCTGTATCATTAGAAACAATCATAATTTGAATACGTTCATCTTCATTTGTTGTTACCACATCAGGGTTTGCAACGGGAGGATGTTCATTATCAATAATGGTTACAGTAGCTTGGTCGGTGATGTCACCAACAGTGCCACCATCAACACTCTTCACTGAGACAGTGAAGGTCTCATCACCCTCGTAGACATTGTCATCCGTGGTGGGGACACTCACACTACCTGTGGTTTGACCAGCAGGGATGGTGATCTGAACATCGGTGGTCGTATAGTCTGCGCTGCCTGCGGTACCGTTGGTAAAGGTGAAGGTCAGCTTCGTATCGGTGGTGCTGGCCTTGCTCAGCGTCACAGGGATAGAGGCGCTGCCGCCCTCAGCCACGGTGGCGTCGCCAAGGGTTACCGTAGCCTTATCTACTTCATCGGTGATGGTTACAGTAGCTTGGTCGGTGATGTCACCAACAGTGCCACCATCAACACTCT
>CAYPLF010000049.1:4820-4919 GCA_964411555.1 uncultured Bacteroidales bacterium | reverse complement strand
CGGTGGTGCTGGCCTTGCTCAGCGTCACAGGGATAGAGGCGCTGCCGCCCTCAGCAACAGTGGCATCGCCAAGGGTTACCGTTGCCTTATCACCTTCAT
>CAYPLF010000049.1:3481-4720 GCA_964411555.1 uncultured Bacteroidales bacterium | reverse complement strand
CTGAGACAGCGAAGGTCTCATCACCCTCGTAGACATTATCATCGGTAGTGGGGACGCTCACACTGCCCGTGGTTTGACCGGCAGGGATAGTGATCTGTACATCGGTGGTCGTATAGTCGGAGCTGCCGGCAGTACCGTTGGTAAAGGTGAAGGTCAGCTTCGTCTCGGTGGCGCTGGGGTTGCTCAGCGTGACAGGGATGCTAACAGAGGTGCCTTCGGTAGCGGAGGCGGAAGCGATGCTTACTGTAGGCTGGGCGTCATCATTGGTGATCGTTCCTGTGGCAGTGCCAGTAGCAGTAGTGTTTACTGTACCTGCATCCACACTCTTAACGGAGACGGTGAAGGTCTCATCACCCTCGTAGACATCATCAGCAGTAGTGGGTACAGGGATGGTTCCAGAAGTGCCATTGGCAGCAATCGTCACCTGGACATCGGTGGTCGTATAGTCGGAGCTGCCGGCAGTACCGTTGGTAAAGGTGAAGGTCAGCTTCGTCTCGGTGGCGCTGGGGTTGCTCAGCGTGACAGGGATGCTAACAGAGGTGCCTTCGGTAGCGGAGGCGGAAGCGATGCTTACTGTAGGCTGGGCGTCATCATTGGTGATCGTTCCTGTGGCAGTGCCAGTAGCAGTAGTGTTTACTGTACCTGCATCCACACTCTTAACGGAGACGGTGAAGGTCTCATCACCCTCGTAGACATCATCAGCAGTAGTGGGTACAGGGATGGTTCCAGAAGTGCCATTGGCAGCAATCGTCACCTGGACATCGGTGGTCGTATAGTCAGCGCTGCCTGCCGTACCGTTGGTAAAGGTGAAGGTCAGCTTCGTCTCGGTGGCGCTGGGGTTACTCAGCGTGACAGGGATGCTAACAGAGGAGCCTTCGGTAGCGGAGGCTGAAGCGATACTTACCGTAGGCTGGGCGTCATCATTGGTGATAGTACCTGTGGCAGTGCCAGTAGCAGTAGTGTTTACTGTACCTGCATCCACATTCTTCACGGTGACGGTGAAGGTCTCATCACCCTCGTAGACAGCATCAGCAGTAGTGGGAACAAGGATGGTTCCAGAGGTGCTATTGGCAGCGATCGTCACCTGGACATCGCTGGTCGTATAGTCTGCACTACCAGCGGTGCCGTCGGCAAAGCTGAAGGTGATCTTCGTCTCGGTGGCGCTGGGGTTGCTCAGCGTGACAGGGATGCTCACAGGTGAGCCTTCGGTAGCAGAGGCATTGCCAAGGGTTACAGTAG
>CAYPLF010000049.1:0-3381 GCA_964411555.1 uncultured Bacteroidales bacterium | reverse complement strand
AGTCATCACTACCAGCCGTGCCGTTGGTTAAGCTGAAGGTGATCTTCGTATCAGTAGCGCTGGGGTTACTTAGCGTTACGGGGATGCTCACAGGTGAGCCTTCGGTAGCAGAGGCATTGCCAAGGGTTACAGTAGGTATAGCATCATCATCGGTGATTGTACCTGTGGCAGTGCCAGTAGATGTAGTGTTTACGGTACCTGCATCTACACCCTTCACTGAGACGGTGAAGGTCTCGTCACCCTCGTTAATATTATCAGCAGTAGTGGGGATAACGATGTTTCTTGTGGTCTGACCAGCAGGGATCGTCACCTGTACATCCGTGGTGGTATAGTCATCACTACCAGCCGTGCCGTTGGTTAAGCTGAAGGTGATCTTCGTATCAGTTGTGCTAGGGTGGTTCAATGTCACAGGGATGCTGACAGAAGAACCTTCGGTAGCAGAGGCATCGCCAAGGGTTACAGTAGGATATGAAATAACCTTGACTACAACCGTTCCAGATTGATTATTGTCACAGCCACCAGTACTACTTGCATCGTGAACACTAACAAGCACATATTCGAAATCGCCAGCTGCAGCAGTTGATTGAACGACCGACGCCGAACTATTTGCTCCAGTAGAAGAGACTGTATGTGAAGCTCCATTCAACTTATAAGTAAAAGTATAAGGAGCAGTTCCATTGGCACCAGTGAAGGTAACACTTGGATTTGCGTCATTCTGCATTAAAGTAACAGATCCAGAAATAGAAGCGGTAGGTAGCGGATTAATAGTAAGAGTGACAGCAGTACGAGTTTGACTACTACCACTTCCATCATTTGCATTCGCTTGAGCATAATAGGTAACACTTCCAAGGCTATTTAAAGTTGGAGAAGCAACGATTGAGCCACCTGTGGTAGCGTTATACCAAACCAGAGACTCATTAGAAGCAACCGTAGCAGTTGCTGTCAAAGTCTGAAGTGGTGAAGTGGCACATTGAGCAATATCTCCACCACTTAAAGGAGGAGATGGAACTATTGTAAAAGCATAATCCTCAACTTCACCAAGCCCCATCAAACCAACATCATCAGTAGCAGACTTTGTAGAAAAATCATTTAATCGTAATCGAATAAAGCTCGCACCAGAGGAGCCACCTGTTAAACCACTCCACGACAATGTGATAGATTGCTGGCTAGAATTTGAAGGAACAGTAGTCGATGCATATTCTGCATCATCAAATAAACCATTACGATTAAAGTCAACCCATCCTTGTAATGTTTTGTTTGATCCCGTATTATTGAATGCAGAAACGGAAAGGGAAAAAGTCGTTGAAGATCGAACCAAAGAAGGAATAGTACTAACACCGTCTTCGTCAGCACCATCGCCGCTTGCCGCAGAATTGGGTTGACCATCAGGCTCATTATCAACAGTTGCCCCTAATCTAAGATTTGTATTGACCCAACTTTCAGCGCCATTACTGGCTAAAAGTGTTTTATATGTATCAGGAGCATCCCCAAAATCGGGGAATGTTAAGCCAAAATCCACAGTCGTCATATCCGAAGATGTAGAGGAAAAACTCATAACATTGCGATATGACGAATATTGTGAAACGTTCGGTAAATTTGATTTATTAACGCCAGTAGAATACATCGAATTTGGAAATGCAGCACCATTTGGATCAAAAATTGTACCTATCGTTGGGTTTGCACTTGTTAGAATTAACTTAAGACCAATATCACTAGTAGCATAGGGGACATCCGAAAACGAATAAGAACCGTTAGATTGAACAGGCGCAACCTTTACCACAGTGTTCAGATTATCGACTAAAACGACATTCAATAAACCGGAACCACTGGTGAATAGGGTCATCCCAGTGCCATTCCCAGCGGGATCCTTATATACGGAACCAGATAAATTAACGACCTTCTGCTCAAATAAAATATCATCTAGTACAAAGTCGTTCCCAAAATCACTTGATTTATCAGTATCAGAATTATATATGTTTAAGTATACCGTCGAGACAGCGGTACTTGTAGGTAACAGAAAATCAGAAGTACAGTTTTGCCAAGGTAATATTGCATCACTTGTATTCGTTGTTTTTTGAAGGATGTATGATTGATTTGTCCCTAAATTTAAATTCGATCCTCCAGCGCCAGTATAAATGCCAACTCCAATATAGCCGAGTTTTGGAGTATTAGTAGTATTGTCATATTGTGTTAAATTCGCGGCATACAATCCAGCACGAAAAGTTGCACCTGGTATAGCTTTAAAACTAATCGGTATATCTAAAATATTCCCAGATTGAGGACCCTGTTTTAACTTGTTCGCGTTCACAATCATCATATAACCAGTAGAAAGCCCACTATGATCACCTGCGGTTATCCAAGTAGATGTACCCCAACTTGTAGCCCCGTTTAGAGACTGACTAGACAAAGCATAATAACCATCTCGTACGGCTGAGCCATATGTAGTTACTGGGGTATAATCCGTCAATCCTGGTGTAATAATCGAAGCAGGTGTAGCACTTGTTGAATTAACAGCCCCAGATCCAAAATTTTGAGAATAAACAGTTACCCAATGCTGAGCGAAAATCTGTTGTGCAAATAGAGAATAAGCACCCAACAATAAAATACCAAACCAATATTTATTGTATCCACCCTCTCGTGTTTTACCTATTCTAACAAATGACACCTTTGCAAATACCCTACAAAGAAACCGTTTATTCATATTTATTTATTTTTTTTCGAAACTTATAAATTTAATTCTGAAATAGTATATAGCGTCACACAATTGCGTATGCCGCTATATTTTTAACGCAAATCCATTTGTATGAATTCCTGCGTTATATAATTTCATGAAATACGCTGACGAAAACCCATCAAATCCCCCAAGAAAACCAGAGTTTTTTAAAAACAAATGACAAATTGAGCTATTTTTTAAAAGGATGAAGAAATATTTAATATCAAAAGTTTTGGTGAGAAAAATGAAACACAGTCTATATCCAGCTATACTCAACGATTACGGCCTACTATCATGTGGCTATTATTCATAAATAGTTAAAACTCTAATGCCGCATTTATCAGACACTTTAGTTTATCTATATGTCATTAACAATATATGTCCAACAAAAAGACTTGCTTAACAAATCTAACAGCAATAATCTCAAAGAGCGATGTGGTTCAGGTGAACCATGATTGTTTATTTTTAGTTTTACAACGTCCAGTCCTTAATAAGAACTAGTGCTTAAAAATTGTTGCAAATTTAACATATTCATCTTTAGTCAAACAGCTATGTAAAGAATCAATAAAGAAGCCTATCGAACAATATAAGGATACAATAAGGATACACTCTATTTTCATTCTTGGTATAGCTTGAGTTGCTTCAATCATGTTTCAATTCATAATTAG
>CAYPLF010000048.1:0-18532 GCA_964411555.1 uncultured Bacteroidales bacterium | reverse complement strand
AAAAAAAAAGCCTTTTACTTTGCAGTGTCTTAGTTTAGTAATACACTAAAACAATTAACCGACTATGATTGACGTCAAGGACATCACTTTTTCGTACAGCACCAAACAGACTCTGTTTAACAACCTCTCCCTCAATCTTGAAGGAGGACACATTTATGGCTTCCTTGGAAAAAACGGAGCCGGAAAAACCACTTTGTTGAAAAATATGGTGGGCTTGCGCTTTGTTTCTTCGGGTCAATGTGAAGCTTTTGGCATTGACGTGCGCAAACGGGACCCTCAGGTTCTGAACCGGGTTTATTTACTGCCGGAAGAAGTCTGGTTGCCCGATGTCAGCATCGAGTCGTACCGAAAAGTCTATGCCGGGTCGTGGCCTACGTTCAACAACGATTATTTCCGACACTGCCTGCAATCGTTTGATATCAATCCAACCGCCAAATTAAAAAAAATGTCGTTCGGCCAGCGAAAAAAAGCAGCCATCAGCTTTGCTTTGGCCACCAACGTGAATGTGCTGTTGCTCGATGAGCCCACAAATGGTCTGGATATTCCTTCCAAGGGGATTTTTCGCAAACTGGCTGCAGAACTGGTGGATGAGAACCGCTGCATTGTCCTGTCAACCCACCAGGTACGTGACCTGGAAACACTGATCGATACGGTGGTTGTGCTCGATGAAGGCCGCATCGTACTGAATAAGAGCATTGAGGGAATCTGCGACAAGCTGCATTTTAGTACCATCGCTTCCTTTGATAAACCCCAGGGTGCATTGTATTCGGAACTTACCCCCAATGGATTTTCCGTCATAACCCTTAATACAGAGCATACAGAAAGCAAGGTTGACCTGGAGGCCCTCTTCAATCTCTGTACCCAACAACCCGAAACCATCCTCAACCTGTTTAACGCATAAACCAACCTGCCATGTTTTCGTTCAACCGATTTTACGAACAACTGAAGATTGTGATTTTTCATGGTACTCGCATTCACGGCACGATGCTGTTGATTTTTTTGCTCTATTTCCTGCTGTCACATTTCAACCTGTTCGACCATATGGCATTGTCAGGCAAAGATCCTTTTGCCTCGTTCGAATTTTTGACCGTTCTGGCAGCTGTCCTTTCAAGTGTAGAAGTATTCAGTCGATTACGGTTTGTGCATTCAGGCATGAACTATTTGATGGTACCGGCCACCTCATTGGAAAAATACCTGGCTGCGTTCTTGTACACAACGATAGGGACGTTCCTTGTCTATACGCTTTCATTTGGAATCATCCATGGGTTGATCATTGGTTGGCACAATGTAACCAGTTTAGACTTCATACCATACAACTTCCCCTCGGTTGTTGAACTGTGGATTGCATTCAAAACAATGTTGTTTGTACAATCGCTGTATTTTCTTGGTGCCTTGGTGTTTAAGAAAAGGCCCTTGGCGCTGACCACACTTGTTATCATCAGTTGCGTCGTATTATTCAGTTTCATCATGAGCTGGACATTATACCACCAAGTCGAATTTGATGGGGACCTGCTCAAAAGTGATCACTCAATCAGATTCCAAGCTTCCAACTCCTTGCAGCTGTTTAAAGACGTCTTTACCGTAGGCTCGTGGGCCCTTCCCTTTGTTTGCTGGGTCCTTGCTTATTTTCGCCTCAAATCCACTCAAATCTAACTCCATACATGCAATTCGACAATCACAAAAGCATCTACCTGCAACTGGTTGACCTGCTTTGCGAACACATCCTTACAGGCAAATGGCCACCCGGCGAAAAGATTCCTTCCGTACGGGAAATGGGCACCCTGGTTCAGGTGAATCCAAACACGGTGTTGCGGGCCTATGACTTTGTCCAACAAAAAGGCATCATCTTCAATAAACGTGGCATAGGCTATTTCGTTGAAGATAAAGCCATCGACCTGATCCTGGAACTCCGCCGGGAAGAATTTTTTGAAACAATGGTTCCTCAATTTTTCAAAACCATGAAGTTGCTCCGGGTTACACCGGAAGAACTGATGGAACAATACACCAAACTGACTAGCACCACCGAATCATGATCCGATTTGAGAACATCCACAAAACCTATCCCGGCGTACAACCCTTGCACGTATTGAAAGGACTGAACATGCACATCGAACAGGGAGAGTTTGTTTCCATCATGGGGGCATCCGGCTCCGGTAAATCGACCATGCTGAATATCCTGGGCATTCTGGACGATTACGACACCGGCAATTACTACCTCGATGGCAAACTGATAAAAAACCTGTCTGAAACCCGTTCGGCAGAACTCAGGAATGAGCTGGTGGGTTTCGTCTTCCAGTCATTCAACCTGATTTCCTTCAAGAATGCACTGGAAAATGTTGCATTGCCCTTGTATTACAAAGGTGTTTCGCGTAAGAAACGCCAGAATACAGCCATGGAATACCTTGACCGGATGGGATTGAAAGACTGGTGGCACCACTACCCCAACGAGCTGTCAGGTGGGCAAAAACAGCGCATCGCCATAGCCAGGGCCTTGATTGCCGAACCAAAAATCATTCTGGCCGATGAACCCACCGGTGCCCTTGACAGTATCACCACCAAAGAAGTCATGCAAGTGCTTTCCGATGTGAACGCTTCGGGCATCACCCTGCTCATAGTGACCCACGAACAGTCGGTCGCTGAAAAAAGCAAACGCATCATCCGGCTCAAGGATGGTATCATTGAGTCGGATACAGCTGTAAATCATCCAACAATCATCCCCTAATCGGCCCGCTATGCGATTTTTGGAATTTGACACCCTGACAGAGATTCTCATCACCATGCGTGAGAACAAGCTGCGCAGCTTTCTCACGGGCTTCGCGGTGGCATGGGGAATATTCATGCTCATCATCCTGCTGGGATCGGGCAACGGGTTAAAAAATGGCATCATGTCCAACTTCGGCGACCGCTCCATCAATTCCATGATGATCTGGCCGGGACGCACAACCATGCCCTACAAGGGATACAAGGCTTATCGGCGCATCACACTGACCAACAACGAAAAGACCTTGCTGAAACAACGGTTTCCGCAGATAGGATTCATGACCGGAGAAATCAACCGTTCAGCCGTGGTCAGCTACGGACAGGAAAGCGGAAGTTTCGAGGTTACCGGTGTCGAACCCGGTTACAGTGCTATCAACGGACTCAAACTCAAACCCGGCAACGGTCGGTTCATCAACGATATGGATCTTCAGATGAACCGGAAGGTGGTGGTTCTCTCCAAGAAGGTGGCCGACGTGTTGTTCAAGAAAGAAAATCCACTGGGAAAATGGATCAGGGTAGGTGAACTTTCGTTCCAAGTCATTGGCATTGACACCAAAACATCCATGGGTGAAGGTGGTGCCTGCTACATTCCCTTGCAGACGGCTCAACAAATATTCCAGGCCGGTATTGTCAACGACCGCATCAGTTTTACCATCAACGGACTGAAAAACGAAAAGGAAATTACGGCGTTTGGTGAAGAAATCAGAGCTGCGCTGGGAAGGCAACTCATTGTCCACCCCGAAGACTTGAATTCAATCGGTATGTGGAACGCAGCTGCTGAGTTTGAACAAACCATGAAGATCTTTTCATCCATCGATGTGTTCATCCTGTTCATCGGTATTTGTACCCTGATAGCCGGTCTGGTGGGTGTAAGCAACATCATGGTCATCACGGTCAAGGAGCGCACCCGCGAATTCGGCATCCGTAAATCGCTGGGAGCCACCCCGGGAACCATTCTGAATTCGATACTGATGGAATCGGTTGCCATTACCAGCCTGTTCGGTTACGTAGGCATGATGCTGGGTATTGGCATTTTGTCGCTGTTGGATATGGCCATGAGCCAACAACCCACTGTAGCACCCGACGAAGAAAATATCCAACTGTTCCTTAACCCTACCGTTGATTTGAAAGTAGTGTTCGGTGCCACCTTATTGCTCATCGTGGCAGGACTCCTAGCCGGATACTTGCCGGCCCGGAAGGCGGTCCGCATCAAACCCGTTGAAGCCATGCGCGCCGAATAATAAACGAAAAAACGCACAACCATGTTCGACTTAGATAAATGGCAGGAAATCTGGCACACCATTACCCGGAACAAGACCAGAAGTTTTTTCACCGCATTCGGTGTCTTTTGGGGCATCCTGATGCTGACTTTACTGCTGGGAGCCGGTAACGGATTGGAAATGGGCATGAAAAAGGAAATCAAGGGACTGGCCACCAATTCCTGCTTCTTCTTTGCCAATCAAACCTCCAAACCCTACAAAGGGTTCAAAAAAGGACGCAGTTGGAGCATGCGCAACGGTGACATCGAAGTCATTCAAAACAATGTCCCCAGTGTCAAGCACGTATCTCCCATGATTTTTGGGGGAGGTGGAACCAACAACCTGGTCAGGGGTGATAAAGCCGGTTCATTCAGTGTCAGGGGTTGTTTCCCCAATTACGTGAACATTGAAGAACAAAACATCATCTATGGACGCTACATTAACGATGTGGATATCACGGATGTTCGAAAGGTCTGCTTCATTGGCAAAAACGTGTATGAGAAATTGTTCGATAAAGGCGAAAACCCCCTGGGTAAGATTATTCGTTGCAACGGCATCTACTACAAAGTGATTGGTGTGGGAACAGGTATGAGCAACGTTCAAATAGGCGGTCGCAGTGAAGACATGGTGGTACTGCCTATTACGACCATGCAACGCGCATACAACCGGGGGGATGTATTCGACTTTCTCGCCGCCACGGCCAAAGACGGTTGCGATGTGGGTCTGATGGAACAAGAAATCAAAACCATCCTCCGGTCCCAAAACAGCATTGCCCCCGATGACGACAGGGCTCTGGACAGCTTCAACATCAGCAAGCAATTCGAGATGTTCAACAACCTGTTCCTGGCTATCCGCATTCTGATCTGGATTGTGGGGGTTGGGACCTTATTGGCCGGAGCCATCGGCGTGAGCAACATCATGTTGGTTTCAGTCCGGGAACGCACCAAGGAAATCGGTATCCGCCGCGCCATGGGAGCCAGACCGCGCAACATCATTTCCCAGATCATGAACGAAAGCTTGGTTTTGACAGCCATGGCTGGTTTTATCGGCCTAAGTGTGGGGGTTGGCCTCCTGGCACTGATTGAGTTCTTCATCAATCATTCCAGTGTGGAAGACGAAATCTTCATCAGCCAGATTGTCATCCGCTTCGATGTGGCCTTGTCCGCCTCGTTTATCCTGATCTTTATGGGGTTGCTGGCCGGCATGCTACCCGCCTGGCGTGCCATGCAAATCAAACCCATTGAAGCATTGAGTGAAGAATAAATAAAAATATAACGCGTAAATAACCCTAATATGAAACGAGCATGCTTGTAAAAGCTCCCAAACATGGAAAAGTTTGAGCATGCGGCGTTACATACTACCATAAATGAAAAAATCAATATAGTATGAAAAAGATTGTCAGAATTGTTTTTCTGGTTGCCTTGGTAGCAATTGTAGGAAGCACCTTTGTCTTCTTGTGGAAAAAATCAAAACCGGTCATTACTGAGTATGAAATCGTAACCGTACAACAAGGCACCATTGAAAAGAAAACGGTAGCCACCGGCAAGATTGAGGCCAGGAATGAAATTCTCATCAAACCACAGCTTTCGGGTATTATTTCCGAAGTGTGCAAGGAAGCCGGAGAAGCGGTGAGAAAAGATGAGATCATTGCCAAAATCAAAGTCATCCCCGACATGAGCAGCTTGAATGCGGCCGAATCACGGGTGAACATAGCGAGCATAAAACTGGAACAGGAAAAAAACACGTTTGCACGGCAGGAAGAACTGTATGGCAAGAAAATTATTTCCAAAGAAGAATATGAAACCGCTGTGGTTTCACTCAAACAATCCAAAGAGGAATACGAAACGGCCATCAACAACCTGGACATTACCCGTAACGGTATGACCAAACAGGGTGACAAGCAAAGCAATACGTTGATTCGTTCAACCATAGACGGCATGATTTTGGATATACCGGTCAAGGTGGGTAATTCGGTCACCCAGTCGAACACCTTCAATGATGGAACCACGATTGCCACGGTAGCCGATATGAGCGACATGATTTTCAAAGGCAAGGTGGATGAAACCGAAGTGGGTCGCATCAAAGAAGGCATTCCCCTCCGACTGTCAATCGGCGCGCTCAACAACCAAACCTTCGATGCCCGCTTGGAATATATCTCCCCCAAGGGCGTGGAAGAAAGTGGCGCCATCATGTTTGAAATCAAGGCAGCGGCCCGGATACCCAAAAATGTCTTTGTCCGTGCCGGTTACAGCGCCAATGCTGAAATCCTGCTGAACAGCGTTCCCGATGTGTTGGTCATTCCCGAAAGCACCATCGAATTCGATAAGGATACCGCCTTCGTCCAGGTTGTGAAAACAGAAAAACCGCAAACGTTTGTCCGCCGCAAAATAACCACCGGACTCTCAGACGGTATCAACATTGAAGTGACCAGCGGCTTGAAATTGAACGAGAAAATCAAGGGTGCCGCCATCGACCCCAAGGATAAGAAGAAATAATTATGCATTTATTGTTATCTTTGTATGATTATCTATACTAATACAGTACTTATGAAAGCCAAGATATTGACTCTAATCGCAATAACCACGCTGGTTTCCGGCGTATCGGCCCAACAACCGTGGACACTGCAACAATGCATCGAGCAAGGATTGAAGCAGAACATCAGTTTGAAAATGTCCGAACTATCTCAGGAAAACCAAGCCATCAGTTTGGACAGGGCTAAAAGCCAGCGTCTACCCGATGTTTCTGCCCGCTTATCGCAAGATCTGAGTTTCGGACAATACATGAACAATAAAGGGTTTTACGAATTCGGCAATTCACAGTCATACTCCGGTGGATTATCAGCCAATGTCATACTTTTCAATGGGTTTCAGGTAACCAAAACAATTGAAGCGCAAAAATTGAACCTGTTGGCTTCTATTGAGGATTTGAAAAAAGCGCAGGAGAGCATGTCGGTTTCTATCGCTTCAGCCTATTTACAAGTTTTGTACAACAAGGAAATCGTGCAGGTGGCACTGGAACAGGAAAAGCTTACGCAACTTCAGCTGGACCGGTACATAAATATGGCCAATCTTGGTAAGATACCGGAAGGGCAAGTATCTGAAATCAGGGCTCAATTGGCAAACGACAAACTGAATACGACCCAGGTGAAAAATACATTAAGGCTTTCGTTGCTGGACTTGTCCCAACTCATTGAATTGCAGGAGTGGAACAATTTTGATGTGGTGGTGCCTTCAATCAATGTAGATGCATTAAGCCTGAACCTGACACCGGCTGAAGATATCTTTGCTTATGCCCAAGCCAACAAACCAAGTGTCAAAGCATCTGAACTGCGGCTGAAAGGTAGTGAGAAAGAACTGGAAGTAGCAAAAGGCGGTTACTACCCAAGTGTCTCTTTTGGAGCCAATTATGGAAACGGTATTTATGACACAAATGCCAGTTTGGGTGGCCAACTTGAAAAGAACTCCCGTACATCGATGGGAATCAATATGAGCATTCCCATATTCAACCGTTTCAACACCCGCAACAGCGTCCGTTCGGCTGAAATTGCCATCAAGAATGCTGAACTGAATTTGGAAAACACCAAGAAGACACTGTACAAAGAGATTCAACAGGCCTGGTTCAATGCAACAAATGCCTTGGAAAAATACAACGCCTCCAAGGAAGCGGTGGCTCAATCGGAAATTGCCAGCAAGTTTGCCGAGGAAAAATTCAACAGCGGCAAGGCTTCTGCGTATGAATACTACGAGGCCAGGATGAAACTGGTTTCAGCCACTTCCAACTTGCTTCAGTCCAAATACAATTACGTGTTTACCGTAAAAATCCTCGATTTCTACAAGGGCGAAGAGCTGGCGCTTTAAACCACGAAACCTCTTGGGAACTGCATGGTCAAGCAGTGGAGGGAACCGTGTTGTTTGATAAGGGGCAGGCAGTTGATGGGTACGATTTCCCTGTTGGGAAACAGGGATTGAAGCTGGTCGATGGCGGCTTGGTCAGTTTCCAGTCCGTATATCGGTAGCAGGACAGCTCCATTCATGATCAGGAAGTTTGCGTAACTGGCAGGAAGCCGCTCCCCTTCGTGGTACACAGGTGTGGCCATGGGTAGCGGAATAAGACGATAAGGTTTGCCGCTTTGAGTTTTGAAGGTTTTCAATTCCCGTTCCATGGCTGTCAAAGCCTCCGTATGCTCATCTTCCCAGGTTGGAGCAGCCACATAGGCTATGGTTTCTTCATCGCAAAACCGGGCCAGCATGTCGATGTGGCCGTCGGTGTCATCACCGGCCAGATACCCTTCCCGTAACCACAGGATGCGTGAAACGCCCAGCGTTTGTTTCAGGTGGTTTTCGATGACAGCCTCATCCATGGGTTGGTTGCGATGTGGTGCCATAAGGCATTGAGTCGTGGTCAGCAGGACGCCCTTGCCGTCAGATTCCACGCTGCCTCCTTCCAAAACAAACGGTTGTTCGTTCTTGTATTGAACCGTTTCTGAAAAGGCATGTGCTTCAAACAAGCTGGATGTTATCCGATTGTCCAGGCTGGCATCAAACTTCTCTCCCCAGCCGTTAAAGGTGAAATCGAGTATGGTCGGTCTGTCATTTGCCAGAACGGATAATCCGCCATGGTCTCTGGCCCAGGTATCGTTCGATGGCAATTCATATAGGTGTAAGCGACCTTGGTGAGTTGTTCCAAGCTGCTCCAATACGGCCTCTTTTTCTGCACAGACCACAATCAAGTCCTGTCGTTTTAAAATTTCCAGCGCAATTTGCTTGAAACAGGGCATGACTTCATTAAGTGTTTCTGCCCAATCGGTTCCAGCATGTGGCCAGGTTAATTGAACGGCTGATTGTGGATACCATTCGGCCGGGAATTGGATGTTAAACTGTTGCACGTCCATGATTCGACAAAGGTACGTTTCATCGGCATTACTGCAAACCGGTTCCTATTCAATTTTTGAGATTCATTAACAACTTTTGGGTAGAAATTATTGGTAATAGGATGTATCTTTGTTTTATAACAAGAAATCTCACACAATTCAACAAAACATGAAAACAAAAGTATTCATCGCAGCACTGGTTGTAGCTGCACTTTCTTCAATGACGTACGCTCAGGCTCAATCATCTGCGTGCTGCAAGGAAAAGGCAGCTTGCTGCAAAGTTAAAGAGGCCGATAAGCAAGCTTGTTGTGCAAAAGCCAGTGAAACGGCCAAGAAAGCCGACACGGCAAAAAAGACAAACAAGGCGAAGTAATCAACAACACGACAACTGTATCAGGCATTATGCCTTGATAAACACGGAAAGGCATCCCGCACCTGCTGTCGGGGTGCCTTTTTTATATGTGAAAAAACCGCTTCAGGTTGGTCACACGTTTCAAGCGAAAATGGATGTAGGCCAGGATACCCGAAACAGGTATTACGCAAATCAATACGATAAGGCTCCACCTTAGGGCAAGCGCGTGTGCGATATACCAAGAAACTACACCCTCAATGAACACACACATGATTCCTGCAGCTACCAATGCATAGGCAATGATGTTAATCCCTTTTTGTTTTGATTTGGCTATCACAACAATGAGCACATAACCAACCAGACTGGCACATAGAGCCAAGGGTATACCCAATCGCAGGCCCCAGGTATACTGTTGGTTGAATACATCAATGAGGAACAACAAAAGCGACGTACTGACAAAAAAACCCACCACCATCCAAAATGGCCTTTTTGAGGCATAAACAAGCAGCGATACTCCGGCAAATAAAAACAGGCCGGCCGCCATTGAATACCTTGACCACGTAATGCTACCTTGGAACAACACATCGATAACGGTCGTCACCACCATGCCGGAAAGCAAGACAATCGTGGTTATTTCCCATACAAGTTTGAGCTTTTGAGGTTGTGTCAATTCATCAAAATCGTAAACGTCACCGGCTACTTCTTCCTGTACCTTTCGGGGGAAACGCTCTTTTTCATTGACTATGACGGGCGTATTGCTCTTATGCCCGCACAAGGGACAGTAATTCATGTCCACATCCAGTTCAACTCCGCAATAATTGCACGTCTTCATAGCTTCAGTTGTTTGTAATTCTAACCTGTATACCTTCTTTTACAAGAAATCCACAAAACCTTCTTTCCAGTTCTTTCGATTGGGCACTATTGCAAAAACCGATGGCCAACGTATCGTTGAACCCGATGATGCCGCACCCGGCCTTGATTGTCGAGTTGGGTGGCGGTGGTGTGATCAACAGACAGTCGATGTGCTGCGTTATCGATTCCGGTAAAACCTTGTTCCCCATATTGGTCATTACTCCGCTGTATTGACTGCTCCCATACGCACGTGAATACATTCTTAAGACCATGCTTTTTACGAACAAGGGAATGCTTCTCACCACAAATTTGCGCTCACTTCCCACATTCATGGCCAATATCTTGTTTATCAACTTCTTGTCAGTCTCCAACTGCATTTGATGATATACCGTTTGTACTATCTCCTCAAACGTGTAGTGTCCCAGTCGCAGGTCAATTTCCGGTATGACAAACAACGAAAAATTCCGCATGGTTTTTGTCGGATACAGTTTTCGGAGGTTGATGGGGACTTCTATTCCTAACTTCTTGAACCTTCTGTATTTACTGTGACGTGGCAAGTCCTCGAACAATTCCTGCAGGACATGTAAATACACGGCTATGAGATACACCGTAATACTGACTCCATGTTTTTCAGCCTTTTGCTTTAGTTCTGAAGCGGAAAGCATTGCAAACACCACATCCAGTCTGGGTTTTTTTCTGAGTGGGAAAGGCAGGTGAAACGCACGGGGACGGCTGGATGCAGCAGGCACTTCTTCTTGAAAATAGCGGTTGTAGGCATCCTCGAATTCTTCGGAATCTGGCTGACTATTCACTTTCATATACATGAAACTGTCAGGGGTCTGTATCCCCAACTCCTTGAAATACGTCACCAGCAGGGTGGTCAAGTACTCAAAGGCACCATTGCCGTCGGTTAACAAATGCGAGAACTCAACGCTCAACCGATTGTCTTTTACGACAACCCGAAAAAGGTGCCGGCCTTTTTTGAATCGTTTGCAGGGCTGCTTGTTGTCTACTTTGATGCGGGTTAAGAAATCGGCCGATTCCAGGTAGTACCAGAAAAATCCTTTTTTCAGGTTCACCTTGTAATAAGGAAAGCGGTTTTCGATGGTCCGAACTGCCTTAAATAGGGCGGCAATGTTGACCGGTTCTTTCAGTCGGGCTGTTATTCGAAAAACGGATGTAACCTCGTCGGTGGTAATGGCGGGATATATCTTGGCTGCATTGTCCAGTGGATACCAGAATTCGTGCCCGGGCACATCGGAATGTATCTCTGATTCCATTATTGATGTGTTGATCACCTACTCCTTCATTGATAAAGGAGGAAGGTTTATGGAGAATGTCGTACCAACCCCTTCGGTGCTTTCTACCGCAATGGTACCATTGTGTTTGTCTACAAACTCCTTGCAGAGCAATAAACCCAAACCGGTGCCAAGTTCCCCTTCAGTACCTTTACGGTTTGCTTTGACATCAATCCTGAACAACTCACCAATTGCGGCTTGGTTCATGCCGATTCCGGTGTCTATTATAGCAATTTCAATGCTGTCGTCGGGCTTTTTCTCGGCAGAGACAGCAACCTTTCCTCCCTTTGGAGTAAATTTTATGGCGTTTGAAACAAGATTTCGGACTACCGTCTGAAGCATATCCCTATCGCCAATGATTTCCAGATTTTCGGGTATGTTGATGTCAAGTTCAATTTCCTTGATCTTTGCCGATTCTATGGACAAGCTCATACAGTCATCCATCAATTCATTGATATTCAACTCTTTTGGCGTGAAGTCGATGGAACCCCTTTGTATCTGTGACCATTCCAACAGATTATTAAGCAGGCGGAATAAATTGGTAGCTGATTTTCTAATTTTGACGGCAAAGTCTTGAATCTGAGACATGGACAAGTTTGGCAGGTCTACGGCTAAAATTTCAGTAAGTCCTAGAAATGCGGTAAACGGACTGCGAAGGTCGTGGGAGATGATGGAAAAAAACTTATCTTTTTCCATATTTGATTTCGTCAACTCCTCATTTTTCAACCGTACCTCATCCTCGGCTTTTTTTAGGTCCGTGATATCGTGAACAACTGTAAATCTGTATTTTTTATCTTGTATATATATATTTTCCGATGATAACAGCACGTGTTTGATTTCACCACTTTTGGTTACCAAGTCGGCTTTGGCGTTTGATATTTTTCCGTCATAGTCAGCGTTGACTAGTATGTTTTGGTACGATTCCGCAGTTAAAAGGCCCAATTCAATAGCAGTTTTCCCAATTACATCTTCTTTCTTAAATTCAAGCAATGAGTAAAATCGATCATTTACCTCAACGTATTTTCCGGTAGCGATATCACTCAAACCACAAGCAGATGGATTGAGGAAAAAAACTTTCGAAAATTTTTCCTCCGATAATTTGACAGCTGATATATCTTTTGTTACTCCAAAAATTACCGGTTTCCCATCCCACAGACCATGGACCACCCGGGTTTCAACCGGAATCTGCATCCCCGACTTTGTTTCAATAGGCACAGGGCAAAACTCAGCTGTACCCTCCAACATCTGGCCTACGATACGACCGGCTTCTTCGCGTCTTTCTGAAGGATGAACCATCAATACCGACATACCTGACAGTTCTTCTTTGGTATAACCCAATCTGTCAATAACGGTCTTGTTGGTGTGAATGATAGCGCCCTGCTCATCCAATATAAACAACAAATCATTGATGGAATTGAAAAAAGCCTCATAATTCTGCTTGGTCTGTTGGACCAAAACATCTTCCTGTTTTTTTGCCTCTAGCAGATTGTTGTAATTAACCTGTAACGCTGCATAGCTACGCCTTATTTCCTGTAACTCACCAACTAGGGCGTCACCAGATTTATCATGTATATCCATGGTTGGAACTTACGTTAAGGAGTGAAAAAAACTTCAGAGAATAAAAATACTTATTTGTAAACACTTTTCCTATGATTATTGTTTCTTTGCAATAATCAATATTGCAAACTATTTTTTTAGAGCATATGCAAAACTGTCAATGAAAACACTTCTATTGCTGCTCTTTGTCATCCTGTTCATTTTATCGGCTGTGGCACAAACCGACAGCAGTTCGGTCATACCATCCACTTCCTCCGCTAATAATACCAAGTGGTACCAATCACGGTATATTAAAGAAAGCGTGGTCCCCATTGGGCTGGCAGTGGGGAGTGGTATCATTATGGCCATACCAAACGCCAAAGAAACGATGCAGGATAAACTGAACTGGAATGATCAAAGTTCTCCGAACTACATTGACTTAGGTGATGATTACCTCCGGTATGCTCCTGCTGTTGGCGCTTACGCCCTGAGTCTCTGTGGCCTGGAATCGAAACACCGCTTCATCAACCGCTCTGTCATTTTGACCATGGCCTATATTTCCAGCGATTTTGTGGTACATAACATGAAGACAATCACCAATGAAGCACGTCCTGACAATCAAGCGTTTAATTCGTTCCCTTCTCAGCATACTGCCATTGCCTTCATTGCTGCAACGTTTTTGGATCACGAACTGGGCTACATCAGTCCCTGGATTTCGGTGGGAGGTTATGTGACGGCGAGTTATGTGGCTTATCTGCATGTGGCCCGCAATGCCCATTGGGTGAACGATGTGTTGATGGGAGCGGCGGTTGGCATGATCATGACGCATGCCACGTATTGGGCGTATGACGGTTTGATGAAATACCTTCCAAAAAACCTCAGCATCGCCCCTGTCATCGATACGCAACAACCAGGCCTTTATCTGAGCTACCAATTTTAAGGGATGGCATCCTTTTGAAAAGGATGCCATCCCAACAAAAAACATCGGCTGTTGGACCGATGTTACTTTGTAGCGAGACCCGGGATTGAACCGGGGACCTCATGATTATGAATCATGCGCTCTAACCAGCTGAGCTATCTCGCCTTTTGGAAAAAGCGCGACAAAGATACTGTTTTTCGCCATATACACCAATCCCGAGGCCTATTTTTTTTGGTCGTTTCGCTGTTTGGGCTAAAAAAGAGAACGTTACCGTTAGGATATCAGATATAAAAGGCTTACTTTGTGCAAAAATCGGGAATCATGGTCAAAGAAGCCTTTCAACTCGAATATGTTTTCAAGAAAGTATCCTCCCACTTGTTGTGGAATCTTATAAGTACACCTTCCGGATTGTCAGAATGGTTTGCCGACGATGTGGATGAACATGACGGTGTATTCACCTTCCATTGGGATGACAGCAGTCAAAAAGCCGTGCGCATCGCTAAAAACAATGGTATCTATGTTCGGTTTCGATGGAACGAAGAACCTGAAACCTGTTATTTTGAACTACGCATCGAGCAGTCTGATTTGACCGGGGATACCATTTTGCGCATCACAGATTTCGCTGACGCCTCTGAAAAGAACAGCAGCATCGAATTGTGGAACTCGCAAATCGATATCTTAAGCAGACGGACAGGGCTTTAAAAAAAGCAAACACCGCGTAAGTTTGGGTTTTTTCCCGTAATTTTGCCGCTTCAAACGCTTGGTTCATGTTTCGCATCAAACGGCTGCACACCTTTGTGCTTGAAAGCTTCTTACCGGTCTTTTTCATGACCTTCATGATCAGCAACTTCATACTGGTGATGCAGTTGTTGTGGCGCCACATCGACAAGTTTGTGGGCAAGGGCATTGAATTTGGCGTTTTCATGGAGTTTTTTTGGAACGCAGCCCTCTCGTTGGTGCCCATGTCCTTACCGCTGGCAGTCTTGCTGGCTTCCCTTATGACATTCGGAAATTTTGGTGAACGGCTCGAACTGTTGTCGATGAAAGCGGCCGGCATTTCACTGTATAAAATCATGAAACCCTTGATTGTGTTGATGGTGTTTATTTGCATAGGCGCCTTCTACTTTCAGGATATTGCCATGCCAAAGGTTCAGGTACGCCTCATGTCTTTGTTGACCTCATTTAAACAGAAATCACCGGAATTATCTATTCCCGAGGGTGCCTTTTTTTCCGACATCACCGGCATCACCATCTACGTCAAGGACAAGGATGAGGAAAAGAACCTACTCAAAGACCTGATGGTGTATGATTTCTCAAACGGATACGACAACGCAGCCGTCACGTTGGCCCGATACGGAAAACTACGGTTTACACACGATAAGAAGTTCCTGGTTTTCACGCTGTACGATGGAGAGGGGTTCAGCAACTTCGACAATGAGCAAGCTTCTTCAGCCTGGATACCTTACCGAAGGGAATCTTTCCGCAAAAAAGAATTGGTGATTGACTTCGATGCCAACTTCAACCGTGTGGATGAATCCAACTTTACCGGTCTCCATTTCAGCAAAAACACCAAGGAATTGGGGCTGGTTATCGATTCGGTGGGGGCCATTTTAGACAGTTTGCTGATCAGGAACCAACGGGAATATGTGGAAGCCAAGTATTTTGGACGCGAGACAGAAAGAAACCGTGATTTATTAACGCTGGAGGGCGTACGTAAGCACACTCTGGGCAAGGCATTTTATCCCAATGTTGACAGTTTGCTCAAGTCTCAAAACAGAGATAAGGCCATTGATATCGCAAATAGAGCGAAAAGCAGGGTACAGGAAATTTTATCCGATTTGGATTTCAAAGAAATTACCATGGGTAATGAAACGTATCAATTCAGACGGAGCAGCATTGAATACCATCGAAAATTCACACTTTCTTTCGCCTGCCTGATTTTCTTTTTCATCGGAGCCCCTTTGGGTGCGATTATCCGAAAAGGTGGTATCGGTATGCCCGCTGTGGTATCCGTTATTCTATTTATCATTTATTACATGATTGACACAGCCGGCTATAAATTTTCACGTGACGGTGTCTGGGATCCTGTATTGGGAGGCTGGATCAGCTCCGCTGCCATGCTACCGTTGGGATTGTTCCTTACTTACAAAGCCGTCAATGATTCAGCCATCCTGAACAGCGACGCATACATACTTTTCTATAAAACCTGGCTGAACCCCAAGTGGTTGCTTAGTCGGTTATTCAAACGTAAAAAAAGCCATCAATATGGAATTTCAAGTAAATAGCATCGAAGAAACCATCCAGTCCATTTCTGAAGGAGGGATTGTCATTGTGGTGGACGACGAGGATAGGGAAAACGAAGGCGACTTTGTTACAGCCGCCGAATTGATCACACCCGAGAAGGTCAACTTTATGATCACACAAGGCAGAGGCTTGTTGTGTGCTCCCATTTCCGAAACGCGCTGCGAAGCACTCGAACTCGAGAAACAGGTTTCAAACAATACGTCACTGCTGGGTACTCCGTTTACCATAACAGTAGACCTACTGAAAGGATGTACCACTGGTGTGTCGGCTCAAGACAGGGCCGCCACCATCAAGGCTCTGGCCAATCCTTCCACCAAACCGGAAGACCTGGGACGCCCCGGACACATAAACCCACTATACGCCAAAGAGAAAGGAGTACTCAAACGTGCCGGACATACGGAGGCCTCTGTTGATTTGTGCCGTTTGGCTGGACTTCAACCGGCAGCCGCCCTCATCGAAATCATGAACGAAGATGGCAGCATGGCTCGTATGCCTCAGTTGATTGAAATGGCAAAACGGTTTGGTTTGAAAATCTCAACCATTAAAGACTTGATTGCCTATCGCCTAAAACAGGAATCGTTGGTGGAAATGGGACCGGAAGTCCAAATGCCGACCAAGTACGGCTTCTTTCGCCTCATACCTTTTAAACAAACCTCAAACGGTTTGGAACATATTGCCTTGGTAAAAGGGGAATGGACACCGGATGAAGCCATATTGGTCAGGGTTCACTCGTCATGCATGACGGGGGACGTGCTGGGCTCCATGCGTTGCGAATGTGGGGAACAGCTTCACAAGGCCATGGAGGCCATTGAGAAAGAAGGTCGGGGTGTGCTGGTGTACATGAACCAGGAAGGCAGAGGTATCGGTCTGATGAACAAGATCAAAGCCTACAAATTACAAGAAGAAGGCCTCGACACCGTGGATGCCAACCTCCATCTGGGCTTCAATGCTGATGAACGCGACTATGGCGTGGGTGCTCAGATCTTGCAAAAAATAGGTGTGCGCAAGATGCGGCTTATGACCAACAATCCGGTGAAACGCATCGGGCTTGAAGCCTATGGACTGACCATCACCGAGAACGTTCCGATTGAAGTTCCGGTAAACCCCTATAACGAGGCCTATATGCGGACCAAAAAAGAGCGCATGGGACACAACTTAAAAAGCATCCTGTAATTCATACCCTACAATCATGAGTAAAACAAAACTATACCTGTTGGCCTTTGCACTCTTTCTAGGAATGGGCAGTTCCATGGCTCAAACACCGAACAAACAGGAAAAAGACTTCCTTTCACGCATCTTCAAGAACGACCCTGCGTATTTGTTTTGCAGCGCAAACCCTCAAAATAACGGGCTTGTATTCAATTACAGTTACGACGGTTTGTTGTGGAAAAAAGCGGGCAATGGAGCCATTTATTTCAAACCCGCCATTGGTTTTGGCAAATACTTCCTGAATCCGAGCATTGTACAGGGAACGGATGGAACTTACCACATGGTTTGGGCCACCGACACCATTAAAGGAAGCATTGGTTACGCCTGTTCAAAAGACTTGAAAACATGGTCGGGCGAAAGGATCCTTACCCTTGCTGCCGGTTCAGCGCAATCACCCGAACTGTTTTTTCACAAAACTTCCAAACGCTTTTACTTGATTTGGGGTTCTGCATCAAATACCATCTATTACTCAACCACGAAGGATTTTGTGACTTTTGGACCCTCCAACCCTCTTTATAAAGCAGATTACGAGGTAACAGACCCCTATATCTTCAAGAAGCACGGATCTTACCACCTTTTCTTTAAAAATGACAACAACCTACCCCTGGAAAAAAACATCCATATGGTGTCGTCAATAAACCTAAAGAAGTTTAAGAACCTTGAGGTTGAAACACTTACCGGAATCGAACCTGCCAAAGGGCCCTCCGTTGCAACAATAGGCAGGTACATTTACCTATATTACAACAATTACAACACGAGCACCTACCGTGTTATGCGCTGCAGAAACCTGAACGAACAACAATGGGAAGATGTCACCAACTATTTGAAATTTCCAGGAGGCAAGGCTCAGGGTTCCATTTTCAAGGTGGACGACACCATTCTCCACGATTTGCAGGCTTTCGGGAAAGAATGATGACAAAAAGCCTGTGATTTATCCTAATTATCAATCAGAATGATTGTTATCTCGGCAATATTTTGTATTTTTGCCAAGAATTAACCATTTGACCCAAAACGTATGAACCCTGTTTCCGAACGGTTGGCAAGCCTCTCACCCTCTGAGACCCTTGCCATGTCCCAAAAAAGCAACGAGCTGAAAGCCAAAGGCATCGATGTGATCAACATGAGTGTAGGAGAACCAGACTTCTTCACACCCGACCACATAAAAGCCGCTGC
>CAYPLF010000047.1:0-19654 GCA_964411555.1 uncultured Bacteroidales bacterium | reverse complement strand
TCCTTGTGGAAAGCGGGTGCAAAAGTAGGCGCTTTTTACTTACCCTGCAACTTTTACGACAAGAAAATTCCAACTTTTTTCGCAAACAAACTCAAGCACTTGAAAACAGGGATGTTAAAACAGACATTGCCATAGCGATACTAGTGATAATTTAAAAATGAAACAGCTAAACAAAAAACGCATCAATACTGTTTTCATTTTAGTCATTACCTATCACAAAAGATGTCAGTGCTGGCATTACCAACAAAGAAATCCTTGAACACAAAGCACATATACATTGACAAATAAACAAAATTTGTTACTTTTGTTTAACATGAATCCACTCCCTCTATGCCTTAGTCATATGAGTCGATGGGCGAAAAGCCTTCAACAATTCCAGGAACAAAAAATGATTCAACTATGAAAAATACACCCCGTAGAATCCATTCAGCAAGTTCAATCGTCATTGTGCTTGCCGCATCATTGTTCATACAAGCCTGCATTGATGAGCGATACGATCTTAACAGAGGCATTTCGACGGCCATCACGTTTGGTGGCGACTCGTTGGCTGTACCATTGGGAAAAACAGACACCATCAGACTGGGAGACTTTCTGGATCCTGCCGATATGGAAATGTTAAAAACCATGGAGGATGGAGGATATGCGTTGACGGTCAATGATTCCATCAGTGCCGATATCCCAAAAATTGACCGCAATGCATTGAGTGTTGAGGATAAGTCATTTACCCAGCAACAAACCATTGATTTTGGAGAATTGAGTCTCGAAGACTTTTCAATTCCAGGAGTCTTGGTAAACAGCGCAGTAAATTTCAACATCAGCCAAATATCACTGGGTAGCTTCGGCTTACCCTCTGTTAATCAGGACCTTGTTTTTGGAGCAGGCATGTCCGGATACACCCTTAAAGACCTGGAAATTGACGACATTGACAGGGCAGGTACAACGGGTACAATTTTTTCCAATCTTACTCTGCCTGAATACAGTGGAAGCGAATCAATACCCTTACCCATCGTGGACGAGAGTGCTGTTACCGTAACGTACAATCAGGCCATCGACTTCTCCGTATCAGTACCCTCAGGGGTTAGCGGAGTCGATAATGTGGTACTGAATGATGATCCATCTGCCACATTCACGGTCAGCATTCAGTTGATAGATTCTACCGGCGCATTGAGTACAGGAAAAATTGTTCCCAACCTGACCATCAATCCCTCCGACTTATTTAAATTCACTGATTTACCAACGGGCCTCATTACCTTTGAGACCAAAGACTCCATGACTGTCAACAATCAATTTCTCATTTCAAAAACCTATCATTTCAATGGATTGAACATTGCAGGAGAGCCTGTCAACAACAATATTACGGGAAGCAGCGAGGTTGAGACCTCTGGTTCGGTCCATATGGATGGAGTCTATGTCTTATCTAATAAAATCAACGATGTAAAAAATATGCACATTCGTGTCTCCGTTTCCATCAATGATATGGTCATCGAATCCATGGATCTCAATGTCGATGACGTATATTCCGAGATTTCAGGAAGCACAGACCTGACTATCAACAACGGCATTCCTGCTGACATCGAAAAAGTAAATACTGTTTATTTTGATGAAGCAAGCCATTCGCTTTCCTTCTCGCTACAGGCTAACAAATTGCCCTCAGGAATCAGCACCCAGATGACACTGGACACGTTAACCATTCATTTCCCCGATGAACTCAATTTGAAACCCACAACCGGATTATCGGGGAATACCTACACGGTATATAACGCTTCCTTCACAAATGGATTCACCAAGGCTTTCGAACTTGAATCATTTGATCTGAGTCAACTTGCAGTTTCCGATAGTAGGTTGAATTGGAGCGATGGAGTAAGCTATTCTGGTAGGGTATCCATTTCATTCCCGAATGCAATCAACAGTACCTACATCCCATCAGCCGGCAATGACCCTGAAATCAAGATGAATGTTCAAACGAATCTGGGTTTTGAATCAGCAGATGTCATTACAAAAAACAAAGACATCACCATTCCCGATTTGGACGTGCCTATTTCATTCGAAATCGATATTATCGATAAGGTAAAGCGGCTGGATACCATTAAGATGGCAGAAAACACCAAGATCCGGCTACGTATTACCAAACCTGACTTACCCTTGGAGTTGGCGGGCAATCCGTTGAGCATCACATTTCCACGTTTATTTTCGTTCAAAGAGTTCTTGCTCAATAATACTTATACCATTTCCGACGAAATCCCTGAATTGATTGAGCTTACCTTGAAATCGCTCAATATATGCAAAAAGTTAGATGAAGGCACATTGGAATTGGATACGGTTATTCACGTAGCAGGGTCTGTCCGCTTAAGGGGTGGCGCTGTCAACACCAAGGATGTAGAATCATTGTCCAATGAATCGTTGGATTTGCAAGCTTCTACCGATGACTTAAAGATATCCTCCACCTCACTCCAACTGAATGCACTCTCAAATACCTTTTCAGACACAACAGAGCTGGCATTACCGGTCATCGATCTTCCGGATGAAATCGTATCGCTCGATAGTATCCTGCTTTCCGATGGTGCCAAATTGGATTTGAATATAGACATCACCAATATGCCAGAATTGGATAAGCCACTCATTGCCACTATTGAACTGGACTTCCCATCTTTGCTGGGTTTTGCTCCCGGTGAAGCTGACGCAAACAACAAGGTGGTCATCCATCAGGCGTTTGACGAAAATGGGAAATTACATAGAACTATCAATCTGAAAGGTCTTTTCTTTGACGGCAAGGATTTGAACGGTCAGTTGGCCATCAATGAAACAATTCGCTACCGTGTTGGCGTTGAGGTAGGTGAAACTACCGTAAACAGTGAAGAATTGACCGACAACCCCATCACTGTCAGTGTGGATGTCAAACTCTCGGGTTTAAGCTTTGAATCGGTGTATGGTAAACTGAATCCGGGAATACCCCCCCAAGAACAAAACATCTCCATTTCGGGTTTGCCTTCTTTTATGCAGGGAGATTCTGTGACACTTGATATCACCAAACCGGTTATCACATTTGAAACCACCTGCAATCTTGGGGTACCCATCTTCATTGACCTTGACTTGAAACCGAGCAGGAAAGGCATTGTTATGGACGAAGCGGCTCAACAGATCCGTATCCGGTTGCCAAAGGCCCAGACCCCGAGTGCACCCAAGAATACCCGATATTGGATAGCCCCGGATAGTGCAGGCATGCCCGAAAATTATGTTTTTGTAGAAGCCAACATTCAAAAATTGTTCAAGACCATACCCGACAACATTTTTATTAAAATAAATGCCAGCGCAGATATTTCCGAACAACATTACTTCAATTTATTGGCTGACTACTACATGGATGTGAAATACGATGTGACGGTACCTTTCGCTTTTGGAGAAGATCTGAACATTGTTATACCTGACACCATCAGTGATCTTGATCCAATGATTGGTGAATCTGCTTCGGGCAAATGCCTCGAGCTGTTGGGTACATTCCAAAACTCCATTCCTTTGGAACTGGAATTGGAATTGACGCCTTTGGATAAGGATGACATTCCACTCGATGTGACTCCCGTACGTCAGACCATCAGCGCCGGAGCGAAAGATGGATCTCCAACGCCCAGCGAACTGACCATCAAGCTGAATGATCCGGATGGAAAATTGAAAGACCTCAGGGGCTTCAAACTGATATTCAAGGCTTCATCAAACTCGACCGTGGCTGGAACACCCATTCGACCTGAGAATTACATCCTTGTCGATTTGAAGGCACGTCTTAATGGAGGCATTAACCTAGGTGGATTAATGAACAAATAAGAAACAACCATGAAAACAACCTATATATCCACTCGTTTACGTGCACGACTCATTTTGTTCGTGGTTTCACTCTGTGTAGGAATTCAGTTGACACTGGCTCAACCCGTTTCACGTACGGGGTACTTTATGGATAACGCAACCCATCGGCACCTGATGAACCCGGCATTGGTTCCCGTAAGGGGATACCTGAGCCTTCCTGTTGTAGGCGCTTTTTCTTTGGGCATTGAATCTAATATGCAGTTTACCAACTTAATTTATCAACCGGTAGGCGATGGTGAATTGCTCACCTTTATGGATAATAGTATTCCTGTTGATGAATTCTTGTCTAAGCTCAGCCCTAACAATTACCTGAGGACTGACCTTAGAACAAGCCTGGTCTCCATGGGCTTCTACACCGGAAATGCATTTTGGACGTTTGACGTGGCCACTCGCTTAAACCTCTCCCTCAACCTACCGTATGATTTCTTTGCCTTTTTGAAACAAGGCATGAGTTCATCTGAAGGCAATGAATACAACATCCACGACTTTTCAGTCAGTACCGGTCTGTTTGCAGAAGCCTCTCTGGGATACTCACGAAACATCATCGATAATCTTCGCATTGGAACCAAGCTTAAACTGCTGATAGGAGGTGCTTATGTTAAAGCCGGCATTGACACCATGGACATCAATATGACTCCGGATGTATGGACCGTACATACTGTTGGAAAGATGGAAGCCTACGGCAAGGGACTCACCCTGTTGACCGACGAAAATGGCAGCATCAACGGAGAATATGAGATAGGCACTCCGGGTATTGGTGGAAAAGGTGCAGCCATTGATCTTGGAATCAATTACTCTCCCATTCGCAATATGGATATATCGCTGTCTGTTATTGATTTAGGTGCCATCAAATGGGATCAGGCCAACATAACCAAAGCCCGGTCTTCTGGGCAGGTCTCTTTCAGTGGCATATCCGGTTTGGGCATGGACAGCCTTCAGGGACAAGCCGCCGAAGATCAACTTAATACCATTAAGGAAGATATGCTGAAAATGGCCGATTTCAAGAAAGAGGCAAGCGACGGCGATGTGCTTCAACGTTTGTTTCCCACCATCAATGCCGGTTTGGAATACGCTATACTGAACAATAAAATCAGTGTGGGAGCCCTTTATTCAAACCGGTTTATGCTAAACGAACGCTATTCCGAACTCACCGGCTCCCTAAACCTGAGACCATTCAGGTGGTTCAACTTGTCGGGCAGTTATTCCGTCATTCACGGAAAGAAAGAAACGTTCGGTGTTGCACTGGGATTTGTTCCCGCCATCATGAACATTTACCTGGCTTGTGATTATGTCTTTTATAACGTCACCCCGCAGTATATACCGCTGAACACACTGACCACCAATTTCCAACTGGGTGTAAGCATCCCGTTGGGCAGGGGAAAACTGCCTCCCAAACACTGAATAAGTGACTACAGTAGGAAAATCCATCAAAACTCACCAACTTTGTAACCCAAAACCATCACTATGAAACAATTTCTTACTTATACACTGGCTACCATAGTTGGGTTGCTGGTAGTCGGACTAGTCAGTTTCTTATTGCTTGTAGGCATTATTGGAGCGATATCAAGCACAGATAAATCATACACGCTTGAGAAAAACAGTGTATTGAAACTGGAACTTGACGGAGCAATTGTGGAACAGGGACAAGAAGGCATGTTCAATCTTGAAACGCTTGGATTGCCGTTCGATACCGGCACGAACCAACAAGGCTTGGATGATCTGCTGTCGGCCATAAAGAAAGCAGCCGATTCAGAAGAAATAAAAGGTATCTACCTAAAAGTAGGCACCATTGATGCTGGTTTTGCCACTGCCGAAGTGCTGAGAGATGCATTGATAGATTTCAAAAAAACCGGAAAATATATTGTTTCTTACGCTGACAACTACGACCAACGAGAGTACTATATCTGCTCAGTGGCCGACAAAATGTTGTTGAATCCCATTGGCATTGTCAACTGGTGTGGCCTGTCCGCGACACCGGTTTTCTTTACTAAAACGCTGGAAAAACTGGGAGTGGAAATGCAGGTATTTAAAGTAGGCACATTCAAATCAGCTGTTGAACCTTATACCAAAACGGAAATGAGTCCGGAAAGCCGACTTCAAACAGAAGAATACCTGAATGGCATTTGGAATCATGTCCTTACTGGCGTAGCCGGAAGCAGACGATCAACCGTTGCTACACTGGATCAGTTGGCAGACGAAAACCAACTGATGAAACCGGCAATCGAATTAGTGACAAATGGAATGGTGGACAGCTTGGTTTACGAGACCGGGGCGAAAGATTATTTGGCCAAATTGAATGGTGTGGATAAAACAAAAGACCTGTCAGTTGTCACGGTAAGCAACCTGTTACTGGCACCGAACAAACAAAAAAAGTATCAAAAAGATAAAATTGCTGTGCTTTACGCTGAAGGAGAAATCAATGACGAAGGGAAGGAAGGCATTACAGCAAAAGCACTTGTTAAAGAAATAGAAGACATCCGTGAAAACGACAACATCAAAGCCGTGGTTTTCCGAATCAATTCTCCTGGAGGAAGCGCATTTGCTTCTGAACAGATTTGGCAAGCCCTGACTACCCTTAAAGAAAAGAAGCCCGTCGTTGTTTCCATGGGGAATTATGCAGCTTCCGGTGGTTACTACATAGCCTGCAACGCAACCAAGATTGTTGCATCACCCACTACCCTGACCGGATCGATTGGCATCTTTGCTATTTTTCCTACGTTTGATAAACTTACCAAAAAGATTGGTCTCAATTTCGATGTAGTGAAAACAAACGACCTGGGAGACCTTGGGAATCTGACACGCCCCATGAACGCCGTGGAAAAGCAGAAAATCCAACGATACATAGAAAATGGGTATGATCTGTTTGTAAAACGATGCGCGGATGGGCGAAACATGAAACCGGAGGCTATTCGTAAAATTGCCGAAGGACGTGTCTGGACAGGGCAAAAAGCAGTTGAACTGGGCTTGGTCGACTCACTGGGCACCATCAACGATGCCATTGAAATGGCTGCAACATTGAGCAAGTGTAAGGAGTATCAGTTGAGTTACTACCCGGAAAAGAAAGATTACATGACCACTATACTGGAATCTCTCACGGAACAGACCAAGCTCAAGTTTGCCTTATCCCTGCTGGGAAAAGAGTACGAACCCTTTGTTGCCCTTCGAACCTCACGCATCCAAACCGGTATCCTTGCTAAATCAGACGTAGTGGAAATACGGTGATATGAGCCAAGCTTCCTCCGGCATACGAAAATTCTTCCTGCCGTTTTCTCTTTTATACGGCTTGGTCGTTTGGGTCAGAAATTCCTTGTTTGACCTAGGCGTTATACCCACGTTCCGAGCTGAAATACCGGTAATCGGGATAGGCAATATCACCGTTGGAGGAACCGGCAAGACACCTATGACCGAATACCTGGCTCAACTACTTGGTTCAACACAACAAGTTGCCATTTTAAGCAGAGGATACAAAAGAAAGAGCAAAGGTTTCATGATTGGTACATCTTCACAGCATGTAAACGATTTGGGTGATGAACCCACTCAAATGCTTAGGAAATACCCCCACGTTATCGTGGCTGTCGATAAAAAAAGGCACAGAGGTATTGAACTGTTGAGCGCAGCTGATCAACAACCTCCTATTGATGTTATCCTACTTGATGATGCTTATCAACACCGGTACGTGACTCCGGGTTTGAATATCTTATTGGTGGACTACAATCGCCCCATTTCTCATGACTCCTTATTACCGGCCGGGAATTTGAGAGAACCTGCCGACCACCACAAAAGAGCGGATATCATCTTGTTCACCAAATGCCCTCCCACCATTACACCGATTGAACGGCGCATCATTTCGTTGGATACCAAACCCTATCCCTATCAGTCGGTTTTTTTCACCACCCTGGAGTATGGCAAATTATGCCCCATTAAGAAAGATGAAACAGCCATTGAATCCTTAACCTCCATGGATGAAATTGCTGAAAAGAATCTTCCTGTACTGATTGTTTTAGGGATAGCCTCTCCGGAACCATTCATCTCGTACGTAAAATCGTATTGTCCAAGTGCTGAAATCATGATATTCCCGGATCATCACCAATTCAAACAAAGGGATATCACTAGAATTAAAAAAGCCTTTGACTCTTTGCGTGAGGCACATGGAATCATTCTCACCACGGAAAAAGATGCTGTTCGCATGAACGACGATACACGGTTTGACCCACTGTTGCCGTATTGTTACTATCCACCCTTGAACATCCGGTTCATGGACGATTCGCAAGAAGAATTTGATAAAAAAATACTGACTTATGTACAACGCCATAAACGAAACAGCTGAATGGTTGCTTCAACACCTTCCCCATCCTCCAAAAACGGCCATTATCCTCGGTACGGGTTTAGGAGACTTTGTCAATGACATTGCCGATAAAACAATACTCCCGTACAGCGAGATACCCCATTTCCCTGTTTCAACAGTGGAAGGCCACAGCGGAAAACTGATATACGGCAAACTGGGGAATGTGGACATACTAGCCATGCAAGGACGGTTCCATTACTATGAAGGATACTCCATGAGCGAGGTAACCTTTCCCATACGTGTATTCAAAGCAATTGGTATTAAAACCCTCTTCGTATCGAATGCAGCCGGCGGCATGCGTGCCGACTTTCAGAAAGGTGATTTGATGATAATTGCCGATCACATCAACCATTTCCCCGAGCATCCACTGCGTGGAAAGAATGACAACAGATTGGGGACCCGTTTCCCCGATATGAGTGAAGCGTATTCGATCAGACTCAGAAAAAAAGCCATCGAAATAGCCAAAAAAATGGGCATCAAGGTAACAGAAGGCGTGTATTTGGGAACCTCCGGACCCACCTACGAGACGCCGGCCGAATACCGCTACTTCAAATTGATGGGAGCCGATGCGGTAGGAATGTCCACGGTACCTGAGGTCATTGTTGCCAGGCACGCAGGCCTTGAAGTTTTTGCCATTTCTGTTATCACCGACCTGGGAGTTGACGGAAAAATTGAAGAAGTTACTCATACCGATGTTCAGAACGCGGCTTTGATAGCCCAACCCAATATGACAACGCTATTTCGCACACTCATCAACGAAACCGAAGCATGACCGATCAGAAACGAACAGAAATCAATACGCTGGGAGAATTTGGATTGATACGTCACTTGACCTCTTCCATTCAGTTAAAAAACAGTTCCAGCCACATCGGCGTTGGAGACGATGCCGCCGTGTTGGAATACAACGGGAATGACGTGCTGGTAACCAGCGATCTGCTGTTGGAAGGTATACACTTCGACTTGACTTATACTCCCCTCAAACACCTCGGTTACAAAGCCGCCGTTGTCAACTTCTCTGATATTTACGCCATGAACGGGCAACCCAAACAACTCATTGTATCCATAGGCATTTCAAAACGATTCAGCGTTGAAGATGTGGACCTTATTTACGATGGATTGAAGCTTGCCTGCGACAACTACGGTGTGGACATCGTAGGCGGTGATACCTCCTCTTCACTTACCGGCCTCACGTTGAGTTTGACATGTCTGGGAGCCGGAGAGAAGGGTAATGTTGTATTAAGAAGTGGAGCCCGCGAGAACGATCTGATTTGCGTAAGCGGTGACCTGGGAGCCGCCTATATGGGACTACAATTGTTGGAACGGGAAAAACACGTTTTCAAACAAACAGATGGTGCCCAACCGGACTTTACCGGCAAGGAATACATCCTGGAACGTCAACTGAAACCGGAAGCCAGAAAAGACGTGATTGACCAGTTGGCCAGAAAGGGCATTGTGCCTACTTCCATGATTGATATATCCGATGGGTTATCGTCTGAGTTGCTGCACATATGTTCCAATAGCGACTGTGGCTGTCGCATATACGAAGAAAACCTACCCATTGATTACCAAACCGCATCCATGGCTGAAGAAATCAACATGAACCTGACCACTGCTGCCTTAAACGGTGGAGAGGATTATGAATTACTATTCACCATTCCCCTATCACTTCACGAAACCATTCTTCAACTTCCTTCCATCAAAGTGATTGGTCATATTTGTGCTAAAAAAATGGGTAGCAGAATGATAACCCGGGATGGGAATGAAATTGACCTCATAGCTCAAGGTTGGAAATCGCTCTAACAATGCAATAATATGCATTATTATTGCATATTTTATCTTTTTTTGAACAATTATTGCATACTTTGTTTGGTTGGGTGCAGAATAATGGTTATTTTTGCGGCCTGTTTGTATTTTTATTCAAACCAACCAAACAAGACAACTGATGAAAGATAAGTCAAACAGGCTGATGCTCATAAAAGACCTGATTCGAAACAACCGAATCGGTAGTCAGGAAGAATTGCTTACTCTGTTGCAAGAACATAATTTTGATCTCACGCAAGCCACCCTATCCCGCGACCTGAAGCAACTAAAGGTAGCAAAAATGCCCGATCACGATGGCAATTACGTGTATTTGCTACCTGAAGATTCCGGTATAAACCGGCAATCGTGGTTGAAACAGTCTGACTTTAGTAACCATACGGCCAGTGGATTTCTATCCATCGACTTTTGCGGTGTGTTTGCCGTGGTCAAGACAAAGCCCGGATATTCAGGAAGCATTGCTGCCGATATTGACCAAAAAACCTCCAGCGAGGTATTGGGCACGATAGCCGGTGATGATACCATATTGATTATTCCAAGAGAACACATCACCCGAGCTGAACTGCTACGTGCCTTATCTGAAGTTCTGCCCATTCAATAACATGTGTTTTTCACTCACTTGAATGATTACTGAAATGAATACTGAAATAAATGTGATGATAGCCGACGCTTCCCACGTGGCTTACGTCGATACTATACTGGAAACCATAGCGAATGCGGCCAAAATAAGGGGAACCGGCATTGCCAAACGCTCACCTGAATATGTTACCCAAAAGATATTGGAGGGGAAGGCCATCATTGCTCTTCACGACCAGGAATTTGCGGGTTTTTGCTACATTGAGACATGGGGCAACAAGCAATTTGTGGCCAACTCCGGGCTGATTGTTGTTGATAAATACCGTGGTCATGGCCTCGCAAAACGCATCAAGCATAAAGCATTTGAACTGTCACGAACCCGGTTCCCGGAAGCCAAACTGTTTGGATTGACTACCGGTGCAGCCGTGATGAAAATCAACTACGAACTGGGATATAGACCAGTGACCTACGCCGAACTGACCGATGACGAAGCATTTTGGAAAGGATGCCAAAGCTGTGTGAATTACGACATCCTTCAACGGCAAAACCGTCGCTTCTGTATGTGTACGGCCATGCTGTACGACCCCAAGGAACACCAAGCAGAGGGAGCAAAACCAGCGGATAAAAAAGAGAACGAATAACGCTGCGAAAAACCGACTCAAGAAAAACAAACACTCAATAACGTGAAAGAAAAAGTTGTATTAGCATTTAGCGGAGGGTTGGACACTTCGTTTTGCGCCAAGTATTTGTCAGAAGAAAAAGGCTATGAAGTCTATACCGCTGTTGCCAACACCGGTGGATTCAGCGAAGAGAACCTGAAAACCATTGAAGCCAACGCCTACAAACTGGGTGCGGTGAAACATGTAGCCCTTGATGTTACCAAAGACTATTACGAAAAGAGCATCAAGTATATGATATATGGCAATGTGCTCCGGAACGGCACGTATCCCATTTCCGTCAGTTCCGAACGCATTTTCCAAGCCATCGCCATCATTGAATACGCCAAGGAAATTGGGGCCGAATACGTAGCCCATGGTTCAACCGGAGCTGGCAACGACCAAATCCGCTTTGACCTGACGTTCAATGTCCTGGCTCCCAACATCAAAATCCTTACCCCAACCAGGGATATGATTTTGACGCGTGAATACGAAATCAACTACCTGAAGGAACATGGTTTCGAAGCCGATTTCAAAAAGATGGAATACTCCATCAATAAAGGCCTCTGGGGTACTTCCATCGGAGGAAAGGAAACCCTGAAGTCAAACCAGACATTACCTGAAGAAGCTTATCCTTCACAAATGACAGCCACCGGTGAAGAAACGCTGACCATCGACTTTGAAGCTGGCGAAATCAGCGCCGTCAACGGAGTAACCTATTCAGATAAGGTAAAGGCCATTCTGAACATCGAGGCCATTGCTTCCAAATACGCAGTGGGACGTGACATGCACGTGGGTGACACCATTATCGGCATCAAGGGTCGCGTAGGTTTTGAAGCCGCTGCACCCATGGTCATCATCAACGCCCACAAGATGCTGGAAAAACATACCCTGACCAAATGGCAACAATACTGGAAAGACCAGATTGGTACCTGGTACGGCATGTTCCTGCACGAGGCCCAATACCTGGAACCGGTGATGCGCGACTGTGAAGCCTTCCTGGAAAGCACTCAGCAGAGTGTGACCGGACGGGTTTATGTACAGCTAAAACCGTATCACTATGTATTGGTGGGCATTGACAGCCCATTCGATTTGATGAAATCCGAATTCGGCGAATATGGGGAAACCCAAAAAGCGTTCACCGCTGAAGATGCCAAAGGCTTCACTAAGATTTTGGGCAATTCCATTAAAATATACCACGCGGTACAAAAGAAAAACAACAAGTCATGATACGCGCAGGAATCATTGGAGGAGCCGGTTACACGGCAGGCGAATTGATCCGCATCCTGGTAAACCACCCGGACGTGGTCATTTCCTTCATCAACAGCAGCAGCAACGCGGGAAATGCCATTACCGACGTCCACAGCGGCTTGGTGGGCGAATGTGATTTGACGTTCACGGATGCCCTGCCGTTGGATTCGGTCGATGTACTCTTTTTATGCTCGGCCCACGGTGACAGCAAACGGTTTCTGGAAGAAAACATCGTTCCTTCTTCAGTAAAAATCATTGACCTTTCTACGGATTTCCGCCACAAGAACCCCGACCACGACTTTATCTATGGTTTACCCGAATTAAACAAGGAAGCCATTCAACAAACTCAACACGTTGCCAATCCGGGTTGTTTCGCCACCGCCATCCAGTTGGCTTTACTGCCCCTGGCTTCAGCGGGTCTGATTAAAGGAGAAGTACATGTGAACGCCATCACGGGTTCAACCGGAGCCGGCGTAAAACCCTCCTCGACCACCCATTTCAGTTGGCGGAACGACAACATTTCGGTGTACAAACCCTTTGAGCACCAGCACCTGCAGGAAATCAAGCAATCGCTCACCCAACTGCAAGACGGACTCGACCAGGAAATCCTGTTCATTCCGGTTCGGGGAGATTTTGCGCGGGGTATCTTTGCTTCTGTCTATACCAATTTTGAAGGTAGCATTGAAGATGCGCTGAGGTTGTACTCAGACTTTTACAAGGAAGCCCGATTTACCTTCATCAGCCAAAAGTCGATTGACCTTAAGCAGGTGGTGAACACCAACAAGTGCCTGCTTTACCTGGAAAAACACGGCAACAAGCTGCTCATTTTCTCCGTGATAGACAATTTGCTGAAGGGTGCTTCCGGTCAAGCCGTCCACAACATGAACCTCATGTTCGGTTTGGACGAAGGAGCCGGTTTGAACCTCAAAGCGCTGGCTTTTTAATACGCACATTAGACGTACAATTATGAAATTATTTGACGTATATCCCCTGTTTGACATCAACATCGTCCGTGGCGAAGGGTGTACCATTTGGGACGACAAAGGCACCCAATACCTCGATTTGTACGGAGGCCATGCCGTGATTTCGATTGGCCACAGCCATCCGACCTATGTCAAGCGGATATCCGACCAGGTTGCCAAACTTGGCTTTTACTCCAACTCGGTGGTCAACACCCTGCAAATGGAATTTGCCCAAAAACTGGGGAAAGCCTGCGGTTATGAAAACTACGAACTGTTCTTGATCAATTCGGGTGCAGAGGCCAACGAAAACGCCTTGAAACTGGCATCCTTCCACACAGGTCGAAAGAAAGTCCTCGCCTTTAAAAAAGCGTTTCACGGGCGGACCTCGGCTGCCGTTCAGGTGACGGACAACCCCAAGCTCTGCGCACCCATCAACCAAGACCTGCAGGTCACCTTCCTGCCCCTCAATGAGACCAAGTCGTTGCGCAACCACCTGGCATCGGAGGAATATTGTGCCGTCATCATTGAAGGTATCTTGGGAATTGGTGGCATTCAAATTCCGGAAGCAGCCTTTTTAAAGAATCTCGAACAAGCCTGCAAGGAAACAGGAACGGTTTTGATTTTGGATGAAATCCAATCAGGTTACGGACGAAGCGGGAAATTCTTTGCCCACCAACACGTCGGTATCAAGCCCGATCTCATCACGGTAGCCAAAGGTATTGGAAACGGATTTCCCATGGGTGGACTGTTGATCAGTCCGGACTTCAAACCTTCCTATGGCATGTTGGGTACCACGTTTGGTGGAAGCCACCTGGCTTGCGCAGCCGGATTGGCCGTGCTCGAGGTGATGGAAAACGAACACCTGGTTGAACAGGCTGCTGAAGTGGGCGGCTATCTGCTGGATAAACTCAAACAACTACCCGGCATCAAAGAGGTCAGAGGCATGGGTCTGATGATTGGATTGGAATTTGAACAACCCATCAAAGAAATCAGGCACAAATTGTTAACAGAAAAGCATATCTTTACAGGTGTAAGCGGAACGAACGTCATTCGGTTGTTGCCTCCCCTTTCACTCAGTAAAGAGCAGGCTGACCAGTTTCTGCAGGCATTCAGCGACGTGTTGAAGAACCTGTAACGTCGACTGTTTACACCAATAAGCTGACTTGGTCGAAGACCAATAAGGGCAGACAAGAGCCAGCGAAATAATTGACCACCTTTCAAAAAACAAATTAGGTATGAAAGTCAGCATCATCGGAGCCGGAAACATGGGAGGAGCCATAGCCAGGGGATTGAGCCAAGGCAGCTTCCTGAAACCGTCAGACATCGCCGTCAGCGATGTGAATGAAAAGAACCTGGATGCCATCCGTACGTTCAATCCGTCAATAGCCTGCCACACATCCAATGTTGACTGTGTGAAGGGAGCCGACCTGGTCATCCTGGCCCTAAAACCCTGGTTGGTGGAACGGGTGGTGAATGAAATCGTCGACAATCTGAATTACGATAAGCAAATTATGCTTTCCATTGCAGCCGGTGTAAACCTGGATGCACTTCAACAACTATTCCCGGACAAAGATGGTATCATGCCTGCCTTGTTCAGGGTCATTCCCAATACAGCCATCGATGTCTTGGAAAGTTTTTCCTGCATTGCCTCCTGGAATACGACCGATGAGCAGGAACAGCTCATTTTGTCCTTGTTCAACCAAATGGGAAAAGCCATTTTGGTGCCTGAAAATCAACTCAACGCCTATATGTCTCTTTCATCCTGCGGCATAGCCTATGCCTTCCGTTATATCAGAGCAGCCATGGAAGGTGGTGTGGAAATGGGCATTTATCCGAATGTGGCCAAAGAAGTGGTTCTGCAGACCTTGAAGGGAGCTGTGGCCCTATTGGAAGCCAACGGTACACACCCGGAAACAGAAGTAGACAAGGTGACCACCCCGGGCGGCATCACGATCAAAGGATTGAACGAAATGGAACACGCCGGCTTTACAGCCGCTGTAATTAGGGGATTGAAGGCCAGCCACATCAAATAAGGCCCTATAAACCGTAGCAACGCAGGAATCATGACCACATATCGCTACAAACGCATAGCCGTCAAAGTTGGCAGCAACGTGTTGACCAGTAAGCAAGGAGGCTTGGACATCAAGCGCCTGGCTTCATTGGTTGAACAGGTTTCCACCCTCCAAAAAGCCGGGATTGAAGTCATCTTGGTTTCATCCGGAGCCGTGGCATCGGGTCGGAGCGTGATTCAACCCAACCGCAAACTGGACCCTGTTGACCAACGCCAACTGTATTCTGCCGTAGGCCAGGCCATTCTCATCAACCACTACTACGACCTGTTCAAGAAAAACGGAATCGTGTGTGGCCAGGTGCTTACCACCAAAGAAAACTTCCACAGCCGTCGTCATTACCTGAATCAGAAAAACTGCATGACGGTGATGTTGGAAAACGGCGTTGTGCCGGTGGTGAACGAGAACGACACCATTTCGGTGACCGAGCTGATGTTCACCGACAACGACGAACTCTCCGGCCTGATTGCCACCATGATGGATGTGGAAGCCTTAATCATCCTGAGCAACATCGATGGCATCTACAACGGCAATCCGAACGACCCGGCATCCCGATTGATTCCGGTTATTGAACAGGGAGAAGACTTAAGGCAGTACATCTCGGCTGAAAAATCATCCTTTGGCCGGGGAGGGATGCTGACCAAAACCAACATTGCCCGAAAGGTGGCCGAAGAAGGCATTACCGTCTTTATCGCCAACGGAACAAAGGACAACATCCTGACCGATTTGCTGGAAACCTCCAAGGAAGCCGTATGCACACGGTTTACTCCAGGCGAGAAAGCCTCATCAGCCATCAAAAAATGGATAGCCCATTCGGAAGGGTTTGCCAAGGGCGAAGTCCACATCAACGAAGGCTGTCAAAAAGCCTTGCTGAACGACAAAGCCTCCAGTTTGTTGCCGGTGGGCATTACCCGGATTGAAGGTGCCTTTGAAAAAGGGGACATTATCCGGATATACAATCAAGAAGGTCAATCCATTGGCGTAGGAAAGGCTCAATACGGAAGCCAGACCGCCCTGGATGTGATGGGGAAAAAAGGTGAAAAACCCTTGGTGCATTACGATTACCTGTATCTTGATTGATATTCCGTTTCAGTAACATGGAATCCCACTGAAAACGGATACATTCGTTGAACAAACACCGTATTGGAAAAAAAGATTACTATGAACTTAAACAATACATTTGAAGCAGCCAGAAATGCCGGACGCAATCTGGCCATGGTCAGCGACTCTACCATCAAGGACGTCTTGCTGGCTGTAGCCGAAGCAGCCTTGGCTAATAAAGACTTGATCCTCAAGGAAAACCAACAAGACCTTGACAGGATGGACCCCAAGGATCCCAAGTACGACCGGTTGAAGTTGACCGATAAGCGACTGGAAGACATAGCGTCTGATATCCGCAACGTGGCCAACCTGCCCTCACCCCTTGGAAGGATATTGGGTGAAACCACAAGACCCAACGGCATGAAACTGCGCAAGGTTAGTGTAGCTTTCGGTGTCATCGGCATTATCTACGAATCGAGGCCCAACGTGACTTTTGACGTATTCTCCCTGTGTTTCAAATCAGGCAACACCTGTATCCTCAAAGGCAGCAAGGATGCCCATCAGTCGAATGTGGCCATTGTTTCCATCATCCACGAGGTATTGACACGCTTCGGTCTGGATCCCGCCATATGCACCCTGCTTCCTGCCGAACGGGAAGCCACCTTCGAGTTGCTCCACGCCAGGGATTACGTAGACCTGATCATTCCCCGGGGAAGTGCGAACCTCATCAACTTTGTTCGCGAAAACGCCAGCATACCCGTTATTGAAACAGGAGCGGGCATCGTTCATACCTATTTTGATGTGGATGGCGACGTAAAGAAAGGAGCGGCCATCATCCATAACGCCAAGACCCGTCGCGTCAGCGTATGCAACGCCCTGGACTGCCTGGTTGTGCACGAAAAACGACTTTCCGATTTACCTGAACTCTGTTACAAACTGGCCACCGACAACGTAATCATCTATGCAGATGAGAAGGCTTATGTCTCTTTGCAGGGCCATTATCCCGAACACCTGTTGCAACAAGCTACTCCCGCCAGTTTCGGCACCGAGTATTTGGACTACAAAATGGCTATCAAGACGGTTTCCAGCATGGAGGATGCCCTATCCCACATAGCGACCTACAGCTCCAAGCACAGTGAAAGCATCGTTTCTGAAAACGAGCAGGCCAAGTCTCTGTTCATCAAGGCTGTCGATGCCGCCTGCGTTTACACCAACGTTTCCACGGCCTTCACCGATGGCGCACAGTTCGGACTGGGTGCGGAAATTGGTATCAGTACGCAGAAACTGCACGCCAGGGGCCCCATGGCCTTGGAAGAATTGACCTCTTACAAATGGATCATCGAAGGGGACGGTATCATCCGGAGTTAATTGGCTGGAACGAAGCATACAACGAATGAAGCGGGCAAACCCGGAGTTGATTAACGGGCATGAAGGATATTGAAATAGAGATTATTACCATAGGTGACGAGTTGCTGATTGGACAGGTTGTTGACACCAATTCGGCGTGGATGGCCAAGGAATTGAATAATGAGGGATTTCGCGTCAAACAAATCACCACGGTGTCCGATGACGAACAGCACATTCTCGACTCCATTGAAACCGCTTTCCACAGGGCCGACGTTGTTTTGATGACTGGCGGGCTTGGACCGACCAAAGACGACATTACCAAACAAACGCTGTGCACCTATTTCAACACCGAATTGGTGTTTGATCCGGCTGTGATTGACACCATCAACGAATTGTTCAAAAACAGGCCCATTGTGCTGAACGAACTGACGTACAACCAGGCCTATGTGCCCAAAGCCGCCACCATCATCCAAAACAAACGGGGCACTGCACCCGTTACCTGGTTTGAAAAAGACGGGAAAATCCTGGTTTCCATGCCCGGTGTTCCATCCGAAATGCAATGGGTGATGAGTAACGAAATCCTGCCGCGGTTAAAGGCTCAGTTCAATACGCCCACGCTGATGCATCAGTCGGTGCTAGTTTTCGGCATACCCGAATCGGCGCTGGCCATCAAGCTGACCGATTGGGAAAACAACCTGCCTGTCGACATCAAATTGGCCTACCTGCCTTCTGCCGGTTTGGTCAAACTGCGCATGACAGGTGACCGCGACAACCGCGATAGCTTGGCCACCGATATTCAATCAGCCTTGGTTTCCATGCGTAGCATTCTGGGTAATGCCATTTTGGCCGAAGAAGATGCACCCGTTGAGGCCGTCATAGGCCGAATGCTCCGTGAAAGAGGATTAACCCTTTCCACGGCCGAAAGCTGCACGGGAGGCAACATAGCCCACCTGCTGACCAGTATTCCGGGTAGTTCCGACTATTTCTACGGTTCCGTTGTGGCCTACGACAACAGCATCAAGACACAGGTATTGGGCGTTTCAACCGAAACATTGCAGCAAGAGGGAGCCGTCAGTCAGGCAGTAGCCGAGCAAATGGCCAAAGGCGTTCGGGAACGGCTCGACACGGACATCGCCGTTTCCACCACAGGAGTGGCGGGCCCAGATGGAGGTTCAGCGGAAAAACCGGTGGGTACGGTCTGGATTTGCGTTTGCTCTCGCCACAGCCTGATCAGCCGCAAGTACCAGTTTGGGGCCTTCAGAACCCGGAACATCGACCAAGCCAGCCTAAGCGCATTGGTCATGGTCAAAGAACTCATTGACAACGAAACAACAACACATACAGCATGAGACATTTCACCAACGTCAAAGACCTCGGCAATTTGAACGAGGCTGTACAGGAAGCGCTTGAGATCAAGAAGAACCGCTATACCTACAAGCATTTGGGAGAAAACAAGACCCTGATGATGGTCTTTTTCAACTCCAGCCTCCGCACCCGTTTGAGCACACAAAAAGCGGGTATGAACCTCGGTATGAATACGATGGTGCTCGATATCAATCAAGGCGCCTGGAAACTCGAAACCGAGCGGGGTGTGGTTATGGACGGAGACAAACCCGAGCACATCCTCGAAGCCATTCCCGTCATGGGCAGCTACTGCGACGTGATTGGGGTACGCGCGTTCGCCAAGTTTGAAAGCAAACAATTCGATTACGAGGAAACCATCCTCAACCAGTT
>CAYPLF010000046.1:0-19900 GCA_964411555.1 uncultured Bacteroidales bacterium | reverse complement strand
ATAGACCTAACTTGTTTTTCAAATTATGTCCAAGCATTTGGGGGGTTAAGACAATACGTTTTGTATCGAATTAGAAAGCTATCAATGCGCCAAAGATACCATTATACTAATATAAACTTGTTTTTTAATACGGTATTTTCTTATTTTAAAGAACTTACTACCCTTAGGCATAAAACAAAACGTTATATGGCTGGGATGATTTTGAAGACTACGCATCCTTGCCTGTAGTCAACTCCCCGCGAATGGGCGTTTGCGGATATACCCGCTTGAGTGTATTTATATTTATTTTACATATTTTTAATTATTTACAAATTGTTTTTTATATTTGTATGATGTGATTGGAAGTATCTTTCTGTTTCCCGTTGCAGGCAACTCTACTCATTAAAATTAAGATAAAAAAAATAACATAAGATTGGGATTGCTAACAATATCTGTTACTTTTGTAACACCTTACACAATCAATGAAGAAAGTTTTCAAAGTAAAAGAGGTTATCTCGATTTTGGAAGGTAATGGTTGGTATCTTGACCGACAAAACGGAACCAGTCATCGACAATTCAAACATGAGACCATCCGAAGAACGGTAACAGTGAATGGAAAACTTTCCGACGATGTTAGGATAGAGCACTTGAAGAGTATTAAAAAGCAGGCTGGAATCAGATTCAGGGATTTTGCAGATTAAATTGCATAGTCAATCTACGTCATTAAAAAAACAACAGATGGAAATACTAAAAGTCGAGATAAATAAAGCAGGCAAAGGTGTGTCTGCTCATATTCCCGCATTAAATGGATTTGTTATTGCATCGTCATCGGTAGCAATGTTGAAGAAAGAATTACGGGCTAGCGTGCAATTTCACATTGAAGGTTTATATCCTGAAGAACGTGAATCGTGGATGGACGGAGATTTTGAATTTGAACTTATCTTTTGTGACATTCCTTCCTTGGTCGCCGGATTTGGAAGTACCATCAATCAAAGTAGCCTTGCCCGCATTTCCGGTATTAATGAAAGCCAAATGAGACAATATGTTTCAGGAATTCGTTCAGCAACACCTAAAACACTCAAGAGAGTGGAGGAAGGTCTTCATCGCTACGCAGATGACTTAAAAAAGGTACGATTTACGTAACCCTACTCATTCCGCAACACCATCCAAGCAGGTAATTGTTTAAAGAACAATAAGGGGGTGAGTGTAAGCCAGAACAAACCGTTTAGTACCAAAACGAGTAGCACAACCGAAATATAACCCACCGAAACCGTGGCATCACCGGAAATCAGGCTGGGCATGGTTGAAACCAGGGAACACAGCAAACCAATCGTAGTTCCAACCACAAACAAAGAAAGGTGTTCGTAGGCAAACAATCGCAGCAATGCAGTACGTTTGAAACCCATGGACAGCAACAAGGCCCATTCCTGCCTTCTTTCCAGCAGGTTGCTGAAAATGGAGACAGCCAGTCCGGCAATGGCCAACAGCATGGCGAAGGCACCCATCAAGAAAAAGATGTTCAGGTAGGTGTTTTCTATCGAGGCAAATTCCGCTAACTTGTCTATGGTTGAAGTCACCTCCCAGCCATATTCTTTAAAGGTAAAATCAAGTTGCTCAGGCACATTTGGCAAATGATCGCTGGTTGTAACCAACATAAAATCAGAACCACCGGCTTCGGGAAAATGCCGTTCAAACTGGCTTCGGGATATCAGAACATGACCCTGGAAAACCGAACCGGCCAACCCTCCCACCAACAGCAGACCTATCTTTTCACCCTTCTTGTTCACATACGTAAGCGTATCGCCCACTTTTTTACCCAGGCCCCACACCATGACCGTTTCATCGACCATGGCAGGTATCACCCCCTCCATGTCAGCATCCAGTGTTCTCCAGGGATGCTTTTTATCCTGAATTAAACCCGTGGACACAAAGGAAAAGCGCCCATCTAGTTCAGCTGGATTTACCCCTAGTATTTTGGGTTGAGCCACCTTGTTGATGTTCAGGCAACTGGCATCGTCGTCATAGGCAGAAAGAAGCTGGACAAACTGCAAGCCTGAGGGTAAAGCGTACGCTTTCCTTCGTTCGGGTGCGTTCAGGTCGTACAACATGGGAATGGTTGCCTCAACCAGGTAATCGAACCCACCGGTACCACTGGTCTTGTTGCTAGCATCGTCAAGCGTTCCCTTTTTATTGGCAGCCGTGACAATCAGCAAGAAAGAACTCAACACCAGCAACAGGATGGTTGAAAAGCTGCCCCAGGGATTGCGCCTTAGGTTTCTCACACCAAGTTCAGATAGACTGATGTGGACCGAATCACGTGGCTTCTCCGGCGTAACCAAAAACCTCAACACAACAAACAAACAAGCAAGCAACAACAGCATGCCCGCTATGAACCAAGCTCCCGTATCGGTCAGCTTTCCGCCTAACAGCAAGTATGCCAACCAACTTGCAGCCAGCAGCACGGATAACAATCGCCCTATTCCCAGGAGGCGTAGCACCTTTGATGAAGCGTGGCGTTTGTGTTCAGTAGAACGAGGACGAGACAACAGCTTGCGCACGCTCAGGTACACGGTGACCAATCCAAACAAAAAACCCAGTACGGCTCCCGCCAGTACATTGAGCGGATTGAAGTGTAGCATCAGCACATCGGTGCGGACAATATCAAACCAAAGCCCTTCCAAGCCCCAAAAGACCAACTTGCTGTAACCGATAGACAGCAAAACGCCCAACATAGTTCCCGGCAAAGCAATGGCCGCTATTTCCCAGAGTACGATGCGGTTGATCTGTTTTTCGGAAAAACCAAGCGCTTTCAAAAGGCGAATCTGCTCGTCGCGCCGTTTCAAACTGAGTTTGAACAACAACACCGTGAGCAATAAACCGGATGCAATGAGGAACATGCCCAGGCCCAAAAACAACTGACTGAAGTCCGTCCCTGAACCGGCTGCTTCCAGGCCCTCCTGCAAAACGGGACTCAATCTGAAATCCGTCACAAAGGGATCCAGTTTTCCGGCCAATCCGGTTGAATCCATTTTCAACGCAATGGAAGTATAGGTGCCAAAGGCATTCTGCCAAAGCTCCTTACCGGTTTCCAACGAAATATACGCCTTGGGGGTCCCTTTGAAGGCATCCCAATAGGCCTCATCCTTGTCACGAATTTTTTTCAGGTCAATGGGAATCCCGGCTTTCCATTCGCTGCAATTCCCCGCATCGGTCAAACCGGGTAGGAACGGCATCAGCACACTGTCTTTCGCAAAGGTGGACACGGGCAGGATGCCTTTCACCACAAAACGCCGTTCTTTTTCCGTCAGGGTCTTTAAACTGCCAAAGACAAAATACCGCACAGTAAGGGTGTCGCCCGGACCAACGCCCAAGTCGGTAGCCAGCCAGGCGTTGACCACCATCTCATCGGCTTGCAGCGTTGGTTTTCCATCCCGTCCGGAAGTGGTGGTGACAAAGGAATACGGCGTTTCTCGCCCCATGAATGTCAGCGCATTCACAAAATACGTAATGGAAGGGCTGCTTTCGGGGAAGTTGTTCAACAACGATGCGGCCGTATTGTCGTCGATAAACACGCGGGACGAAGCCAATACCAATGATTCGCGCGGTTCAGTAATAGATTCAAAAGAAGGTTCAGAAGAGGACAAAGGCAAAGCGCTGCTGGACACAGAACTCCTACGGGTAATCAAACTAAGGTCTTCCGGAGCGGCCACTTCGCGAAGGCTTGATTTCAAGACCTCTATAGCTGCCTCTTTATGGCCTGCATTCACCAACAAGACATTGGCTAAGCCCTGCGATTCCATCGCTTCGTTGAGCCATTCCAGGTTGACAAATAAGGAATAAGGAGCCGTTTGAGACGTATGCAGGTCAAACAAACCGTACGAAACCGGAGGCGCTATGGCTTTCACCACTACTGAGGTTTGCACTACCTGTTTGTCATCGGTCACAAAGGGCGTATTGGCAGGCAACTGACCCACATGACTGATACTTACCTGCAGTTCATCTCCCGATTTCAAGCCCAGCCGCTCAGCCACATTGGCACTGATAACGGCTTCACCGGGTTCGGGTAACACAATGGAAGGCATGAGGGCAAGCGAACAGAAGCGGCGGTCTATGCCCAGTAACTGCACACGGTTGAGCGACTGTCCGCCTTCCGGTACGGTGACTACAGCTCTTGAAAGCAAAACAGGGGCAGAAGGATAACCAGTTGATGCCTCCAGACGTTCAGCCAACGATGTTGTAAATAGCCGTTCGCCCGAAGTCAGTGCGTGGGTAGTCTTTCCAAGCCGCACTTCCACCTGTTTCAGCAAACTGTACCGCAAGGAATCACCCACAATCAAACCTCCACACAACACAGCGGTGGTGATGGCTATTCCGAGCGCGGCGACCAGGTTGGCCTTCCAGTAATGCCGGAACGTGCGAAGAATTAGGGTACTAATTTTCATGCCTTTAGTCGGCCATTTTCAAGTCTGTACAGCGTATCCATGCGGCTTGCCACTTTTTCGGAGTGAGTGGCCACCACCAGCGTCGTGCTGTATTTCCTGCCGGTTTCCAGCAGCAAATCTACCAATGAATCGGCATTCGAAGCATCCAGCGAACCCGTGGGTTCATCGGCCAATAGCAGATCGGGATTGTTGATGAGCGCTCTTGCCACGGCTGCCCGCTGACATTCCCCACCCGACAATTCGCCGGGTTTTTGCAAGCGCAGTTCCCAGACACCGAGCTGTTGCAACAATTCCTTTACAAACGCTTCGGAAGGTTTCAAACCGGAAGCAAGGGTGGGCAACAGGCAATTTTCCAACAACGTACATTGGGGAAGGAGGCGGTGGTTTTGAAACACAAAGCCGATGGAACGGCTTCTAAGCCGTAGCAGTTCCGTTTCATTCAAGCTCTTTACAGAAACCCCATTCAGGGCATACTCACCACTATCCTGTGTATCCAAAGTACCCAGTATGTTGAGCAAGGTAGTCTTGCCGCTGCCTGAGGGCCCCATCAGGGCAATGCTGCTGCCCTTTTTCACCTCTAAGTTGAGGTGGTCCAATACCAAGCGGTCAGGACCACCAGCCGGGTTGCGGTAACTTTTTACCAGATCGTGTACGCGTATCATCATGGCTTAATGGAACGATTGGATGGTTTTCTGATACAGTTCGGCCATTTTCCCGGCCAAGACATGGATGTTGAAGGTAGAGGCCACACTTTCGGCCGCGTGTTGACCCAACTGCTCCAAACGTGAGGGGTCTTGCAGCAAAGCTTGCAAAGCTTCGGCCAGTGCTTCAGGTGTATTGGGAGTATAGATGACACCTCCTTGTGAAGCTTCCACAATTTCCGGGAAAGCCCCCAGTTCCGGTTGTACAATGGGTATGCCGGCTGCCATAGCCTCGGTCAGGTAGATGCCGAAGGCCTCGCCTTTTTTCACAGGAACCGATAAGATAGAAACCTTGTCGAAAAAATGCTGCCTGTCTTCGGACTCAAACTTTTCAAGTACTTCAACCTGATGGGCCAAACCGGCTTGTGTCCATTTTTTCCGTTGTTCGGCAATGAATTTCGTATCATCGCCCGTATGACCTCCGGTGAGGTATAGTTTGACCGATTCGTTTCCGGGCAGTTGTTTCAACCGGATAAAGGCATCCACAAGGATGTCCAGCCCGTTTTCAGAACACAGCCGGGAGAGAAATCCTATGGCCGGCTTCTTTTCAGAAGTAGGTTTATACACATAATCGGCCGGATCGACACCCAGATGAAGGGTGGCCACCTGCTCTTCAGGCAAGGCCAACTGGGTACGCATATAGTCGGTGAAATAGCGGCTGACGGAAATAAACAAATCGACATCTTTCGCTTTTTCCTGCATGAGTTTCCAGGTAAAGTCCCGGGTAGCCGGCGACATCACATCCACCCACACATCTTCATCCTGCAGGGTGCAGACTATGGGTACATTGAGTTCCTTCCGCAACGAGTGCACCAAGCCCAGCAAAAGGGCATTCGAAATATGAATCACATCCGGTTTGTAGTGGTGCTTCAACCAGTTCACCAACTGCTCGAGATCTTCTCGTTGCTGACCCGTTTCCCCTTGAAGCATGGAAATGGTCATATCTTCGAGCCCCGTGGCTCGGGTGGAGTTGGCCATCTTGGCGGCAAACGAGAGCATCAATTTGGAATTCAGGGCCTTGACCACCCAATTGGGCGCTTTCTCAAACCAGGGAAACACCTGCTTGAGGTATAGGTTGACGGCACCATAAAAAACAGGTACAGGCTCCGCGTTTTCTTCTTTGGGGAACAAGGGTAGGTACATGGGCACAATGACCACATCCAAACCCTGTGACCGTAATGCATGGATGTACTTACTGTCGCGCATACAGTTGCCACAGTAGAAACTGCCCCCAGAACCGGGTATAATCTGAACAATTTTCATGAGCACGTTTTATTTTTGTGTCAAGCAATACAATTTTCCGTTGTAGGTGCCCACGTACAATCGACCGTTGCTGTAGGCCGGATTCCCCACAACCGGGCTTCCCAGGCTGTACGTCCACACAGTTGAACCGTTGGTCAAACTGAGTAGCATCATGTCACCCCGCATGTTGCAAGCCAAGACATTGCGGGCATCGGTAATGGTCGATGTCTCTACGGGATTCCCCATGTTCACCTTCCACAGTTCTTTGCCGTTGCTTTTGTTGAGGCAATACAAAAAACGGTCTTTGCACCCAATCAACACGCGGTACTTCGTAACCGATGGAGCCGCTATAAAAGGCACCTCTCTGTCTTTCAGCGCAAAGGACCATTTGCTTTGTTTGTTGCCATAGAAAAAGCCGGTTACCTTTCCGTCGTAGTCACCCACATACGCCAAACCCCTGTCTAGGGCAACCGAACTGGCTACATACGTAGCCAAAGGATTCACTGAGGCCGACTTGCCCGTTCGGATATCAACCACATGCAGGTTGCCGTCGCAGCCTCCGAAAATGGCTAACCCGTTTTCCACAGCCGGCGTTGCGTTCAGGTAGTTTTGGGCTTCATACTTCCAGACCTGCTTTCCGGTGGAGGCATCGATGCAGTAAAGAAAATAATCGTAATTACCCGCCAACAAGTAGGTTTTTCCATCCTGCACCCACCAGTTTGGCCCGGACATGAATTGATTTTCAGCGGTGAATGTCCATATTTTTTGGCCGGTGTTTAGGTCGATGGCATAAAGATTACCACTCAAATCGCCCACAAAGACCCGGTTGTCAAGAATCAACGCCGAGGCTTCCACCGCATTTTCGGTTTTAAATTGCCACAGAATCTTGCCGGAAGTATTCAGGCAGAACACTTCGCCGTCGGTGGTACTGACCACCACTTTTTGCTTGTACACCACAGGGGAAGCTTTGATTTCCTTGCCCAGGGTCACCACCCATTGTCGTTTGATGGTGGTGGGCAGCAATTCGGACGTGACACCCTGCAACCGCTGGTTGCCGCGGGCAATCACCCAGTCAGCCGCTGTAACGTTCATCACGAAACAGAGACCAATCAGCAAAGACAAAGCCTTTGTTCTCAAGGTTGATCCACACGTTGCCATAGTATGCAAGTTACGGTTTTTCTTCGTCTTTTACAAGCGGATGGTACGTGGCCAGGGCACCGGTCGGACAGGCTTTTGCTACCTTCTCTGCCGTTTCTTTCAAGGCTTCGTCCAGGTTGGCATCAAACGGAGCTCCCACCACCACATCAAACCCGCGACCGATAAAGGTAAAGCCGAATTGCTCCCTGTATTTGGCCGTTAACCGCACACAAATACCGCATTTGATGCATTTTCCCGGTTCATACACCACCATGCCTGCCGTCAGCTGGCGGCTTATACGCACCCGTTCGGATGAGGCAAAGCGTTTTTTGGCAATGTGTAAGGCCTGCGCATGTTCCCTCAGCACACATTCATCGGCTTTTCGGCAGTCACAGTCCATGCAGCGTTTGGCTTCGGCCACGGCTGTTTCCGATTCAAAGTGCTTATAATCGACCGTATGACGGGGCAAATCTGAAGCCAGCTTCATGTATTCGGGGTATTCTTCGGCCACCAACTTGCCTATGGTGGAATTGAAGCGTGCCGGTTCTCCTACTACCGGTTTACCGGACAAGAATTGTTCCACCGAAAAAGCCACTTCTTTCCCCTGACCGGCTGAACGTACGGCCAGCTTACCTGAACGCAGGACATTGCCCACGGCAAACACCTTATCTACTGAAGTGCGGTACGACTGTTTATCAGCAACTAAATTTTTTCCATCGTGCTGCAAACCCCAGCCGTGTGGATTGTCTGAAAAATTGCCGGTAGCCAGCACCAGGGCATCATACTTTTGCAGCAATGCATCAAATTTCGCCTGGTCAACCAGCACGCCGGAACGGAAGGTCACGCCGGCAGCGCGGATGATGTCTATTTCTGTATCTAATACGTTGGGGTCAAGTAAACCCTCCGGAAGTTGGTAGCGGAGGCTACCACCGGGTAGTTCCTCCTTGAACAGCAAATCCACGTGGTAACCGCGTTTCCGCAGGTAATAAGCGGCTGTCAAACCGGCAGGACCGGCACCAACTACGCAGACAACGGGAGCGTTGGATAGCAGTTCAACCGACACCGGTTTGGGGCCGGCATCGTATACAAAGCGTTTGAGCAGGCAAATAGAAACAGCCTCATCCACTCCCTTTCTGCGGCAGACACCTTCACAAGGAGCCGGGCAAATACTGCCCAATATGCCGGGTAAAACAATATCCCGGTTCACCGCTTCCAAGGCCTCAGCAAACCTACCGGCTGCAATCAACCGGTTCATGGCGGGAATGTCCATGTTGGACGGACAAGCCACCCGGCAAGGCGCCTCACAATCGCCCACATGCTCGGACATGAGCAGTTCGATGGCCATTTTACGAGCCTCGTTTATTTCTGCATCATCGGTAATGAGGGTTGTGCCTTCCTGTGCGGGAGAGGAACAAGCCGGCAGCAAGGCACCGTTGCGGGCATCCTTGACCACACAGACCATACAGGAAGCAAAATGTTCGGTTTCAGCGTTGTCGCACATGGTGGGCACCTCAAAGCCGGCCAAGCGCGCTGCTTCCAAGACAGTAGTGCCTTTTTTGACTTCAACCTTGACGGTGTTTACGGTAAGTTTTATGGTATCCATATGCGTCTCAATGAATGATGATGGCCTCGTACGGGCAGGCCTGGCGGCAAATATCGCAGCGGATGCACCGTTCGTCATCTATGCTGTGTTTCTCGTGTGGGGTGAACGGAATGGCGTTGGTGGGGCATTCCTGCGCACAGATGGTACAACCAATGCAGTTGTCTTCCACGCGGTAATGAATGAGGCTCTTGCACTTGCCGGATGGACAGTGGCCATTAATATGCGCCTCGTATTCCTCCCTGAAATAGCGCAGGGTGGATAAAATAGGGTTGGGAGCGGTTTTACCCAGCCCGCACAGACTGCCTTTTTGGGTGTACACAGCTAGCTTTTCCAGTTCGTCCAAATCGGCAGTCACACCCTTTCCGGCGCAGATTTTTTCCAGAATGTCGAGCATTCTGCGGGTTCCTATGCGGCAGAACGTACATTTCCCGCACGATTCACTTTGGGTGAACGACAGGAAGTAACGGGCTATATCCACCATGCAGTCGGTTTCGTCCAATACGACGAGCCCCCCTGAACCCATCATGGCACCCGCTTCGTTAAGGGTGTCGTAATCCACCGGGATATCAGCCAAAAAATGGGGAATACAGCCTCCTGATGGGCCGCCTATCTGTACCGCCTTGAATTTCTTGCCGTTCTGCACACCACCACCAATTTCTTCTACGATTTCCCGCATGGTAGTACCTATGGGTACTTCAATAAGGCCGCCACGGTTTATTTTTCCGGCCAGGGCAAAGACCTTGGTTCCCTTGCTTTTTTCAGTACCGATGGAAGCAAACAAGGCCTCACCATGGCGTAGGATGTAAGGCACCTGTGAAAAAGTTTCTGTATTGTTGATGAGGGTGGGTTTTCCCCAGAGCCCCTTTTCGGCCGGATACGGCGGGCGGATGGACGGAAACCCACGCTTTCCTTCGATGGAAGCAATCATAGCCGATTCTTCCCCGCACACAAAGGCACCGGCTCCTTCTTTCACCTTTAAGTCCAGGCTGAAACCTGAACCCAATATCTTCTCTCCTAAGTAACCGTTTTCGCGGCAAATGGCCAGGGCTTGGTTGATGCGCGATACCGCCAGGGGGTATTCCGCGCGGATGTACAGCAAACCTTGGGTAGCTTGCACAGCCCAGGCCGCAATCAGCATGCCCTCAATTACCCTAAAAGGGTATGACTCCAGCAACATACGGTCCATAAAAGCGCCGGGGTCGCCCTCGTCACCGTTGGCAATGATGTAGCGTTCGTCGGAAGGTGTCAGCGTGGCCAGTTCCCATTTCTTTCCCGTGGGAAAGCCGGCGCCACCCCTACCCCTGAGTCCGCTGCGTTTGACCGATTCAATGACCTCGGCCGGTTTCATGGCAAGTGCCCTCCTAAGGCCTTCGAAACCTCCGAATTTCAGGTATTCCTCCAGGCTGAGCGGGCTCATCATGCCCCTGTGTTCGGTAGCTATGGGTTTCTGGTTGCCCAAAAAAGCATGGACGTGCTTTTCACGGATGTCGATGCTGAATTTCTCCACAGCGTCTTCCTCTTGTTCCTGTTGCAGGCTTTCAACCAGGTTGGTCACCGTTCGGCGTAACCTGTTGGTGAAGCCTACCGGTTTGAAGTGATGTTCCACGATGGCCTTCACCTCATCCGGACTCACCTTGGAATATAAAATGGGATCCTTTCCCTCGGGGACCACTTCCAATAAGGGCACCTGGTGGCACATGCCCACGCAGCCCACCTGCTTGATGTCCACGTTCAGGTTGTCGCGTTCCACCTTGGCTTCCACGGCTTGTCGAACCTCATCGCTGCCACTGGCCACGCAACAAGAGCCCAGACCCAAGCGGATTTCGCCCTGGAACACATCTTTTTTGTACAAGACCGATTGACGGAAAGCCTGTTTCTTGCTCTGCTTCCTGAAATCGTCCAGCATGGCACCCACCGTTGACGGCTTGATATGTCCGTAGGTGACGTGATCGATTTGAACCACAGGTGCCAGGGTGCAACACCCCAGGCAACTGACCTTTTGAACCGTGAATTCCCGGTTCGCATCGGTATCCTGCCCCTCTTCCAGTTCCAGCTTCCTAAGCAAGGCATCGTGTACCAGGTCAGCTCCTTTTACGTGGCAGGCTGTCCCCAAACAGACCTTAACCAGATGCCTTCCCGCCGGTTTGAACCGGAATTGGGCGTAGAAACTGGCTACCCCCACAATTTCGGCGTGTGTGATGTCGGAGTCTGCACACACCTGCTTCAGCGCTTCCTCAGGCAGGTAATTGTACTGCTTCTGGATGGCTTGCAGGATGGGAATGACAGCCTCTTTGCTCCTTCCCTTGGTGTTCAACAGTGCTTCGACAAATTCCTTCATGACTACTTTCCAATGGCGAACAAATTACCGGAACTGCAAACATACATGACGCCATCTGAAAAGGCCGGAGTGGCAAACACCTTTTCTCCCAAATCGGAAGTGCCAATCAGGTTGGCCGTATTTCCGGGCTTAAAGATGTACGCTTTTCCGTTCGTGTCGAAAATATAGAGCTTTCCGTCAGCGATTACCGGTGATGAATAGAAGGGCGCCTTGGCCTCGTATTCCCACAACAGGGTGCCATTGGTGGCATCAACACAGGCAAGGACCGAATACGTGGTGGCTACGAAGACCAGACCCTTGTAATAAACAGGGCTGGAGACTTCGGGCAAGCGGTCCGTATTTTCCCACACCACGGTTGCCGAAGTGGGATCAATGCCCACCAACTTGGCATACTCGTTGGCCGCATAGACCAACCCTCCGCCAAATGCAGGTGAAGGCCCCACTTCGCCCGACATGCAATCGACTGACCACAGTTGTTTGCCGCTGTTCAGGTCGTAACCGGCCACATTGGGAGTAGATTGCAGGATGAGTTGCATCTTACCGTTTACGCTGGCAAAAATAGGGGACGACCAGGATACTTCATTGCTACGAGGAGTGCTCCAGACAGTGTTTCCTGTTTCGGCGTTCAGGGCCATCACCTTGCAATGTCCTTGTGAATCATATTGAATGAAAACCTTTCCGTTCCAGGTGAGCAACGAAGATGCATGACCGTAATGGTTATCGGGGACGCCCAGGTTTCTGGCCCAGACCCGTTCTCCGTTTAAGGTAAAGGCAATGATGTCGCCGTTGCCGAACAAGGCAAATACCCGCTTGCCATCAACCGTTACGGAAGGTGCAGCCAAACCGGTATCATCGGTGGTTTCGGGTGAAGTAGCCGGTGAGCCGGTAATCTTGTCGGCTTTACCTTCCCATAAAATGGCTCCTGTCAATCGGTCGATGCAATACACCACGCGCTTGCTGGCCGTGGCTCCTGTCAGGTAAATGCGATTGCCCCAAACTACGGGCGAATTCTTGCCCGAAACCGGGATTTTTATTTTCCAGAGAATGGTTTTTTTGGAAGGCCCGTTGAAGCTGACCGGAATGTTTGCATGTGTGCTAACACCCTGTCCATAAGGCCCTCTGAAACCGTTGTACTGCTGTTTCACCGTGGTTGCGTTCAAAGGTATTTCCGGTTCGGCCTGCAAGGAATCGGCTAGGGCTGTTGAATCGCCAACAGCCAACGAATCGACACCCTGAATTTCAATCTGTTCAACCCCTCCGCTCCCTTCGGCCACCAACACCTGTTGTTGCCCCAAGGGAGTTAGTTTGTTGTTACTTAATAAAGCCGCCAAACCACCAAAAAGTAGCAATAAACCGCCGACCGCCCACATCCAGCGTTCGGTTTTGGCTCTTGTTTTTCTATCTAAGGGTTTGACTTCGTCAGGTCTGTCAATTCGAAATTCCAATTTTGAAAGCCAACGCATGGAGACCATAAAAACAATGGCACCCAGCAACATAAGCAAGGCTCCGGTTCTTACCTGCCAAATGCTGTTAAAATAAGCCTTGCGGGCCAGCAAGTCAAGCTGCCGCACCTCACCGGTCAACACCTGGTTGTCGGGCTCAGAGACCAAGCGCTCCACCAAGGTGGTCAACACCTTGCTTTCCAACGGTTCTTTACCGCTCAGTTGCAGGAAATTCAAGAGCAACAACAGGGCTACCAGAGCGGTAAACACCCCGGATACCCATGCTACCTGTTTGACTTTCTTTATCTTATCTTCCATCGTCAATTTCTATGATTAACCTTCCTACCCTTAGGCCTCGGTTTTTTGGTTCTCTTTTTCGAGTATTTCAGCTTCAGTCACTGCGTATTTCCCTCTTCGTCCGTTCGGTCCTTCCACAGGGCAATAATCCATGCACCGACCACAACTCAGGCAGTCCGAACGGTTGGCTTGGTAAATCTCGCGTTTGCGGAACACAACCTCGTTAAGCAACATCAAACCCAAGACCAAACCAATAAACGCGCCGGCATACCAACCCCCTACCCGGAACTTCTCGCGTACAGCGTCTGCGGTTGCATTCAAGTTTGCCAAGGAGGTGCCCGATGCCAGGAAGGTATCTACGTCCACATTTCCTTTTTGAGTCAATAATTCCGGATGGTTGTTGATGGTTTCAGCTAAGGCTACTTCCTGATGCGCACTGGCCAACCAATTGTGTGAAGCCGACATCATCCAGCCGCCCGCAGCCATCAATACAGGAATCAGCAATACATACACCAAAAACTTGCGGAAATCGGTGCGAGTTGCCTTGTTTTCCTTTTCTTCCACCGGAAAATCGATGGCATCGAAGGGACAAGAATTTTTGCACAACTTGCAGTTGATGCAGTTGGAGGGTGTAATGGACAAGTGGTTTTTCGACAGGTAGGAACCCACCCTGAGTAAGGCACCGTAGGGGCAAATAAAGCGGCAATACGGTCTGGCCACAAACATACCGATGACCAGCAAGCTGATGCCCAGCACAATCATGTTGAAGCCGGCACCCAAACGAAAAAAGCCCACAAAGGGGTCGTATCGGCAAATCATAAAGTCGGTGCCCGTAGCCGCATACAATACGGCCAACGCCAAATAAACATAGGGAAACAGACCCAGTGATTTCCGCACCCAAGGTGCTACGCTGATGGGCTTGACAATGACCAAATCCTGTATTACGCCCAAGGGACAGGCTGCCGCACAGAACACACGGCCAACAGCCAAGGAAAACAACAAGGGCAGGGCAAAGAACAATAAGACCGTCAAAGGTAGCTTATACCCCTCCCCGAACAAGGCCAAGGCCACATTCTGGATAGATCCCACCGAACAGATGCAGCCTTCGCGGTAAAATCCGAAATAGGCCAAGGAGAACACCGACAACCAAAGGATGCCCTTGCGTGAGCGTTTCTTAAAAATGAACCAGGCTGTGAGCGACATAACCAGCACGAGAATAAGCACATCCACGTATTCCATAAATAAGGACGTGGGAGCAGGCTCTGCCGTAGCAGGTATCTGATATTCCGTCTGAAATTCCGGCTTGGGAAAGCGTTGCATTTGCGCATCCATTCCTTGCCAAGCGACCAACAACAACAGGATGAGGAGTAGTTGTTTCATGCTGTTTACTTTTTAGTTGGTCCGAAACTTCCTTTAATTCGATAGGCCTCATCCACCGAAACCCGGCTGATGGCATCGGAGGGGCACACGCGAGCAATGGCACATTCGTTGCAGTTGGTGCAGATCTCGTGGTTGATTTGGAGGTGCAAACTCCCGTTACCGAACGAGGTACATCCCTCGCAGCACTTGGCACAGCCTATGCACAGGTCTTCGTTGATGTGGTAGGCGTAATAAGGTGCCTCAATAAATTTACGTTCAATGGCAGCCGTGGGGCAGAGCATGTTTTCAGCAGCCGTGTTGCGTTCCAGGTGGTCGGGTTTGAGGTACCCCCCACACAGGTCGCAGTACCCGCACAAGGCATAGGCATGCACACATTTCACGGCTGAAGGCGTCAACACACAATCGGTGGCGCACCGGCCACAAAACGTACATTTGAAGGGGTCAATCTGCCACACCATGGTTTTGGTCTGTGACTTGGCGAGTGAAACACCGGCCACGCCCACCACCGATAAACCGGCTGAATACCGCAGCAGGTTCTTGAGAAAATCCCTTCTGTTTTGAGGTGTTGCCATGGGTTTACTTGTTTTCGTTTACCTTGTTTTGAGCGAGATAATCATTCCGTTTGGGCAAACCACAGCGCTGCAAGCTCCCACAACCGGCACAAGACGATTCGTCAGCACAGGCCTCAGGGTCACCCTTCTTTTTCTTCAACAAGATGCCTGTTGCTGTAACGGCTGTAATGACCAGTACGCTTTTCCCCAGTTTGAGTAAAAATTCCCTTCTATTCATGGTTTCACGATTTCAAGAGTTCAAGGTTTCCCAGTATTCTCATCAGCATGCTGTTCTTTGGGCGAAAAAAAACGTAGCATCCGTTGTTCCACATCCAGCACCAAGATGGTGCCATTTTCATCCACAGCCACATCCGGCGCTTTGGAGGCATTGGGGAAGGCTTCGGGAGGAGCTACTACGGTAAGCAATTCGCCCGAGGGTTTGTGCACCTTCACCCGTACCAGGCCTTTTTCAGACGTTACAAAACTACCGTCGGGTAAAAACGCGATTTCACACGGATTGCAGCAGCCGCTGAATCCAGCTGTTTCAAACGAAGAACGGCTCCACTGCCCCCTGAATGTACCATCGGGTGCGTAATTTTGTAACGCGTGCAAGCCGGGGTTCACCACCCACAACTCACCGTCAGCATTTACAGCCAATTCAAAATGCAGGCTGGGTATAATAAAACCATGCTGGTCGGATACACCCGATTCACCTTCAAACGCAGCTACCTCCTTCAATGCAGCATCCAGGATACGCACCTTCTTTTGGCCTGCATCGGCCACATACAACTTATCTTTCCAGGTAGCGAGTGCAGATACGTACGAACCTTCGGGAAACTCGGCAGAACGATGCTTCAATGTTCCCGAGGCTGAATACCGTACAATACGGCGTTCAAATCCAACCACCACATCCGTGCCACTCACGGTGACACAAACAGGCTTATCGCTGAATGAAAGGGTAGAAAGACGTTCACCCCTGGGAGTCAACACCTGTAGCATGCTATCGATGAGTAGGTACATCTTCCCTCCTGCATAGGCGAACGCCTTGGGCTGGCCCTTTTTTATAGTAATCCGCCTAACTTCGGTATAGCCAATTTCGGAAGCTTCCACTTTCTTACTGACTTCTTCCGGGTAGGCAAACACGTTACCGGGCAATTCGCCCCGCTTTTTCGTATTCAGGTCGATGACCACCATGGTTATACCCACCACGGCAGCTGCCAATACAATCCAAATCAGGTATTTATTTTTCATCGCCTATCGCTTCACCTATTTACGACGCAAATCGATACATACCATCTTTTTAGCATCCCGCAATACCATGTACCCATCGGCTACGGCCAGCGGGGCCCAGGCATCAGCTCCATCAAACAGTTTGACCTTATCCAAAGGTTCATAACCGCTTACGCTTTTCCGGACAATGTGCAAGGTAGCATCATCGTTCAAAATAAACAACTTATCATCAACCAGCATAAAAGGGCCCAGTCCGAATTGCGCATCCGAACCGCTTTTCCAGACCACCTTGGTGGGATCGGAGGCTTTCACGCACACCAACTGGTTGCGCAAGGTTTTGCCATCCTTGGGCATGATGCCAATCATATATCCATCCAGCAACAGTGGCGTCTGCTGCTCGCAAGCCAGACCATCGCCCGGCTTAAGGGTCATCATTTTCTCAATGGAGTATCTGCCTCCGCTTTCCTTGAGTTGGAATTGCATGCTGCCGGCGCCGTAACCAGCCGTCATGAAAATTGTTCCATCGGGCATGCAGACAGGCGAAGGTGCCACCACCGACTTATTGAAATCCGACGTTTTCCACAACAGGGTACCTGCATCGGGACCATCGGCCGCAATACCACATATGCCACCCACAGCTGCGTACACATACATCTTCCTCCCCTTGAACACATACGGCATGACCGAAGAATGTGACATGCCCCATTTGTCGGGATTCGGGGTTTCCCACAGCACCTTGCCGGTGGCGCAATCCACCCCGATGAGCAAGGCGTTACCACCCGGTGCCAGCACCGCCACCTCGTTTTCGATGAGCGGACATTGGCCCGTATACCAAAGCGGTACTTCGGTACCATATTCCTTTACCAAATCAATGCCCCATTTGAAATCACCGGTAGTGCGGTCCACGCACATCACATGCCCGCGGGGGCCCATAGTAAGAATGTAGTTCTCGGTTACCGCCGGCACGGTACGGGACATGCCGTGGTTCCGTTTCACCTGGATGGTGTACCAGCGCCTCCATTGTTCCTTACCGGAAACCAAGGAAAAGCAGCGCAGCATGTCAGCTTTGATGGCCTCGTCGTAGTCGAGCACATACACCAAGCCCTTGTAAATGGCTGCGCCCGAATGACCCTCACCCAGTTCCACTTCCCAGCAAATCGTTGCCTTATTGCCCGAAAACCGTTCGATGAGGGGTATTTCCGATTGTTTAAGGTTGTCTGAGTTCGCTCCCCTGAATCGGGTCCAGGTTCCGCTGAGGGCAGACGTTTCCTGACCCGTACGTTTGAAAAATTCACCGATGTTGATGGTTTCAGAAACAGAGGCCGAGTCACTGGCTGCATCCTTGCCGGGTACCGACTCCGTCCATGAGCCGGTTGGGTCCCAGAGTATCCACCATAACAGCGCAATGACTGCCACGACAGCAGCAGCCACAGGCAGGTAACGCATTCCGTTGACCCGGGAAAACTTCATTCAATATAAATTACTGTTTGATGTTGAAGGCCATCAAAGTATTTCCGTGACGTACATAAAGGGTACCGTTGTTGATGACCAAATGCGCCCAATGTTGGTCGGTACCTTTGGTAATCTTGACCATGCTGACCAGCTTCATGCTTCCTTCCTCGGGTTGAATCAAGGCCAATTCGCCGCGCTCGGTATAAGCATACAACATATTTTCAGCCATGATTACCGTACCTTTGTCCAGCATGGTCGATTCCAGCTTGGTTTCCCCGGTTTTCCAATCTACCACACACCACTTACGGTTGCGGTCGCCCGAGCAATAGATGTAACCATTGTACAAAATGGCACCACCTATTTGGTTATCAGCCTTTATATTTTGCCACGCCTGCGTCACACCGGTTCCTTCCGGATTGATGGTCAGCATACGGCCGCCATATCCGTAACCGCTGAACGCGTACACCTGGCCGTCAAAGTAAATAGGGGCATTGGGGTGGATGCTGGTTTGATTCTTATACGGAAACGACCACAGCAACTTGCCATCGGCCGGGTCCACAGCAATCACGTTTTCAGCCATCATGTTGATGAGCATCCGTTTGCCGTTGTGGGTAATCAAGATGGGCGAACAATAAGCGGACAGATCGCCCTTGCCCGGACTGGTCCAAATCAAGTCTCCTGTCTTTTTGTTCAAAGCAACCACGTTGTTTTTAACGCCACCGGGAGAGATATAGATTTTATCCCCATCAATCAGCATATTTTCCACAAAATTGAACCGGACATTCTTTCCGTCAAAATCAGTGAAAATATTCTTGCTCCATACTACCTTTTCCGTTTCCACATTCAAACAGACCAACTCACCGAAACCTGTTACCAGGTAACACAAATTGCCTTCCAACAAGGGTGAGTTTCTCGGACCTGGATAACCCTGAGGATTAAATACATCCTTGGCATACGGTATTTTCTTCAGCATGTTTCCATCGAGCGACAACACATGAAGGTAGCCCTGTTCCCCTTCCAATCCGGTGATATACAGTTTTCCATTATGAATGGTCGGCGAAGTGTACCCTTTGCCCAAGGTTTCATACGACCATTTCATGGTAGGACCAGACTCTGGCCACACTTTTAATAAACCCGTATCCGGATACTTGCCATCTCGGTTGGGACCTCTCCAATGGTTGATGACCTGTGCACTTAAAACCGAACTACCTATCAATGCTGCAAACAGAACGACAAAAAGCTTTCTCATGGTGCTTGAAATGTGTGTTACTATTCAAAGCCTCCCCCTTCAACCTGAAAGGAGAGGTTGTACAAATATATGCTTTTGATTGGAAAATTTGGCTATCGTTTAATGTCTTAACGATTTTACAATATGCCTCAACAACTATTAACAAAAGCAGTTCGGTTTTATTAGCGTTTGCATCAGTAGACGTTGGGCTTACCCGGCGTCGGGCTTGCTGTCGGACCTGTTGCCGAGTTAGCTGTAGGGCTTGTTGTCAGGTTTCCTTGAAAACCGGCTGAAGGGCTGGCCGAAGGCTGCGTTTTGAAATCACCCAGGTTGTTGTCGGAGTCCGCACCATCCGGAAAACGACCAAAGCTCTTGTTGACAGGCGTTGTAGTCTGTGCGGCAGGAGCAAACCCCCTGCGACCCGAAGCTGGCACCACCACGATTTGACCACCCTGATGCTGAATGCCTTCCAGTGTGGCAATCCATGGACTGGCAATGGTGCCGTTGGCACTTGAATTACTCTGCTGCGATCCATATACCATACCATCAGCCAACATTCTTCCGGACTTGTCCATCAGGGCGATAGAACCCGCCGTGGTAGAAAGCGCACTTCCAAACCACAGTTGTGGCAGTACTTCATCCCGATAACCTAGATTTTGTACGTTTGTGTTCACAACGGGAGATCCTTCACTGTGTGCCCTCGTCAATGCGCGCTCAAGTACAATACCGCTTCCCAATGCCTGCACCGCATCGCCGCTTTTATGGGCAAAACGGGTTGCTGGTGTAAACCTTATACCTGTACCTGTACAGGACACATCGACCCCCTTCATATGATAGAACTTCAAGGGCGTTTCCAATTCCACTTCACCCGGTTCACC
>CAYPLF010000045.1:0-20004 GCA_964411555.1 uncultured Bacteroidales bacterium | reverse complement strand
TTGGTCTTGGTTTGTCCCTCAAACTGCGGTTCGGCCACCTTGATGGAAATGACGGCGGTCAGCCCTTCGCGGAAATCGTCGCCAGAAATTTCAATCTTCACCTTGTCCAACATTTTGGAATCTTCGGCGTATTTCTTCAGCGTACGGGTCAACCCGCGACGGAAACCGGCCAGGTGGGTACCTCCTTCTATGGTGTTGATGTTGTTGACGTAGGAAAAGATGTTCTCGTTGTACGACTGGTTGTACATCATGGCCACCTCAACGGGCGTACCAAATTTATCGGTGGAGATGTGGATGACATCTTCAATCAGCGGTTCACGGGTTTCGTCCAGAAAACGCACAAATTCCTTCAAGCCTTCTGTGGAATAAAACACATCCTGCTTGAACGAGCCGTCTTCGTTAATCACGCGCCGGTCTGTCAGGGTAAGTTTAATGCCGGTGTTCAGGTAGGCCAACTCGCGCAAGCGGCCGGCCAACACATCGTACTTGTATTCCAATACAGTGAAAATCTCAGCGTCCGGCTTGAAGTGGATGGTGGTACCGGTAGCTTCAGACGTACCGGTTATCTGCACAGCATCCAGCGGCTTTCCGCAGGAATAATGCTGGGTATATACGTTGCCGTTGCGGCTGACCTGGGCACAGAATTCTACGGACAACGCGTTGACGCAGGAAACACCCACACCGTGCAAACCGCCCGATACCTTGTAGGAATCTTTGTCAAACTTACCACCGGCGTGCAGCACGGTCAATACCACTTCCAACGCAGAGCGGTTTTCTTTTTCCATGATGTCCACGGGAATACCACGGCCGTTGTCGATAACGGTGATGGAATTGTCCTCGTTGATGCTGACCTGGATGTCGTTGCAATAGCCGGCCAAGGCTTCGTCGATGGAGTTGTCGACCACTTCATACACCAAATGGTGAAGGCCTTTCAACCCGGTGTCACCGATGTACATGGACGGGCGTTTGCGCACCGCTTCCAATCCTTCCAACACCTGGATGCTGTCCGCACCATATGCCTGTGTTGACTCCACTTTTTCTTCTTCGCTCATATCGTTATCTGTTATTGTCTAGGTTGTAGTGAAGGTGGTTTTTCGTCCACCCTCTTTTTTCTCAAAAAGTGAACAAATATAGTGAAAAATACCTTGCAAACCGCCTAAAAAATGGGGGTATTTTATACAATTTTGACCTTACTTCACTACCTTTGTCGGCATGGAAAAGACATGGAGATGGTTCGGCAAAAAGGACAAAATTACCTTGCCGATGTTGAAGCAAATAGGCGTTGAAGGTCTGGTGACCGCCCTGTACGATATGCCCAACGGCGTGGTGTGGCCTTCGGAAGCCATCCTCGATTTGAAAGACTACATCGAAGCAGCCGGCCTGCGTTGGTCGGTGGTGGAAAGCCTGCCCGTGAGCGAATCGATCAAGTACGGGGGCGACGACCGCGATGCGCTCATCGACAACTACATCGAAAGCCTCAAGAACTTGGGCAAAGCCGGGGTGAAGACCATTTGCTACAACTTCATGCCTGTGATCGATTGGATCCGTACGGACCTCGACCATCCCCTTGGCGACGGTTCCACCGCCCTTTACTTCGACAAGACCCGCTTCGCCTACTTCGACGCCTACATCCTGAAGCGCGAAAATGCCCTGGCCGACTATTCCGATGCCATGCGTTTGGAGCTGGAGCAACTCGATAAGACCATCACCGACGAGGAAAAATCAGCCCTGGTGGAAAACATTGTGATCAAAACGCAAGGGTTCGTAAGCGGCAATTTCAAGGAAGACGATGAAAAGCCCCTGGAACTGTTCCGCGAACTGCTGGCCAAGTATAACGGGATTGACAAGGAAGCATTGCGTGAGAATTTCCGCTACTTCATGTCGCGCATCATGCCTGTTTGCGAGGAATATGACATGAACATGTGCATCCACCCGGACGACCCTCCCTTCCAAATGCTGGGTCTGCCCCGCATCGTTACTTCCGCCGAAGACATTGACTGGCTGTACCAGGCGGTGGAAAACCCCCGCAACGGCCTGACTCTTTGTGCCGGCTCCTTGAGTGCAGGCCCGCACAACGACCTGCCCGCCATGGCTCAACGTTTCCTGCCCCGCATCCATTTCGTCCACTTGCGCAGCACGCATGTCTACGAAAACGGAAATTTCGTGGAAGCACCCCACCTGGAAGGTCGTGGCCACGTCATCGAACTCGTGCGCATCTTCGAAAGCCAGCGCCCCCACGTTCCCATGCGTGTAGACCACGGCCGCTCCATGCTCGACGACGCCGAAAAGGGCTACAACGCCGGTTACCCCTTCTACGGCCGCATGTTCGCGTTGGCGCAGATTGATGGAGTTATGGCTGCTGTTAGGCAGGGGTTGGATGGAAAATAACCATCCTTATCTCATTGCTTAACCAAGTAACCTTTATCATCAAAACTAAATTCGATACCCCTGATTTTGCGTCCGGGTTTCAACTCTTTGTCTGTTTGGATAAAAAAACCGTTTTTTGACTTCATTGTATAATAATACACGGCTGAATCATCACCATTGGAGTAGACACTAATGCTTGTAATTGATGAAACCTTGCTATCTGCAACATTAATCAAGAATGCCTCTCTATGGGCAAAGGCGTCCGTTTTACCTGTTGAAACTACTATCAAATAGCTATTATAGTTCTTCGACAGATTTAATTTTCCTAAAAAAGCAATTCTTGTTGTTTCCTTCATCTTGGAAACTATCTCTTCGCGGGTGTATGAAGAAAATGGCTCTAGGCCAAGATCTTTTAGGCCCTTCCACTGATTAATCACATCCAAATTGTACAAATAATCATACAATTCTCCTACTATTCTATGATTGTTTTCATTCAAGAACGATTCTTTCTTAATTAGTATATCATCTGTGTAAAAACTATCTTCTAGATTGAATATTGAATCTTTTGGCAGAACGACTTCTTCCTCTGTATAATTCTCATATAAAAAATTAATATTTGATTTATCGACAGATGCGCATGATATCATTAACGTACTTAACAATACTGTTAATACCCCTATTCTTACAAGATTTAGTTCCATGTTTACATTCTTTACAACAGTCAACTATTCGACTGTAATGTTATTTATTTAACCTCCTTTTTAGTCACACTTGAATAAACCCTCATTTTGCATAACATCTCAACACGTGCATAACACTCCCCAAATTATAAACATGGCTTTTCGTTTATAAACTTGAACCCTTATGATTATGGAAGGATAGGAAGGATTTTTCTATATGGAATTAAATAATCATCATTATATATCGAGGTATAGGAATTTCTAAATTTATAGGCTTGCATAATATATTCACTATTATCATAATTAAATAATGAAGCTTGTTCCGTCTGCCACCTATATGCTATGGCCTCTTGAGTATTTTCAGAAGGTGGATTCCAAGTCTTTAGATTTAAATTTGCATGTATGTATTCATGCCCCATCGTTAAATAAAGTTGCTCCTTTGATGTAAAGGCATCGCGAAACAGATAAACATCAGTAGTCCTTTTAAAAATTCCTCTATACACAGCAGCACCTCGAATTCGTTCTCCACGGCTATAAACCAAATCACCTTTGGTTGTACAACCTTTTGGCATAGTACCATCTGCATATAAATTTGATACACTCTTCACATTTTTAAAATTAAGAGCGGAAAATTTTCTTGCATATTTATTTGAATATTCCATTCCTTCTCCCAGTTTAACCTTTGTATTATTGTTTGCTCCTTCTACTTTAGAATAAAAAGTAGCACCGTCCCCAGTGAAAAAATTACCACCATGAGAAATTGAAGTTATTGCTCCAAATGCTCCACCTATAAGCCCTCCTGTTAATCCTCCTATTGCACCAGCGTTTATTCCTGTTTTAACCCCATCTGAAAAACTAGCCCCTCCCATCCAAGCATTACCTGCTCCAGTTAAAAACCCTGCAGAAAAGCCATATGATCCCCCAGATAAGGCACCTCCAATAAACCCTATTGAGCTTCCTATCGCCTGACCTGCAATACCACCTACTGCTCCAGCCGCTGCTCCTACGGCAAAATAGCCTAATGCATCCCAACCATTATCAATATTGGGTGCATTCAACCAAACGTTAAATACCCCTGCAGTGTATGCAGCCACAAGTATTGGAATCCAAAAGAACTCACCAGAAGGATCAGTATAACTAAAAGGATTGTTGTAACAATACCCATACCGATTGTAATTCAGCCAATTTCCCGGTGCCTGAACAAACGGGTCAGGTGAGAAGAATTGGGCGGTCAGCGGATCATAAACACGACCGTTCATGTTGATAATTCCGAAGGCGTCAAGGTGTTCGTGTCCCGTATAACCGCGGTTCAGCAACCAGCGAGTACGAGTGTCGGATAGCGCCCAGTTTGAGGTGTCGCGACGTTGACCCCACGGGTCGTACGCATAACGCTCCAATACGGTACCATTCTGGTCTGTCAATGCTATCAAAGAACCCTGGTAGTCGGCGTAACCGAACAAGAGGCTGTCTTGTCCGTTGTTGCTGATAAATACCGCTCCGCCGCTAAGATAATGAATTTTACGAATGTTACCATTAGCATCAATTTCTTCTTCGAAATCACCCAAATAATAGCGCGTTTGCTTTGTGACTCCATTCACAGCGTAGACCGATTTCCGACGTTGGTCATCGATGCCGTAGGTGAGCGTGTACAATTTGCTTCCTTCGTTAAGGGTGTTAATCTTGTTGAAGTCTGTATACGTTACTGATAAATTGCTCAATGGGAAATTAGCAGGTACACCGTTAATCGAGTCGAGCGAGTGAGGTCGCCCTCTAAGTCCATAATACATCGTATTATTGTCTAAATCGGTTCGAGAGGCAATGTTACCTGTTGTGAGATCGTAGGTTTGAGAATTTGTTTTGACAAGAGTTCCATTTGAATACACATTCCAACTGGTTAGACGATTTAGATTATCATAGGCCATGGAATCCATCATTTTGTTATTGACATTATGAATGTCTTTACGAGATTGAAGATTTCCCTTTGAATCGAATATGTATTCAAGATCAATAATTCCAGTAGATTTTATACTCTTAGGTAATCCATGGCTATCATAATCGAATGATGTTTCACGACCACCTCTATTTTCACGTTTCAACTGTCCCTTGGCATTTTCCTCCAGTGGTTCCCAAATGGTAACTCCACTCGGGTCTTTAACGCTGGTCAATAACCCATTTGCATCGTACTGATTTACCGTATAATATCCGGAAGGATAACCGTGTTTCCATTCACGACCGAGAGCATCGTATTCCGTTTTAGTTGTGAATGACTTGGTGCCAACTGTTTCTGTAACTTGGGTTACCCGGTCAAAATCATCGTAGGTGTAGGTTTGCGTGTTCTTCCCTGTTATGCTGATGGAGCTTATACGGTGAGTGCATCATACGTGTAGGCTGTCGTTTCACCGTTTCGAACTATTCTTTGTAACTGACTTGTTGTGCCCTGATACGTGTTGGTGGTGGTTACCAGCTGCGCGTTGTGCATATAACGGCTGGTCGAGACCAATTCACCGAAACCATTATAACTTGATTCGACGGTTCTTTTTGCTCTATGTACTCCTTGTTTTTATTTGTAAAGCACCATTCTTTCCCTTTTTCCCGTACAACTCAATGGCTTTTTCTCTATTGATCTTCACAATTGACTCGATACATTCTTTTTTGATAGTTGATAGCTTTTCCTTTTTATCTTTTCTATTTAACAACATTTTGCCATCTAGTACGACTAAAAGCCTTGTTGTTACAATAATAGTAGAGCCCTCTGTTTTTGTGCTTTTTATATCCTTACGTTGAAATCCGATTGATAACAATTGCGCTCTTTCAATGTGTAAGAAATCAACCACATAACAAACTGGTTCTTTTGATGGATTATGACTAATTGCCATATTTATAGTTTGAGCCTGTAATTGAAAGATTAGGCTATAGATCGACAAGATAAATAGTATTTTTTTCATTTTCTACCAATTATAATACCAAGGAAAGAATCTCTGTACTGAACGATAATAGGTGTTAAAAGGAAATTATGCTTTCAGATAGTAATGGAGAGTTTAAAAATTGACTTTAATCTTCAACTTGAATCATCTCAGCCAGTTGCAAAAAATAGTCGTTTGACCATATCTCAAGGCTCCCACCATGTACTATGAATGGCTCGACACCCTGTTTCACTATTTTCATATCTGTTGAAGCAATTCGATTTTTTAACAGCTGAAGGAATTCATCCTTGCTTACTTCTATCCCGTTGATTACCCGGATGCGTTTCGGCGGTTTTTTGTGGGACACCAATTGGTAGTACGACAGCCCCTCATAGCATTTTCTTTCAGCGGTTTCCAAATGGAGAATCATCGTAGGTATATGTCTGGGTATTTTTTCCAGCAATGTTGATTGAGCTTATCCGTTTAAGTGTATCGTATGAATAGGTTGTAGTTTCGCCGTTTCTACCAAGTGCTTTTAAAACTCTGATTTCTTAATAAACATTACCTACTTGCTGTCTTTCAGGTAGTTAATTATTTTTTGAAAGGTTTGCGCAACATCCTGTTCATCGGGGATAGCTGAAAATGCCAATTGCGATAGTTCGTTGCGGTAGGTTTCACTCATTTTATTCCACAGCGACGGGAAGTCCGTTAATAATACCGATTGTTCAACAGGTTTATTCTTCCACCCAATAGGTTCGTTAAATACTTGTTGGTCGTGGGCATACAATTCAGCAAAGTCAGCATTAAAATCGGCCGAATGCAAGTAGTTCGAGCATTCAACATCATTCGCCAGAAAATAGAGATCGTAGAAATGACGGATTTTGGACGTGATTGCAAACGATGGATTTTCTGAAAACGAAAACCGGATTAATGAGATCAGTTTTTCAACCATTGTTCGTCGTTTATCCAGCACATACATTGAAAATGGATTCATGCTGTATTCGGAAATCAAATGCTGGTTGTTGGTCTGTTCCAAAAAATCGGTGATAAAACTTTTAATTTGTTTCGTTTCGAAAGGATATGGGTTGGCAAATGTATTTATTTCAACCAACAGATTTCCTGAGCTTACTGCCGTTTTAGATGTCTGTCCTAAAATAGCGGGGTAGGCATAAACAGCCTTATAGAAGTGCGAGCCTTTGCTCGTTATTCCATCGACAGAAACCTCCTGCAATCCGTCCGTCATTTCTTTGGCAACCTTCTTTATCAGTGTTTTTAGTTGATTTCCCGTAAACGATAATGAATTAATAACAGCGAGATCAATATCTTCAGAAAATCGATTTACCAAACGGTAGGCTTTTGATAACGATGTTCCTCCTTTGAAAACTAGATTTCTAGCATCATTACTTTGAGCCATCAACGAAAGTGTATGCGTTATCCAGTAATCTTTTTCAATGTAGGCGGGCAAGATGGAGAAATATTCTGCAGTGGCCAGTATCACATCCGTAAACAGCTTTTTATCAGTATGTAATATCATTTAATCCTCCATTTCTTTTTATTAGGAAGCGTCGTTTCGGAGATAGGTATACTGTATTCAGTAACCGGATTAATTGAGTTGCTGATCTTCATTAGTGTACTGCTATCTGCGCCAGACATTTCTAAAATGGCACCGCAAAGTGCCTGAACATAGGGTGTGTATTTTAATACAAGGGTAGCTAGTGCCATCTTCTTCTCTTCGGTCAATAGACTCACAATTGATATCAATCGCGCACAAGCCTCATCCGGTGTTGTGGCCGGTATCTCTTTTATAAACCGAATCGCATCTAAAATGCGCAGTAACTCGATGTTCTTTTTGGTTATTTTATTGGGTTGAACAATAAAAGAGATTGTGTACATACCCCGTTTTACAGCCCTGCGGTATTTGTTTGTGCCGATGTGCAGGGTTGAAGGAACCTGGGTAGTTAATCCTAAATTGTTATAAGCAGAATAGCCGGAAATATACCCAACTAGTTCACCATTGTGTTCCAAAAAATCTTTGGCTATTTGGTAAGTTGTTGGCTTAAGTGCTCCAAACTGGGTTTTTCGTGGTTTATAGAAACGACCTTTAGAAAGTTTGCTGATTTTGCCGGAAGCAGCCATTCGGTTTAAAGCCTTCACAACCGCTGCTTTACTAATCACCTCTATATCAAAATCACTATAGGTGAAAATGTAGTCAACAGGGAGTCTGTCAATGGTATTCGCTATTTTATCAGAGACTTTCATTCATTATTTTTCAACCAAAGATAATTAATTTGTCCCGTTTATTGCGTAAAATACGGGACATTTTTTTATAAAAAAGTATTCCTTCGTTTTTTAGGCACCTCCATGAGAATTGTGCAGGCAACCGGTGCACTTTTGCAAATGAATCCAATTTTGATTTGGAAACTTAGAGAACCATTGCTTTTCCTTAGTTAATATGAGTTTTGTGAAAATAAAAAAAATGGTTTGGAATTTTGCATTATGTATTATATGCATTATGTTTGTAATGCATAATAAATCAAAAGCATGAAGTTCGTAGATCGAATAGATGAAACAGCCCGCCTTAAGGAGGCGCTTGAGCGAGAGAAATCCTCGTTGGTCGTATTGTACGGCCGCAGACGGTTGGGGAAGTCAACACTTATCAAACGAGTGTTGTCGGAAAATGATGTCTATTTCCTGGCCGATCGTTCAGAAAGTCAGCATCAAAGAGCATTGCTTGCAGCAGTAATCGCACAGGCACTTCCCGATTTCGATGCATTGACCTATCCGGATTGGGAATCCATGTTCCGTGCTGTTAATTATCGGACGGACAAACGCTTTACGCTATGTTTGGACGAGTTTCCATACCTGGTGGAGCAATCTCCTGAACTACCTTCTGTGCTGCAAAAATTGGTTGATGAAAAGCAGTTGAAGTACAATCTTGTGCTTTGCGGTTCATCACAGCATATGATGTATGGAATATTCCTTGATTCTTCAGCACCGCTCTATGGCCGTGCTGATGAGATCATGAAACTAATGCCGATAAGCTTGTCGTATATTCAAGAAGCGATTAATCTCGATGCGATGACTGCCGTTGAAGAGTATGCGGTATGGGGAGGTGTGCCCCGCTATTGGGAATTGAGGGAAAACAAGTCTTCACTGGATGATGCCATGTGGCACACCATCCTTTCGGTACATGGTGCGCTTTATGAAGAGCCCGTAAAGCTCTTTCAGGACGATATAAACGATGTTGTCAAGACTTCTACCATTATGTCATATATAGGTGCGGGTGCACAACGTCTTTCTGAAATTGCTGCACGTTGCAATGAACCTGCGACGAATCTGTCACGACCATTGAAGAAACTCATTGATCTCGGGTTCTTGGAAAAGGATGTGCCATTCGGTATTGATGAAAAGAACGCAAAAAAGAGTCTCTATAAGATTGCCGATCCGTTTATGGCATTCTACTATCGATTTGCCGTCCCTAATCGTTCGTTCATCGAGCTTGGGCGCCGCCTACCCATAGAACAAGCTTTAAATGCCCATTTCTCTGAGTATGTGAGCATGCAATGGGAAACGTTGTGCAGGGATGCTGTTACCGGTAATCGTGTAAACGGAGTGGTATATGGCAAGGCCAAACGCTGGTGGGGTTCTGTCATCAATAAGGATAAGAAACCTGAACAAGTCGAGTTTGATGTGATGGCTGAATCGCTGGACAAAAAGCTTCTGCTTGTGGGAGAGTGCAAATGGACATCGCAAGAGGACGCTAAACGACTGACGGCTGAACTCCTTCGCAAAGTTAACCTGTTGCCGTTTGCCAAAAACTACACGGTTGTTCCTGTGCTGTTTCTAAAACAAACTCCGAAGGACGATGTGGGGAATGTCTTATTGCCGGAGGATGTTTTAGCGTTGACTAAAATCAACTAATTCTATACGCATTGCTCACCTCACCAGAAAGATTCTGGCTTTAATCTTTCACACAGCGCACGGGGAAACCCAATTTTTTGTTGATGAAATTAAATCGCATGGCTGTAGCGGAATAACTAAATGTAATAACGAAGGCATAATTGCTGCTAAATGGGTCTTGTACACCCCAATATAACGCTTCTTTTCCAGCCGATTGAAAAAAACCTTGATGGTCACGATAACCGATTGGTGTAATAGAAAGGGAAGTTTCATTGGTCCTGCCAACCACGTTGCCGGGCGATCCGACAACAGCAGAAGAATCCCAACCTGTTTTAGAAACCAACGCATATAGGTAGTTTTGCGAATACCTGGTACGACAGAGAGAATCCACATAGCCCCATTCTTCATTGGTTGCCACATGCCATCCGTTGGGAGCCAGTTTGCCGGTAGCATACGCATAGTGATTGTATATCATGCCGTTGGAATCATAATAGGAACTATGGTTGTAATGGCAACACGCCGGTCCGGTAGCTGATCCCCATGCTTGATTATCTCTTATCACCGGTATTTTTGTTCCGTCGTTGTAGGTTGTTGTCCTTAGATTTTCCACCATGAAGGTAAGACGTCCGATGGTAACGGTATGGTACCAATTGCTGTCTTGATCCATTACCATGGGGTTGTTTTCTATGTTTTGTGCTGAATCGTCGGTTGCAGGATCACATGCCACCAATAAAGAAAGCACCAGAAGTCCCGTTACTATCAAAGAAGGAATGTTCATATATTGGCTGGTTGATACGTGTTGGTATGATAACGCGTTGAAAATCGAGTTTGTTGACAGTTTTACCCAAATACATTTGGTTGAACTAAAAATCGAGCCTATTTTTACACACCATAAAAGTATCAACTTTAAATCGTACTATATGAGCAATCTCGACAAAAAAATTGGTTTAATTGGTTTGGGCGTCATGGGAAAACCGATGGGGAAGAACCTTCTCAAAGCAGGGTTTTCCCTGACGGTATTTGACATCAATGCAGAGGCCGTGAAGGAATTAGTCTCTCTGGGGGCAACGCAAGGGGCATCTCCCGCCGCGATTGGCGCAGCCTGCGACGTAATCATCACCATGCTTCCCAACTCACCGCATGTTGAACAAGTGATTGCCGGCAAAAACGGCATTCTGGAAGGGGCAAAACCCGGAACCATCATCATCGACATGAGTTCCATTTCGCCTATCGTTGCCCGGAAAATGTACGCGGCAGCCGCTGAAAAAGGCGTGGAGATGTTGGATGCTCCGGTGAGCGGTGGCGAACCCAAAGCCAAAGATGGCACGATGTCCATCATGGCAGGGGGCAAGGAAGCCATCTTTGAATCGGTCAAAGACATTTTGTTGTCGATGGGTGGTTCCGCCATTCTGATTGGGGAAATCGGCAGCGGCAATATTTGTAAACTGGCCAACCAAATCATGGTTGCCATGCACCTGGCTGCTGTTTCAGAAGCCATGGTCTTCGCTGCAAAGGCCGGTGTTGATACCGAAAAGGTGTATCAAGCCATCCGCGGTGGTTTGGCCGGCAGCACCGTGCTGGATGCCAAGATGCCCATGATTCTCGACCGCAATTTCAAACCGGGTGGACCCATCCGGATGCACACCAAGGACCTGCTGAACGTGCGCGACGCAGCGTTGGAAATTGATGCGCCCATTCCCTTGACCACCCAGATTCTGGAAGCCATGAAGGGTTGCAAGGCCGATGGCAAGCAGGAAGATGACCACTGCGGCATCATCCAGTACTGGGAAAAATTGGCGAATGTGGTGGTAAAAAGGAAATAAGACCTCCCTTAGGCTATAAACGAATCTCGCAGATCAAGCGCCTTCCAAAGCAATCATTCCCTTGTTGGAATGTCGGAAGTAGCCTGATCTGCGAGATTTTTTGTGTCGGCAAGGCCATTCCTGCTCTCAGGAACTGCCTGCATGTTAAACGTAGTTACCAATAAATGGCGACCTCGTTCTTTTTCTGGTTTGAACTCAGGATGTAGTCGGTGTTGTTGGCCTTGAAGACCAAGGTCTGGGTGGGGCCGGCTTCTTCCTCCATGGCTTCGCGGGTGAATAAGCCTTTGTCCACATTCGTGGCTTTAAACATATCCAGGGTAAAGGAACCTCTTCTGTTGCCAACCATAATCACGGGTTCGTTGTTGAACATTCCGCAGCTCAAACCATGACCGAACGAAAGGCTTGCATTGAATTTTTGTTCCCAATTGGATCCGTTCAGCTTATACACATTCAGATTTTCACCATGGAAGGGCTCAATCGTTACCATCTCTTCCTTTCCGTCACCGTCCAAATCAATGAAGCAGAATTCGCTGACTTCCTTGTCGAAGAGGGGCTTGAGGCTCCATTTGTCGCCAGCTTGTTGATCGAGGTAGAAAATGCCTTCAGCACCCGAAACACACAGCGTTTCCACGCCGTTTACCGTAGTTTTCAACATACCGTGATTTCTCAGGATGCTGTTATCCACCAATTCGGGCGTTTGCGGCATCCCTTTTTCATCCAGGCGAATGACGTAAATCTCACCGTTTTGCGTCCAATCAGTAGGGTTTTCCTTGAACTTGCTGCACGAAACGGCAAACAGGTAATTCTTGCCGTCCCGATGAAGGATATCGCAGCGGTGGGCAAAAGGCAATTCCATGGCTTTGGTGGTCACCCATTTCCCGCTTGCCCGGTTGTGCATAAACACACCGGCTTCCAATCCAAGGAAGGGAGGAAACAATCCCATGATGGAATAAAACAAATCGGGGTTTCCGGGGACAGGCACAAAGCTCATGACGCCTCCGGGACAACCTTCCACAAAGCTGGATGCTCCTGTGCTGAGATTATAGAGATAGACTTCCGGTTTGGTTTCCGAACCGGCTGCAACAAACGTTTCGGCACCAATCTGAAAGGCAGTGGCGGTATAGACCGATTCGATGTTGAGAATGACTTTTTTATTCATTGTATGCGTGTAATTGATTCGTTAAACAAGTTTTCAGCAGAAAATGATGTAGATGAGCCAGATTGTTAACATGGATGTTACTCCGCAAATCAAGGTTCCCAACGTGTGCAGCTTGTAACCTGTTTTGATGCTCATTTTCGTCATTTGAGTCACCACCCAGAAGAAGCTGTCGTTGACGTGTGAAACAACCATGGCGCCTGCGCACAGTGAGGAGACAGCCAAGGCCAATTCCAGCGGGGTATCAAATCCCAAAACGCCTGTTAATGGTGCAATAATGGAAGCGGTGGTAATGATGGCCACCGTTGAAGATCCCTGAGCACTCTTTAATGCGGCTGTAATTAAGAACGGCAAAAATATACCCAAATTTAGTTTTGATAACGAACTTCCCAGTACGTCGGCTATGCCTGAATCGCGCAAAATCAATCCGAACGAACCACCGGCGGCTGTAATCATGATGATGATGGCGGCTGAGAGCAATGATTTTCCTACCCATCCCGTGGTTGAAAGCATTTCCAAGTCAAATTTCTTGGGAAGGGTGAATGAAAGAAACATACCAATCAATAAGGCAACCACTGGTTCTCCAATAAAACTAAAGATGGTTTTTGCCATGCCCGTTCCCAAAGGATTGGTTGGAAAATCGGAGACCGATTTCATCACAATCAACAACAGGGGAAGAAGTATGGGTATAAATGACTTGAGGGCAGAGGGTGCTTTTTTTACTTTCTCTACAATATCGTCGTCACTTTCTTCGGGATTCGGATCAATAAACGTACGGGAAGCAACTTTTGATGAAAAAAACCAGGCAGGAACAAGTGCCACCAGGCCCACAATTAATCCAATCAAAATGACAAGCCCCAAATCGGCACCAATAATACCGGCAGCGGCTATGGGTCCTGGTGTTGGTGGTACCAAACAGTGTGTGATGGTCAGTCCCAAGCCCAAAGCAATGGCGGGTCCTGCTAATGAAATCTTGGCCTTTTTCGACAGGGCTCTGTTGAGTGGCGTTAGGATGACATAACCCGAATCGGCAAAAACCGGAATGGAAACAACAAAACCTAGTATGGACATGGCCAGCGGCACGTTCTTTTCACCAACCAGTTTCAGGATGCTTTTGGCCATCACATAGGCACCGCCGGATTCTTCAAGGAAGGTTCCGATGATACAACCGGCAATAATGACAATACCAATATAGCCAACGGTATTTCCAAACCCGCTGTTAACCGACTTGATGATGTCTGCCAACGGCATACCGGATAACAAGCCGTAACCGATGGCAGCCAACAGTAGGGCCAAGAACGGGTGCAATTTGAATCTGGTTGTCGTCACGACAATAAAAACAATGGCAACTAGCAATAAAATAATTAACATGGTTTCAAGGTATTAAGGTCTAAGGTCGTAGGTGTTTTACAAAAGCTCCTTAATGGAGGTTGCCATGGTTTCCAGAATCAGGCAGCACGAAGCTGAACCGGCATCCATTACGCCACGTGAGCGTTCGCCTAAGCGGCTGGAGCGGCCAATTTTTGCCACCATGTCCACGGTGCTGTCGCGGCCTTCAATGGCGGCCTTGCTCATGGCATCGAGGGCTGTGGTAAAGTTTTGTGTTTCTGTCAGGGTTTTTTCATAGGCAGCCACAGCTGGAATCAGTACGTCCATCAGGGTTTTGTCGCCTACTTCGGCCTGGGATACGGTACGAATACCCTCCAGCGCGGCCTTCAGTGCTGCACCGAAATCATCGGCAGTCAGCGTGTCTTTACCATCCAGCGATTTGCCGAGTGCAATAAAGAATTTTCCGTAGAGGGGGCCCATGGAGCCACCTATCTTCAACATCAGGATTTTTCCCAGTGTCTGCAATCCGTAGGAAAATCCGCCGGGTTCTTTGTCGAGGGCTTCCCTGCACAGGGTAAAGCCCTTGTTCATGTTGATGCCGTGGTCGCCATCGCCAATGGCGCCATCGATATCGCTCAAGTATTGTTTTTTTTCTTGTATGGCCAGTATCAGTTTGTCAACGATGACGCTGCCTGCTGCTTGTGAAAACGTTTCCATGTCTGTTGTGTGTTTAGTTGCTTGCGCCGAATTGACGAAGGGCTATTGATTCAGCTTCGTAGTCAAAACAGGCTTTGAGTTCATCATCGAGTTTCATGACGGATAAGGTGGCACCTGCCATTTCCAGGGAGGTAAAATAGTTACCCACCAAAGCCTTATGCACCTTGATGCCCTTGCTGTCCATGATTTTTTGAACTTCATTGAACAGAATGTACAGTTCGAGAACGGGTGTTGAACCCAGGCCTGAAATCAAAACAACCACTTCGTCGTTTTTGCTGAAGGGAAGATCGGGAAGGACAACGTCGCACATGCGCGCGGCAATTTGCGCGGCTGACTCCAAGGCGGTCACTTCGATGCCGGGTTCTCCGTGATGGCCAATGCCCACTTCCATGGTTCCGGGTTCGATGGTGAAGTTGGGGTGTCCCACTTCAGGGATGGCGCAGGGGCTAAGGCCAACGCCCATGCTCCGGGTATTGTTGATGGCTTTTTGTGCCACGGCCAATACGTCTTTCAGGCTACCGCCCATCGAGGCTTTTGCGCCTCCGATTTTCCACATGAGGATTTCTCCGGCCACGCCGCGTCTTTTTTGGGGAGCAGAACTGGGTGCTGAAGGTACGTCATCATTGGCCACTACTTTGCCTACTTTGATGCCTTCTTCTTCTGCCAATTCCATGGCCATGGCCACGTTCATGTTGTCTCCGGCATAGTTTCCGTATAATATGGCCACACCTTTTCCTGCATCGGCCGCTTTTATGGCGTCGTAGAACATTTGGGCGGGGGGTGATGAAAACAATTCGCCAACGGCAACGGCATCCACCATGTTTCGGCCTATGTAGCCGATAAAGGCGGGTTTATGACCGGAACCTCCTCCGGTTACGATGCCTACTTTGTTTTCTACGGGTGCGTTTTTGTATTTCAGCACGCGTTCGTTTTCGGTGGTAGCTACCAAATCGGCGTGTGCTGTGATAAATCCTTGAAGCATCTCATCGACCACGTTGCTGGGGTCATTGATAATTTTCTGCATGGTATGAAAAGGTTATTGTTGGTTTTTTATGACTGATTGGCGCTTTACTGTTCGGGGTGAAACGAACGTTTTTCCAGTTCCCTCATTTGATCCACTTTTGGCTGCGAACCGCCACCGAGGAATTCCGATTTTAACCAGGCATCCACTATGGTCTTGGCTAGTTCCGGTCCAATGACACGTGCTCCCATGGTCAATACCTGGGCATCGTTGCTTTTTCTGAGCCGTTCTGCGGAAAAGACGTCATGGCATACTCCGGCAAATACGGTTTCTACTTTATTGGCAATCATGGCCATACCCAATCCCGTTCCACAGATCAGGATGCCTCTGTCAAACGTACCATCCTGTATTTTCAGCGCTAGGTTGTATCCTATTTCGGGGTAAAAGGCATTTTGTTTGCTGCTTGAGTAATCCAGATCGACAATTTCGACTCCGGCTTTTTTCAGATGATCCACCAGTGTGTGTTTCAGTTCAATCGCAGCATCATCACAGTCAATCGCTATTTTCATCTTTTTTTGGTTTTTTTGGTCAGATGTGTAAATAGACACCACCTGTTTATGTATTTGAAGTAACCATATTTAGGTTTATGGTTGTATTTTGCTAGTAAAAAAAGAAATGCAATTATACGATTTTTATTAGTTATTACCAATATGGGATGCCATCCTTTTTAAAGGGATGCCATCCCATAAAAAAGGATTCCATCTCCTCAAAAAGGATGGCATCCCTTTTGGGGAGATGGAATCCCATAACGACGAAAAGGGTGCCTCGAAATCGGGGCACCCTTCGTTTTACGTTCAAGGGGTCAGGCTATTAGAGCTTGCTGACTGCTTTGGCCAACTTGGATTTCAAGTTACCGGCCTTGTTCTTGTGGATGACGTTCTTGTTGGCCAACCTGTCCAACATGGAAGATACCTTGGGTAGCATGCTTTCTGCAGCTTCCTTGTCGGTCGTGGCACGCAGGTCACGGACGGCGTTTCTGGTGGTCTTCGCATAGTAACGGTTGTGCAAACGCTTGGTTTGTGTCTGACGAATCCTTTTCAGTGATGATTGATGATTGGCCATTTTTAATATCGTTTATTTTTGTTCAATAGCTTTTTTGTAGCCCATAGGGGAATCGAACCCCTCTTTCAAGAATGAAAATCTTGCGTCCTAACCGATAGACGAATGGGCCTTCCTCATGCACCCGTAGGACATCCTTTGATGTTCATCCGGAAAGCGGGTGCAAAGATAGAATCCTTTTTTCGATTGACAAAACCTTTTTAGCAAGATTTTTGGCAAAAATATCACTTTTTTCAACGACTAAAGCTCTATCATTCGTGCTGTTCAGTTTATTCTCAGCGTCTTTTTATACAACTCCTCATTATTGAGTACATTGATCGCTTCTTTCAAGCATCGATCAGTTTTGAGTGATTGCTGCAACTCGCCTGATTGATAGTAATATCGACTGACAATTTCGGTACTCAGCATCAATTCCACATCCGATTTATTGGAGGCCATATCGGTCTCTATGTCGGCATTGGCCAATTTTGACTCCAAGGCTCTCAGTTCTTCCTTAACGTGTTCAGCCAGTTGATCCTCTTCCAGCATACGCTTGAGCCGCGTAAGACCTTTCTGACTGTCTCTCTCATAAGAAAAACCACGTTCCTTTATATACTGGAGGAAATCTGAAAAATCCTTGTCTGATAAGGCAAACGACTCAACAGGAGGAATGCTTTCGTGGTTCCTAGCGTAACGGTTGGCAAAATCAAAGAAATACATGCTATCAATAAGAGCATAGATGAACGAGGTTCCCTCTCTGTCTTTACATTCAAAATCGGGTAGTATGCCCCCTCCGTCACGTACCGGACGACCGGCCTTTGTATAGAAGGTATGCATCAGGCTGTCTGGAATCCGGCCCACACTCCCATCCGGATTTCGTTCCGAATAGTTGATGGCCTGGATGCAACGGCCGCTCGGAATGTAATACTTTGCCGTGGTCAGTTTCACCATGCCATTGTATGGAATGCTGCGGGTGGTTTGCACCAATCCTTTTCCAAACGTGCGGGTTCCTAAAATTACGGCTCTGTCCAGGTCTTGAAGGGCGCCGCACACAATTTCCGACGAAGAGGCCGATCCGCTGTTGGCCAAAACCACCAAGGGCATAACAGTATCGATAGGCTCTTTGGTTGTTTTGTATGTTTGGTCCCATTGACGTAATTTCCCTTTTGTGCTCACAATTTCTCGACCCTTGGGAACAAACAGGTTACAGATGGAGACAGCCTCATCCAGCAGACCACCGCCATTTCCCCTCAAGTCGAGTACCAACTTTTTAGCCCCCTTATTTTTCAATTCCAACAAAGCTCGTTGTACCTCCTGGGTAGCTTTGTCGGTAAAACCGTTCAGGTTGATGTATCCCACTTCAGTATCAACCATGCCATGGTAGGCCACTTGATTGATTAAAATGCGCTCGCGAAAGAATTTGCGTTTGATGGGTTTGTTCACTCCCTCCCTTTTCGCCACTATGGTCAACTCCGTGCCAGGTTCGCCTTTTAATAAATCACTGGCTTGTTGGCTGGAACCGGATTCAATCTTGATGTTATCAATTTCAAGCAGTACATCACCCGGTTTAAACCCGGCTCGTTGTGCCGGCATATTTTCATATAATTCCAGAATGATGACTTCCCCTCCACGCGGGCTGATCACGGCTCCCACTCCTCCGTATTCGCCTGTGGTCATAAACTTCAGTTCGCTTGTTTGGGACTCGGGTATGTAGTTCGTGTAAGGGTCGAAGCTGGACATCATGCCGTTGATGGCATTACCCAATACTTTTTCGGGCGAAACGCTATCAACGTACAGTTGATCAAGTTCCCTGTACAACATGTGCAGGATATCCCACTGCTTGGACACTTCAAAACTTTTTTGCGCCGTAAGGGTACTGACGGGACCTAATATAAGTACGGCTGAAAAAATCAACGGTCTGAGAGGACGAAATAAACAGGCTGGTTGCATGAGCGGTTGCAATTAAATTAGTAGTGACTCAAAACGGCATCCCAGCCGGCCTGGTCCAATTTTGGACCAATGTATTCGACAACTTTTCCGGCAGCGATTGTGCCATATCGGAGGCAGTCTGTCAAGGATTTGCCGGAAGCCAATCCAAACAGGAATCCGGCCGCAAATAAATCACCGGCTCCTGTCGTGTCCACGCATGTTGCCTTAACAGCAGGCACTCCTACCGTTTCATTGCCGCTGCAGGCCATGGCTCCCTTTTCACCCAGTTTTACAATGGCAATATCAACCCGTTCGGCTATCCAGGCCAATGCCTTTGACGGCTCCATTCCAGTTAACGCCATCGCTTCTTCTTCATTGGCAAAAACCAGGTCAACATGGGTTTCAATGAGCGAGCAGAGGAAGTCCTTGTTGTCTTCCACCACATTGTAACTGGCCAAATCGAGTGCCACCCGCAAACCGGCCGTTTTGGCATGAACAATGGCCGCTTGAATCAATTCGTGATTTTGGACCAGATACCCCTCAATGTAAAACAGATCGTACCCGTCAAACAGGGATGGTTCAATCTCATGAGCCCTCAACGCAGCGGCGGCTCCAAGAAAAGTGGCAAAGGTGCGCTGCCCGTCGGGAGAAATAAACACCAGGCACTGACCGGATGATTGTCCGTCTTCGAGCATATGGGGCTCTACCCCGTGATTCAGGAGGTCGTTCCGATAATGGCTACCCACCGGATCGGGATGAACCTTGCCGACAAAACCCGATTGTATGCCCATTTTGGAAACACCTGTCATGGTGTTTGCTGCCGATCCACCGCAGGCAAGTTGCTTCGGCAAATCCTGAATGCGGGTTTGCAATGTATCAAAAACGGTTTTGTCAATGAGTTGCATGCTTCCCCTCGGCAAACCCAGTTCAATCAGCAAATCGTCTGATGGCAACTGAACCAGCACATCGGTCAATGCATTGCCCATCCCTAGTATCTTGTACATGTTCTTTTTTTCGACAAAGATATTGCATTATTCGATAAATACCTGTACTTTTGCAGCGCATTTTTTGGTTAAGAAATGTAACATTCTTCAGTAGCTCAGTCGGTTAGAGCATCTGACTGTTAATCAGAGGGTCGTAG
>CAYPLF010000044.1:0-20040 GCA_964411555.1 uncultured Bacteroidales bacterium | reverse complement strand
AGATAGACGTGACACTTGATTACAGCAAACTGGGAGGCTTGGTTCCCGCCATCGTGCAGGATGCCGAAACACAGAAAGTATTGATGTTGGGCTTTATGAATGAAGAAGCCCTGGCCAAAACCCAGGAATTGGGCAAGGTGACTTTTTTCAGTCGAACCAAGAACCGCTTGTGGACCAAAGGCGAAGAAAGCGGCAACTTCCTGGAAGTTGTATCCATCGCTGAAGACTGCGACCACGATACCCTGCTCATCCAGGCACATCCCACAGGACCCGTTTGTCACAAAGGCTGGGATACCTGCTTCAACGATGCCAACCAAATGGGCGACTTTGAATTCCTGCGTTACCTGCAAGACTTCATCGACAAGCGTCATCAGGAAATGCCCGAAAAATCCTACACCACGTCCCTGTTTACCAGTGGCATCAACCGTATGGCACAGAAAGTAGGAGAAGAAGCGGTGGAAACCGTCATCGAAGCTACCAACGGCACCGAAGAAGGCTTCCTGTACGAAGCCTCCGATTTGGTGTACCACCTGATGGTGCTCCTGACAGCCAAGGGTTACCGTCTGGAAGACCTGGGAAGAGAATTGAAGAAAAGGCACAAATAAAAACAATAGACCCATGGACGAAGAGTTGTTGATCGATTACCACGAGGTAGAAATCTGCCACGATGAATTCGTGGTACTCCAGCATGTAGACCTTCAGGTAAAGAAGGGCGAGTTTGTATATATTATCGGGAAAGTGGGTTCCGGAAAAAGCAGCCTGTTGAAAACCATTTATGCCGAAGTTCCTGTTTCAGAAGGAGAGGCCAAGGTACTCAACGTTGATTTGACTACACTCAAAAGCCGAAATATCCCCGCTCTCCGTCGCAAACTGGGTATCGTGTTTCAAGATTTCCAACTCCTCACTGACCGTAACGTACAAGAAAACCTCGCTTTTGTACTCCGTTCCACCGGTTGGAAAGAAAACGATGCCATCCTGGACCGCATCAATGAAGTCCTGGAACAAGTAGGCATGCCCAATAAGGGATATAAGATGCCCCACGAATTGTCCGGAGGCGAACAACAACGCATTGTCATGGCCAGGGCTTTGCTCAATTTCCCGGATATTATTTTGGCAGACGAACCCACCGGCAACCTCGACCCCGAAACAGGCAGTGAGATCGTGGGTTTGTTGCACCGCATACAAGAAAACGGCACCACTGTATTGATGAGCACGCACAACATGAGTTTTGTGCAGTCTTTTCCGGGAAGGGTGTTGAAATGCGAGAACAACCGGTTGATACAAGCGTAGATAGAATACATTAAAATACAAAAACATGAAAGTCCTAAAGTTTGGCGGTACCTCAGTCGGATCTGCCCAGCGTATGAAAGAAGTCTCCAACCTCATTCTTGATGGAAAGGAAAAAATTGTCGTGCTTTCGGCAATGTCCGGTACCACCAACACCCTGGTGGAAATCTCGGACTATCTGTATAAACGCAACACAGAAGCCGCCAACGAAACCATCAGCAAGTTGGTTTCCAAGTACAATGCCGTCATTGATGAATTGTATCAGAAAGCAGAAACCAAGCAAGTGGTAGGTGCTTTTCTGAAAGAACGTTTCGACTACCTGCGCAGTTTTTCCAAAAACCTGTTTACCCTGTTTGAAGAAAAAGTGGTGTTGGCCCAGGGTGAAATCCTGTCCACCACCATGTTTACCTACTACTTGCAGGAACAAGGTGTTTCGGCCGTCTTACTGCCCGCCCTGGAATTCATGCGCGTGGACAAGAACGGTGAACCCGATACCGATTATATCCGTGAGAACCTGAACAAACAACTGGCCGCTAATAAAGACATCGATTTGTTCATCACCCAGGGCTTCATCTGTTTGAACGCTTATGGAGAAATAGACAACCTGCAACGCGGTGGCAGCGACTATTCCGCTTCCCTGATCGGTGCAGCCGTCAATGCAACAGAAATCCAAATTTGGACGGACATAGACGGCATGCACAACAATGACCCCCGGTTTGTCACCAAAACCACCCCGGTGTCTCACCTGCACTTTGAAGAAGCCGCCGAGTTGGCCTATTTCGGTGCCAAGATTCTGCATCCCACCTGTATCTTGCCTGCCAAAATGGCCAATATTCCAGTACGTTTGCTGAATACCATGCAACCTGAAGCCTTTGGTACCATGATTTCCAACAAGACCGAAAAAGGAAAGATCAAAGCTGTTGCCGCCAAAGACAACATCACCGCCATAAAAATCAAGTCCGGCCGCATGCTGCTCGCCTATGGCTTCCTACGCAAGGTGTTCGAGATTTTCGAAAGCTACCAGACACCCATCGACATGGTTTGTACCTCGGAAGTGGGCGTATCTCTTTCCATAGACAACAACAAACACCTGCAAGATATTCTGGACGAACTCAAGAAATTCGGAACGGTTACCGTTGATGAAAACATGGTTATCATCTGTGTGGTGGGCGATTTGGAATGGGAAAACGTAGGCTTCGAATCTAGGGTGGTTTCAGCCATGAAGGACATACCTGTACGAATGATTTCATACGGTGGCAGCAACTACAACATTTCCATGCTGGTGAAGGCATCCGACAAGGTCAAGGCGCTTCAGGCACTGAGCGATAACCTTTTCAATAAGTAAATGATTTTCAAGATTGTATATGGATAACAAAGGTCAATTTCCCTTGAAGGCATTCTCTGCGTTTGAGACACCCTTTTACTACTACGATACCAACGTATTGCGTCAAACGTTGGAAACGCTAACCCAAGTAGCTTCAGCCAACAAGGTTGAAGTACACTACGCGCTGAAAGCCAACGCCAACCAGCGCGTGCTCAGTATCATCCGTGGTTATGGATTAGGTGCTGACTGTGTGAGTGGTGGTGAAATCAAGGCGGCTGTTAAAGCCGGATTTCCCGCCTCTAAGATTGTGTTTGCCGGAGTGGGAAAGGCCGATTGGGAGATCAATCTGGCACTCGACTACAACATCTTTTGTTTCAACGTTGAGTCCATCCCCGAACTGGAGGTTATCAACGAATTGGCCGCCGCCAAGGGAAAAGTGGCACAAGTGGCCCTGCGCATCAATCCCAATGTGGAAGCCGACACACATCACTACATCGCCACGGGCAAGGAAGAAAACAAATTCGGCATTGCCCTGTGTGACGTGGATAAGGTCATCGACACCGCACTGGCTTGCCCTTCCATCAACCTCATCGGTTTGCATTTCCACATCGGTTCCCAGATTCTGGAGATGAACAACTTTGCTGGTTTGTGCAATCGTTTGAATGAGTTGCAGGATCAATTGGAACACCGCAACATCCGCCTCCCACACATCAATGTAGGCGGTGGGTTGGGTATTGATTACCACAATCCGAACAGCCATTCGATGCCCAACTTTGAGGAGTACCTTACCACCTTCATTAAAATGCTCAGGCTACGTGACGGTCAGGTGTTGCACATTGAGCCGGGCCGATCTGTAGTTGCCCAATGCGGCAGTCTGATAACAAAGGTCCTGTACATCAAGGAAGGACAGAAGAAGAGTTTCGCCGTTGTGGATGCAGGATTCACCGAACTCATCCGTCCGGCTTTGTATCAGGCCTATCACAAGATAGAGAACTGTTCGTCGGATGAACCGGTGTGCAAATACGATGTGGTAGGGCCCATCTGTGAATCGAGCGATGTGTTCGGCAAGGATGTGCCCTTGAATCAGGCGAAACGTGGCGATATTCTGGCCATTCGTTCGGCCGGAGCATACGGAGAAGTCATGGCTTCGCAGTACAATCAACGTCGATTGCCTCAGGCTGTTTTTTCGGAAGACATTCAATAACAACGATATTCTATGGAAGAATTGGTGCTGAATTGGTTTGAGTATGACCCTTGGGTGCTTTGGCCAACAGCGGCCTTGCTGGTAGTTGTGGGTATACAGGTCTGGTTTTATACCCGTTTTCCGGGAGGTGTGTTTCGGGAAAGCAAACGACAACTCAACGCCCCTACGGTAGCAACCGAAGATTCCAAACCGGGTGTCAGTGTCATTGTTTGTTCACACGACAATGCACCTGCCCTAACAACCAATCTTTCTTCCCTTCTCAATCAAGATTATCCGGAATATCAAGTGGTTGTTGTGAACAGCGCTTCAACCGACGATACCGAAGATGTGCTTCAACGCTTTGAGTCGTACCCGAATTTTTACCACACGTTTGTCCCCGACGGCATCCGTAACGTAAGCTTTCGAAAAATGGCCATGACCATAGGCATCAAGGCAGCAAAACATGACTTCGTGATTTTCATCGATCCAAATGCGGTTCCTGCCGGCAACAAATGGCTGTCGTCCATGATGAGGCAGGTGGACAAAGAAACTGGCATCATATTGGGTTACGCGTTCAATCGTCAAGAGAAAGGTTTTTGGAACAGTCTGGTCTCATACGATGCGCTGTTTTCGGTGATGCAATACCTGGGGTTTGCCCTGAAACGGCATGCATACCGTGCACATCCATCGAATATGGCATTCAGGAAAGAACTCTTTTTCAGCCAAAAAGGGTTTTCCAGCCATTTGTTCCTCCAGTCGGGAGCAGACGATTTGTTGATCCGCGAAATGGCTACCCCCACCAATGTTCGCGTGGAATTAAAACCGGAAAGTTTTGTCCGCCAGGATCAGGAAACCACCTGGTCTGCCTGGAAGAATGAATTATTGAATCATTTGACCACATCCGGTCTCTACAAACCAGGTGTCCGATTCTTGTTACTGTTGGAAGGATTGTCCCGTTTTCTGGTATATGTATTGATGGCTTTCTTGTTGGCTATAACCTTGATAAAGGGCTATTATGCCTGGTTGATTGTAGCCGGGGTACTCCTGCTCACGCGTTTCGTCGTACAAGGGGTCGTTGTCAACAAAGCCGCTTCACAATTGGAAACATCTTCTTCCATTCTCTTACTGCCGGTGTATGATGTATTGATTCCGGTAGTCAAGCTGTACCTGAAACTTAGAAACCGTTCCGGAAAAGGAAACGCCTACACCTGGGAGGTTTTACGCTAAAAAAGGATTCCATCTCTATAAAAAGGATTCCATCTCTATAAAAAGGATGCCATCCCTTAAAAAAGGATGCCATCCTTTTTAAGCATCGGCAGGAAACAGCTTTTTCCGTTGCGACAAAATAACAAGCAAGGTGACCAGACTGGCCAGTGTATCGCCTGTAGGCAATGCCATCCAAACCCCATCGACACCAAACAAGGGTGGCAGGATAAACAGCGCCGGCAGTAGAAAAATCAGCTGGCGGGATAAACTGAGCAGGATGGCCAGTTTGGCTTTACCAATGGACTGGAAGAAGTTGGTTGTGACCACCTGGAAGCCCACAATGGGAAAAGAAAAGAAAATGATCTGAATGGCCTTCTTGCTGATGGACAGCAGTTCAGGGTCGTTCGTGAAGATGGAAACAATGGCGCCGGGAAACAATTGGGCGGCCAGGAAACCGACGATTGTGATGCAACTACCAACAATCAACGCCCGTCTATACACACTCATGACTCGATTGTATTGCTTGGCACCAAAATTGAAACCGGCAATGGGTTGCATCCCCAGGTTCAAGCCCAATACAACCATGATGAACAACATGGCCACGCTTCCCACGATGCCATAGGCGCCTATGTATAGGTCGCCCCCGTAACCAACCAAACTTTTGTTGATGATTAGGGCCACCAGGCTGGCGCACAGGTTTATGAAGAAAGGAGAAAGGCCAATGGACAGAATATCACCCACAATGCGCTTGTCCAGTTTGAAGTAGCCCTTTTGAAAATGCAGGTAGTGATTCTTGTCGCTAAAATGCAACATGACCCAGCAAAAACCCACAAACTGGGCGCACGCCGTGGCAAGTGCCGCACCACGGATTCCCCAATGGAAGACAAAAATAAACAAGGGCGCCAGGCAAATGTTGATACCCACTGTAAGCAGGGTGGATAACATGGCTTTTTGGGGATAGCCGGAAGCCCTCATCACATTGTTCAAGCCGATAAAGTTGTGGTTGAACAAGTTGGCCACCAGGATGATCTGCATAAATTCCCTGGCATAGGGCAGTGTTTCAGGGCTGGCACCGAAAGCCTTCAACATTGGGTCAAGGAAAGTGAGCCCCAGCACCGTAATGCCAATTCCAAACAGGAAGTTCAACAGGAGGGTATTGCCCAAAATATGTGTGGCGTCAGCTTTTCGCTGCTGACCCAAACGAATGGATACCATGGTTGATGCCCCTGAGCCTATCATGGCACCGAATGCCACCGTAAGGGACATGAGGGGCAACGTCAGGCCCAAACCAGCTATGGCCATAGGACCAACGCCGTTACCGATGAAGGCCCTGTCAATGACGTTATATAAAGAAGAAGCTGCCATACCGATGATGGCAGGCAGCGAATACTCAAGCAGTAATTTTCCGATGGGCTCCCGGCCCAATCGATTGGCTTTGTCGTTGGATGCTGTGGGAGAAGCAGGCAAGGGAGCAGTTCCGGTCATCGTTGGTTGTTGACAGCGTAATTACTGCAAAAGTAGCGAATTCCGTTTGAACACCCTTGCTTGCACCCACAAATATATACAAGTGGTAATGGTTATTGTTTGATGGTTGGCTTGGCTACTACCCAGAATTTCTTTTCTGCGTTGAGCGTGTTCATGCCGCCGCCCATACCGCCCATACCGCCCATACCACCACCATACATGGCGCCCATGCTTCTCATGCTGCGCATCATGGTGTTGGTTTGCTCGTCAAGCACTTGTTTTTTGATGACAAAACCAACGGCAATTTTCAATTTTGCATCGTCAACCGGGTCAAGGGATTCTTTAAAGAAGGTATTAAAAGGAATGGCCAGTTCATACATCATGAATCCTTCGGGGTCCAAGGTGAGGGCTGTCTTGATTTCAGTCGACTTGGCAGGTTGTCGGCCGTTGGCAATCAGGAATCCTTTTAAAATCATGTCTCTGGAGACGACAAATTCGTTGTTGGTTCCCAGGGAGAAGTTACCAAAACCTCCTCTGCCGCCACCGGTACGAGCACCAGCACCGGCTGGACGGCCACCACCGGCGGGACGGCCACCGCCCATACCACCACCTGCGAAGCCACCACCTCCGAAACCACCCATATCAAATCCACCGCCACCGGGGAAACCACCACCGCCGGGGAATCCAGGCATTGAATCAGTTCTGGTAGTAGTTGTGTCCTTTTCAACGGGAACCGGGTAGGTAATACCCGTCACTTTTTTCTTTTTGCCATTGACGTTGATCCAAATCTCAAAACCACTCGAAACGATCTGGTTTTGCATCATCGAGTTGGTACAACGGACAAAAACGTAGAGATTCTTGTTGTCGTTGGCAATATCATAATTGATGCCTGTTAGCTTGTTGGTATTCGGCAGCGGGTAGGCCCATTCGGCATACTGCCCGTCAACAACAACGTCTGTTTTATACTGCAGCTGCTTGGGCGCGGCTGCTGCAACGAATGTAAATGCCAGTAAGGCAATGGTTAACTGTGTGCGCATACGATTATTTTAATAAAGATTTGATGTATTCTACATATGATTTACCAATGGGTAATTCTTTGTTTTCAAGCTGAATCATTTGGTTATGAATGCGTTGTATTTTTTTAACCGGAACGATGTACGAACGGTGGATGCGGATGAAATCTTGTTCAGGTAATTTCTCCAGGATGCTTTTCAGGCTCATCAGCGTACTGATGCTTTTCCCGGCATCCAGGTGGATGCGGATGTAATCGTCAAATCCCTCAATGTACAGGATATCCTTGGTGGCAATCCGTACATTTTGATAATCTGATTTTACAAAAATGGCTTGATCTTCACCGGTACCGCTGGCCTGATACATTTCCTTGAATTCCTTTGCTTTTTTTACCGCATCCTGAAAACGACTGAATTCAAACGGTTTCAACAGGTAATCCACCGCATCCACATTGAATCCTTCCACCGCGTATTTACTGAAAGCCGAGGTGAAAATAATCAAGGGTGACCGGCGGTTCAGCGACCGGGCCAGTTGGATGCCCGATATGTCAGGCATTTGAATGTCCAGAAATACCAAGTCAACGGGGTTCCGCTGCAAATAACCCCAGGCCGAAATGGCATCGGTAAAGGTTCCCTTCAATTCCAGTCCGGGCACCTGTGAGATGTAGGTCTCCATCAGATCGATGGCCAGAGGTTCATCATCAACGGCAATACAGGTCATCATGACAGGTCAATTTCCAGGTGAATACTAAATTGTGTATCGGTTTTCGTTTGTTTTAAATGATACTTGTTTTTATACAACAGGTCCAGACGTCGGGAGACATTGACCAATCCCATGCCGGAAGACGTATGCATAACATCCGCCTTGTTCGAGTGAATGGCGTTGGTTATGTCAAACGTCATCCAATTGTCTTTAAAGGAAAAATGGATGTCAATGGAACTTGCCGTGTGATTGCTTACCCCGTATTTAAAGGCATTGTCAATAAAAGGAATCAACAACCTGGCAGCAATGCGCAGTTGCTGGTATGAACCTTCTACGCCATAATTCACGGTTGTTTTACCACTGAGCCTCATTTGCTGAAGTTCAATGTAGTCACGGATGAAACGTTCTTCATCCTCGAAAGGCACATAATCTACCGACGTATCGTTGGTCAGTTGGCGCATCAGGTTGGATAATTTCATGATGGCCTTGGGTGCGTCATCCGTTTTCTTCAACGACAGCGCATAAATGTTGTTCAGCGTATTGAACAAAAAATGCGGGTTGATTTGAGCTTTCAGAAAAGAGAGTTCCGACTGGAGAGCGTTGGCAATAACCGCCTCGGCATGGCGCTTGGAACGTTGGAGTTGGGTTATCAGGAAATACACCATACTGATAGACCAAACCATGATGAACGTGTACAAGAAAGAGAATCGTCTGAACTCAAACATGCCTCTTGGTCTGGACATGTTGCCCATAGGTGGACCGTTTCCTTCCATGCCTCCCATAGGTGGACCATAATACGAACGCATACCCAGTATGCTTTCGATTTCCCGAGCAACATCATAGACAAAAGCCGTACCGAAGGCAAAAAGGCAGGTGAAGAGAATGTACAAACCCCACCGCTTTTTATTGAAAAACTCTGGCATCAATACCAACGAGTTCACATAAAAAGCAATGATCATGAAAATATTGTTGACGATCAGCGGGGTGGGAATATGATCAAAAAAACCGCCGCCCAAGCCAGGCCCGATTCTGGGCATAAACACAAATGGAAGCGAAAAGTAAGCCAACCACAAAATGCTATGGAGGAAAACGGTGATTAGTTTCTTCCAAAGCGAACTCTCGTTCCTTTTATTGTATAATTCTTGAATCATGGCTGTTTGTTCAAGCTGCAAATATCAGTCATTTCAATTCAAAAAAACGTTATCCAAGGGCAGTGGCTAATTTTCATCGGTTAACGACTCTTAGACTTCAAAAAGGGCTGAAAGTTACTTGGCTATGTTAAAAAATGAACTATTTTAACGTTCAATAAATGCAAGTACACGCTTGTAAAAATTGGAAGGGTCTTCCATCACGGAAAAATGACCTACGTCTGAAAGCGTCTGAATACGAGCTTTCGGGCAAATGGTACCCATCCGGATCATGGCTTTCTTGTTTTCGGTAAAATCAAACTGAGATATCATCAATAAGATGGGAGGCTGCGTCTGTTGACGAGACAACAGGCTGTCAGCCTGATCGCCCATCAACGCATCCACCTCCGGATGCGTCCATTGCCAGGCCGGCCAATCGTCTATCATCGTGTTCAATTCTTTCTTTATGCGACTGTAATGCTTGCCGCTGATTTGTTTCATGGCTTTCTTCCAATCCTCCTTGAGGGAAGCCATGCCAATGGAGTCATTCTTGAGCACCTTTCTGGTGTTATAGGCAAAAACAGTATCGTTGTAGATTTTTACAACGGAAGCTGAAACCGAACTCCTGTCGGGAATGCGGGAGAGCGAGCCCGAAGCGATACTGGCCGACAGAACCCGCTCTGGATACAAGGCCATAAACTCGGTCACCACCTTGCCACCCAGCGACACCCCAACCAGATGGGCCTTTTTTATATGCAAGGCATCCATCAATGCCTTTAAATCGTCAGCATGCAAGTAGCCGAATCCAACCTCAGGCATTTCAGAACGGCCATACCCCCGCATATCATACCGGATGACATGGAATTTTCGAGCGAACAAGCCGAACGCATCGTCCCACAGGCGCAAATCGGTTCCAAATCCATGCAGTAAGATCAGGGTGTCACCCGTTCCTGCATATTCGGCATACAGGCGTGTCACTTGTTTTTCGGGCATCCCGGTCTTGACTCCCGATAAGGCATGCGTTGTCACTGTGGGAACTTCCACATAACAGGACGTGCTTTGAGGTGTGCACGCTGCGAGACCCGCGAGAAGAAAGAGAATCCAGTATTTATAGTACATGGCAATAAAAAACGTCCCTGATAAAACGGATTACCAGGGACGTTCGTTCCGGTGATCCGCCTGGGGCTCGAACCCAGGACCCCAACATTAAAAGTGTTGTGCTCTACCAGCTGAGCTAGCGAATCTGACCTATAAGTGCTTCTAAAAAGCGAGTGCAAAGATACAGTTTCATCGATAATTGGCAAAATTTAGCCTGTTGAATTTTGAAATTTATTCATCAATACAGCCTAAATAACAGAATGGCAGTGTATTGCATGGTTGAATCATACGGCTTTTCTTGCTGCCTTACCCCTTGAAAGCACACCGTTTTTTTGTACTTTTGCGAACGAATTTAGTAAACCAACTATGGCAGACGACAAAAAAATCATTTTTTCCATGGTGGGAGTGAGCAAAACCTTCCCACCCCAAAAAACAGTACTCAAAAACATCTATCTATCCTTTTTCTACGGAGCTAAAATCGGCATCATCGGTTTGAACGGTTCCGGAAAATCCACCTTGATGAAAGTCATTGCCGGATTGGAAAAAGAATATCAAGGAGAAGTGGTTTTCTCACCCGGTTATTCGGTGGGTTACCTGGAACAGGAACCAAAGCTGGACGAAACAAAGACTGTCAAGGAAATTGTCCGCGAAGGCGTACAGCCCATTGTGGACATTCTGAACGAATACGAGGAAATCAACAACCTGTTTGGTTTGCCCGAATACTACGAAGACCCCGACAAGATGGACAAGTTGTTTGCCCGTCAGGCCGAACTGCAGGATAAAATTGACGCCACCGATGCCTGGAACCTCGATACCAAGCTGGAACGCGCCATGGATGCCCTGCGTTGCCCGCCAGACGAGCAAGCCGTAGGCACCCTGTCCGGAGGGGAACGCCGTCGCGTGGCCTTGTGCCGCCTGCTGCTCCAACAACCCGATGTCTTGCTCCTCGATGAACCCACCAACCACTTGGACGCCGAGTCCATCGACTGGTTGGAACAACACCTGCAACAATACCCGGGTACCGTCATCGCCGTCACCCACGACCGTTACTTCCTCGACCATGTGGCCGGCTGGATTCTGGAACTCGACCGCGGCGAAGGCATTCCCTGGAAAGGCAACTACACCTCCTGGCTGGAACAAAAGACCAAGCGCATGGAGATGGAAGAAAAGCAGGCCAGCAAACGCCGAAAAACCCTGGAACGCGAGCTCGAATGGGTACGTATGGCTCCCAAGGCCCGTCAAGCAAAGGGTAAAGCCCGTCTCAACTCCTACGACAAGTTGATGAACGAAGACCAGAAAGAGCGCGAGGAAAAACTGGAGCTCTTCATTCCCAACGGTCCGCGTTTGGGCAACAAGGTCATTGAAGTACAAGGAGTCTCCAAAGCCTACGGCGACAAATTGTTGTTCGACAACCTGAACTTTTCGCTGCCACCCAACGGTATTGTGGGCGTCATTGGCCCCAACGGTGCCGGTAAGACCACCTTGTTCAAACTCATCATGGGCCTGGAAACCCCGGACAAGGGCACGTTTGAAGTGGGCGAAACCGTCAAGCTGGGCTATGTGGACCAAAGCCACGCCGCCATCGATCCCACCAAGACCGTGTATCAGATTGTGTCAGGCGGAACCGATTTCATCCGCGTTGGCGGCAAGGAAATCAATTCCAGGGCCTATTTGTCCCGGTTTAATTTTGCCGGCGGCGATCAGGAAAAATTGGCAAGTGTGCTGTCGGGAGGAGAGCGCAACCGCCTGCACCTGGCACTGAATTTGAAATCGGAAGCCAACGTGCTGCTCCTCGATGAGCCCACCAACGACATCGACGTCAATACCCTGCGTGCATTGGAAGAAGGTTTGGAAAGCTATGCCGGCTGTGCCGTGGTCATCAGCCACGACCGTTGGTTCCTCGACCGCATCTGTACCCACATCCTGGCCTTTGAAGGTAACTCCGAAGTGTTCTACTTCGAAGGCTCTTATTCCGAATACGAAGAAAACAAACGCATGCGCCTGGGCGATGAAGAACCCAAACGGGTACGTTACCGCAAGCTGATAGCCGATTAAAAAACCTATTTGTTTAATTGGTTTTAAAAATTTAAAAGCAGTCTTTCAATCAGACTGCTTTTTTTGTTAATTTTGAGCCTTATTTCCTTAAAGATAGCGTATGAAACCCATCATCACCTTCCGGAACCTGAACAAACATTACGGTTCCAAACACGTACTCAAGGACATCAACCTGGATATTTACCCTGGACAAGTGATTGGCTACATTGGCCCCAACGGAGCCGGTAAAAGTACCACCGTCAAAATCCTGGCCGGATTGTTGGGCGATTTCTCCGGTGAGGTGACCGTCGATGGCATTGACATTCGAACAGATTCCCTGGCGGTAAAAAGTAAGATTGGATTGGTGCCCGAATTGGCCGAACTCTACGATGTGCTGACCCCCCATGAATTCCTGAACCTGATGGGTGCTTTGTACAACATGCAGCCGGAATTGGTGATTGAACGCGGGGGCAAAATGCTAGAGGCCTTCGGGTTGGCGGGCAACCTCAACCAACGCATGGAAACCTTCAGCAAAGGCATGAAGCAGAAGGTGCTCATCACAGCCGGCTTGATGCACAACCCCGAGATCATCATCCTGGATGAACCCTTGAGCGGCTTGGATGCCAATGCGGTGATTGTGGTAAAGGAACTCATCAGCAAACTGGCCAAGAGTGGCAAGACCGTTTTTTACTGCAGCCACATGATGGACATCGTGGAAAAAGTCAGCGACCGCATCATCCTGATTGACCAAGGTACCGTGATTGCCGACGGAACCATAGAGGAGTTGCGGGAAAGACAGGGTCAGGAAAGCCTGGAAGCCATATTCGCCGGGCTGACAGCTACCGAAGCCATGCACGACGCCAGCGATAAGCTTCTGGATGCCTTTGACGATTAACGGGGAAAAGTATGAATGCCATCGACCGTTTCTTTCTGCGGCTTTTCCTGTTGCCGCAACGCCTGTACGAAAAGCAAGGGGTAAATATCCTGCATCTGAAAGCCATCCTCACCGCCAAACTGACCATGGACAACCGACGGCCGGCCTCCCTAATGGCCCTCAGCCGACAGCAAACCAAAAAGCAACTCAAACAGCAGACCGATGTCAACAACTCCACACGCAAAACAATGTTGTCTGCGTTTTTAATGGGAATAATCCTATTGTTCTCTTTATTTGCCGGACACGATGCCTTGACTCGGTTGACCATGTATTCCACCGTGTTCATTTTTATGCTGTGCATGACCTTGATCACCGATTTTACCAACATGTTGATTGATACAAGGGACAACCTGATCCTCGTGCCCAAACCTGTTTCCGACAAGACGTTTTTACTGGCGCGCTTGCTGCACATAGGTATCCGTATGAGCTTGCTCCTGATACCCATGGCATTGCCCGGCTGTATTGCATTTGTCCTGATGGAAGGGATCTGGGTCTTTGCACCCTATTTGCTAGTCATTATATTGATGACGGTTTTCAGCATTTTTCTCATCAATGCCCTGTACCTGCTTATCCTGAAACTGACAACACCCGATAAGTTCAAATCCATCATTACCGCCATACAAATCTTTTTTGTGGTGTTGGTGTTTGCTTCCTATCAATTGTTTCCCCGTTTCATGAGTTCAGATGTCATGCGGAATGTCAATCTGAATGATATTTTATGGATTCAATTTTACCCACCCTATTGGTTTTCAGAAGCCTGTTTGTTCCTGAGTGGAAAACTGTCAACCCCCCAATCGGTCATCGGTTTGATCCTTGCCATCTTGGTGCCTGTTGTTTCCATCTGGGCCGTCGTGCGGTTTTTGGCTCCTGCCTTTACGCAGAAACTGACCCTGATTACCGGAAGTGTGGAAGAAAAACGTGCAAGGTCAGCATCGGCAACAACCAAGGGTTTTAACCTGAAAACGTTGTTTAGCGAGGGCTTGACGAAGCGAGGAACCGAAAGAGCCGGTTTCTTATTCACCTGGGATATGATGGCACGCAGCAAGGATTTTAAAATGAAAGTGCTACCACAATTCGGTTATATCTTGGTGTTTTTTGTTATATTTTACCTTCAGAAGCAATCTTCTGATAGTTTTCTCATCTTGTTGACCTATATTTCGAGCTCCGTTCTTGCAGGTGCCATCCTTCAAGTTCCCTATTCAGAAAAGTATAAGGCCTCCTGGTTGTTTCATGTGACACCAATCAAAGCCCCGGGTTTGTTGATTGGAGGGAGTGTCAAGGCCATGCTGGCCATGTTTTACCAGCCTATTGCCGTTTTTCTGCTGGTGCTCGGCTTGGTCGTTCTCGGCCCATCGGGTGGTCTGGTCAGCATCGTAACGGGTCTATTGAATCTGCTTGCCATCGCCCTGCTTCAGGCTTATCTGAATTACCGACAATTGCCTTTCAGTACGCAAATAGATGGAACGTCAAATGGAGGAGGTTACATCCGCACTATGATGACGTTGGTGCCCATTGGTGCGTTGGGTCTTCTGCATTACCTGATACGGGATATGACCTGGGCGCTGGCCATCCTTTCGTTGCTCAGTGCGGTTGCATCCGGGTTGCTGTACAAAGCAATCACTTCGTTGGAGTGGGCGGATATGAAGGGTTGACTTCTTTATCCTTGCACCAGGGCTTGATGCCGCATTGGTCGCACAAGGGTTTTCTGGCCACACACACGTACCGTCCATGTAAAATCAGCCAATGATGGGCGATGGGTAAGAGGTGTTCGGGAATGTGTGCCATCAATACCCGTTCGGTTTCTTCCGGCGTTTTGGAATCATCGGTCAGTCCCAACCGGTTGGAAATGCGGAAAACATGGGTGTCCACCGGCATGGCGGGCTTGTTGAAGGCCACAATCAGCACCACGCTGGCCGTCTTCCGTCCCACACCGGGCAAGGTCAACAGCTCGTCCATGGTTTCCGGCACCATGCCGCCAAAATCGGCCACCAGTTTTCTGGCCATGCCCACCAGGGATTTGGCTTTGTTGTTGGGGTAAGAAATGCTTTTGATGAGGGGCAACAGGTCTTCGGCTTCAACCTGTGCCATGGCTTCAGGGGTGGGGTACACCTTGAACAAGCCGGGCGTTGTCATGTTCACCCGTTTGTCGGTGCATTGGGCCGACAAAATCACGGCCACCAGCAATTCGAAAGGGTTGCCGTACTTCAATTCCGATTCGGCCACAGGCATGTTTGCCTGGAACCAAGCGATGATGTTCGAATAGCGTTGCTCGGTGGTCATGTTCCGTTTGGTCACAAACGCGGAAGTAAGTATGGATAATGCCCGAAAGCCGGGCACGGTTCAATACGCCGATTTGAATTGTTCCAGGAAGCGGACGTCGTTTTCCGAGAAGAGCCTGAGGTCTTTCACCTGGTACTTCAGGTTGGTGATGCGCTCGATGCCCATACCCAACGCGTAGCCGCTGTACACCTTGCTGTCGATGCCGCAGTTTTCCAACACGTTCGGATCGACCATGCCACAACCCAAAATTTCCACCCAACCCGTGTGCTTGCAGAAAGGGCAACCCTTGCCACCGCAGATGTTGCAGCTGATGTCCATTTCGGCCGAAGGCTCGGTGAACGGGAAGTAGGAGGGGCGCAGGCGGATTCTCGTATTGGCGCCGAACATTTCCTGCGCAAAGTACAGCAGCACCTGTTTCAGGTCGGCGAATGAAACATCCTTGTCAACATAGAGCGCTTCAACCTGGTGGAAGAAGCAGTGGGCGCGGTAGGAAATGGCTTCGTTGCGGTACACCCTGCCCGGGCAGATGATGCGGATGGGCGGTTGCTTGCCCGTCATGGTGCGTGTTTGCACGGATGACGTATGGGTTCTGAGCAACACATCGGGATTCTTTTCAATAAAGAAGGTGTCCTGCATATCCCTGGCCGGATGTTCAGGCGCAAAGTTGAGCGAGCCGAACACATGCCAGTCGTCTTCAATTTCAGGGCCTTCAGCTATGGTAAAGCCCAGTCGGGCGAATATGTCGACAATCTCGTTCTTGACCAATGAAAGGGGGTGGCGCGTTCCAATGGCGTCCGGACTGGCCGTGCGGCTGTAGTCTTCATCAGTGGCGTTTGAAGTGCCGCTTCCCAAACTGTCTTTCAAGTCATTCAGTGTAGATTGGGCTTTTTCCTTCAATTCATTCAGTAATTGACCAACCTGGCGTTTCTGCTCGTTGGGTACGTTCCTGAAATCGTTGAACAACTGGCTGATTTCACCTTTTTTACTCAGGTACTTGATGCGAAGTGCTTCCACCTCATCGGTAGTGGAGGCCGTCCAGGTAGACACTTCCGACAACAATTGTTGAATTCGCTCTGTCATGCGTGTAAAAAATAAAAATAGTGGCACAAATGTACGTTTTTTTTTATCTTTACAGAAGAAACCGCCTCCTAAATCCGGTTGGTATGCTACACCGACTTGTCAAAAAATACATAGAATCATTAAAATTGCTACCTGAAGGTGCCAAGGTTGTTGTCGCCTTGAGCGGAGGTGCCGATTCCGTAGCGCTGATTGATATCCTCAACCGATTGGATTATACCTGTATAGGCGCGCATGTGAACTTCCACCTGCGGGGTGACGAATCGGACCGCGATGCGGCCTTTTCCCATCAACTGTGCATGAATATGGGTATTCCCTTCTACAAGACCGATTTATACGCCGCTGAATATGCAGAGCGGGAGGGCGTTTCGGTGGAAATGGCCGCCCGGGAATTGCGCTACCGCTGGTTTGAACAACTGCGGAGGGAACAGGGTGCCATTGCCGTAGCAGTAGCCCACCACAGGGACGACAGCGTGGAAACAGTCTTGCTGAACCTGATACGTGGCACAGGTATCCGGGGTCTGACGGGAATCAAACCCAGAAACGGAAATGTGATTCGCCCATTGCTGTGCTGCGACCGGGAAGCGGTGTTGGAATACCTGGGGGAACGAGGACTGACCTATGTGACCGACCGTTCCAACCTGCTGAATGAATACAGAAGGAACAAAATCCGTCTGGAAGTACTGCCCTTGCTGGAAAGCATCCAACCCTCCGTGCGCGAGTCCATTTCACGCACCATGGATCACCTGAGTGAAACAGAGGTCTTTTACGAAAAAGCCCTCGATGAAGCCAAGCGTCGGATATGTACCAACTGCAAAGCGGGAACGTCACCCATGCCTTTGCATCTTTCTATTTCTGCCTTGGAGAAGGAGGTGGCCCCCAAGAGTTTATTGTACGAAGTGCTTTCCGATTATGGATTCGGACGCATGGATGTGGAAACCATTTACAAAAACAGACAAGGATTATCGGGTCGTGTCTTTTACTCGCATACCCACCGCCTGGTTTTTGATCGCGATGAGTTGATCATTACCGAGATTCCGATAGACGAATCTGCCGAGTATTATGTTGAAGAGTCGCAAACCTCCATTTCCGAACCCATTTCCCTCACGTGTGAACGGTTTGCCGTGAAACCGGGTTTTGAAATCTCACAAAATCGTTTGGTGGCCTGCCTCAATGCGGAAAAATTGCTGTATCCCTTGGTGCTGAGGCATCCCAGAAAGGGCGACAGCTTTATACCCTTCGGAATGCACGGTAGGAAACTCATCAGCGATTTCTGTACCGATAAGAAAATGAACGCCTTGGAAAAGGAAGACTTGTGGTTGTTGTGTTCCGGAAAAGATGTTGTGTGGGTTGTGGGCGAGCGCATCGACAATCGTTTCCGGGTGGATGAATCAACGGCGACAGTGTGCCGAATGACGGTGAACCTGTCGTAATCAAAAAAAAATACCAACGGGTTGCTTGTATGTTGGAAAAAGCGTATATTTGTGGCGTTTTCTTCCAAGTGCGCGCCGTTCTGGTGGCAACTGAAAATCTTTATTCAATCAATTTTTTCTCCTTTATTACATGCCAAATTACAACATTGTGCAATTGACCACCAAGTCATTGCCGGAACTCGTGGAGATAGCCAGGGAGCTGGGCCTCACCAAAGTCGAATCACTGGCCAAAGACGCCCTGGTGTACCGCATTCTCGACGAACAAGCCGTTCAAAGTGCCAGCAAGAAAGCTGCTCAAATCAAAGATATCAGCCCGGAAGACCGAAGACGTCGGAATCGTATTGATCGCAAAGAAAAAGATGTGAAGGTCTATACAGCAAACGACAAAGAAGCCCGACAGGTGAAAACCGAGGCCGATGCCTCAGCAAGTAAACCTGAAGGTTCAGCCCAGGGCGAAGGCGCCTCACAACAAGGTTCCGGACAAAAAAACAATGCAAGGAATGCCCAACAACATCAAAAAGGCAAACCGAACCAGCAACAGGGCAAACAAAAGAACCCCTTCAAGGATGCCAATGCCGTAACTCCGGTTCAGGCGGATGCCCAACCTATACCAAAACCCACCCGGCAACCCGAACCTGCAAAAGAGCAAGCAGAGATTGTTGTTGCCTCACCCTCACCCTCACCCTCACCCTCACCCTCACCTGCACCTGCACCTGCATCCTCACCTGCACCAGCATCGGCTGAAAAAATGTCCGATGCCGTTACTGCCGAAAACAGCCCTCGTCGCAGGGGAAGACCCAAAAAGGCCGCAAACAACGAACCTGTACACAAAACCGTAGTTGATGAACAGGCTTTGCAGTTGGAAATTCAGGAATCCGATGAATCTGCAACCGAAGAAGAAGCAACCACGGTGGAAACTCCCAAAGAAGAAACCGATTCTTCGTTGTTGTCAGCCCGCGAAGAAGCCCTTGCAGAGGCCCGTCGATTGGCCGGCATCGGTGGAAAACCGGAAGGCACCCAGGGTGAACAACATTTCCAACGCCCCAAAATCAATCAGCAAAACAACCCGAATCAGCCGAATCAGCCCAACCAACAGAACGGACCGAACGGGCAGAACCAGCAGAATGGTCAAAACGGACACGGCCAGCAAAATAAGGGAAACTTCCAAAAGCAAGGCCAGCAAAACCGCCAACCACGCGCCGAGGAAGAGCGACTGTTTGAATTCGAAGGCATCCTGATGGGTTCCGGCTGTCTGGAAATCATGCCCGACGGCTACGGCTTCCTCCGTTCCTCCGATTACAACTACCTGGCTTCCCCGGACGATGTCTATGTATCCCAATCACAAATCAAGTTGTTCGGTCTGCGCACCGGTGACGTGGTGTTGGGTCCCATCCGTCCTCCGAAAGAAGGCGAAAAATACTTTCCACTGGTCAAGGTGGAACGCATCAACGGCCGTGAACCGGCTTATGTGCGTGACCGCTTGTCGTTTGACCACCTGACGCCCCTCTTCCCCGAAGAAAAATTCGACCTCACCGGAAACAAACGCTACGCCAATACCTCGGTGCGCGTGGTCGACCTGTTTTCCCCCATCGGGAAAGGTCAACGCGGACTCATCGTTGCCCAGCCGAAAACCGGTAAGACCGTCTTGTTGAAGGATATCGCCAACGCGATAGCTGCCAATCACCCGGAAGTCTACATGATCATCCTCCTCATCGACGAACGTCCCGAGGAAGTCACCGATATGGAACGCAGCGTCAACGCCGAGGTCATCGCCTCCACGTTCGACGAACCCGCCGAACGCCACGTAAAGATTGCCAGCATCGTATTGGAAAAAGCCAAACGCATGGTAGAATGTGGTCACGACGTGGTCATCCTGCTCG
>CAYPLF010000043.1:0-20741 GCA_964411555.1 uncultured Bacteroidales bacterium | reverse complement strand
GGAACGGAAACAGAATGATGTTACGGAAAAAACTAGTCGGATTTCCGAAGCCGCAAAGCCTTGCGTCGCCGGTACAACTGCCAGGAATTGAAGGAATTCTGCCACAACACGTACGCCGCAGGCCCCAGTGAAGAAATCGGATTCAAGAACGACTGCGCCATCCAAATGGCCAAGATGGTATTCTTCTGCCCCAACGCCTGCCCACCCGAAATGGTCTTCTTATAGCGTCTGCCCACCCGTTTCCCCACGAAAAATTGCAGCGCACACAACACCATCGAAAGCACCGTGATTTCAAGCGCCAATGTTTTATCCAGGTTATCCTGCTCAATCAAGAAATTGACCGTCCGGGCCGTAACGATGGTCAGCGCCAATGCCCAGATGTAGAAAGCCATGCCGTGCAGACTGGTGATTTTGCGGTTCACCGAAGGTAAAAACCGTTGGATGAAAAAGGCCACAACCAACGGAAGCACCAGCATGGGCATCACTTTAAGACTGATAAGGCTGAACGAGTGCCAGAACGTCATGGAAACATGCTGGCCAATCAACGAAAACAGCACAGGCGCCACAACCGCCACCACCAGGTTGCAGGCCAACGTGTAGGTGGTCAACGCTGCCACGCTGCCCCCCAACATGCCCGTGACCACCACGGCCGAAGTAGCCGTAGGCGCCAGCACACAAATCAGCGCACTTTCCGCCAGAGTGGAATTGAACGGACGCAACACCAAAAAGAGCACGATGCTGACAACCACCTGGAAGAGGATCAACCACAGCTGAAACGAAGTAAACCTGACTTTGCGCGCTTTGAGCTTGCTGAACGTAAGCAGGAGCATGATGAAAATCATGGAAGGAATCAGTACAGACAGCTCCGTAAAAAAGCCATGGAACAGTGTACCTGTTATCATTGCCAGGGGCAAGGTCCAGTCCTTGATAAAATGCAAAACAGCTTTCAATACAGAACTATTTGTAAACGTTCAATCAATACCCCCGGCCTGACGGATTTGGGTGGATGAAATGTCCATCAACGGAGCATCCAGCATCTTGACCCGGTTCCAGCCCTCAGGAACCTTGTTGGTGGCACCCGGCCGCGGATACACCAGAATGTCGAAATGCTCCAGTAAATACGCGTAGTCTTTCCATTGTGTGAACACGTCCAGGTTATCCCCACCTATTACCAACACAAAATCATTGTAATCATACCGGGTGGTGGCCGCCTTCAGGCAGTCCACCGTGTACGAAGGCACAGGTAAGGTACATTCGAAATCAGAGGCATACATTCCCGCGTAGCGAGCCAAGACGTTGCGTACCTCCGCCAAGCGTTTGGCCGCATCGGATGGGTCTGCCGTAGCTTTCAGCGGGTTTTGCGGACTCACCACAAACCAAACCTCATCGACCAGGCCGGAAGACAGCAAATACTTGGCCAAACGGATGTGACCCTCATGGATGGGATTGAATGAACCCCCGAAATAGCCAACGCGTGTCTTGGTACAAGAACAGCTCATACGCCAAGATTGGGAGTGATGAATTCCCTAACCATTTCCAGGCAGCGGAATTTAGCCTGTTCCAGTTCATCGTTCACCAGCGTGATGTCAAACGAAGGAGCGAAAGAAAGCTCCCACGACGCCTTGTCCACCCGCTCCTGAATCACGGAAGCCGGGTCCGTGCCCCTGTGCTCCAAGCGTTCGCGCAAAACAGCAATGCTGGGCGGCTTGATAAAAACAGAAAGTGCCTGGTCACCGTACTGACGTTTGATGTTGAGGCCACCCTTCACATCTACATCCAGTACCACGTTGTGCCCTTCGGCCAACATGCGGTCTACCTCGCTGCGCAACGTGCCGTAATACTTGTCGGTATACACTTCTTCCCATTCAATAAACGCATTTTCCTGAATTTTTTGACGGAATTCATCGGGAGACAAAAAGAAGTAGTCGACACCGTGGGTTTCGTTGGGGCGGGGAGGGCGGCTCGTGGCCGAGACCGAGAAACTCAAGTTGAGTCCCTGGGCGAGCAACCAACGCACCAACGTGGTTTTGCCCGACCCGGATGGAGCTGAGAAAATGACGATCTTACCTGCTTGCATGTCACAATACGTTTAGAACCTGTTCCTTGATTTGTTCCAATTCATCCTTCATGCACACCACAATCTGTTGCATGCGGGTATGGTTCGACTTGGATCCCAACGTGTTGATTTCCCGGCCGATTTCCTGCGTGATGAAGCCCAGTTTCTTGCCCTGGCCCTCCCCGTCTTCCATGGTTTGACGGAAGTACCGGCAATGATTGGCTAGACGCGCCTTTTCCTCGTTGATGTCCAGTTTCTCGATGTAATAAATCAACTCTTGTTCAAAGCGGTTTTTATCGTAATCACCTTCCGTCACACGGTTCAGTGAATCGGTGATGCGGCTTTTGATGGCATCGATGCGTTCGTTTTCGTAACTCTTCACCTCCTCCAACAGCTGCTCGATGCGGTCCAATTTTTCAGTAAATATGGAAGCCAACATGGCGCCTTCCTGGATGCGGAAGTCAATCAAACGGTCAATGGCTGTATTGACAGCTTCCCTTACACGCTCAAAGTCAGTCTCGTCCGGTTCCTGGTTGTCGGAACGAACCACATCCGGCATTTTGAGCACCAAGGCCCAGGGATCAGCGGGAGGATCAATGCCAACCTTGGCAGCTGTATCATTCAATTGGTTCAGGTAAGCCGAAAAAGCATCCGTATTGATTTGTTGCAGGGTATCCTTGGCCCCGTTGTCGAAGCTGAGCGTGCATTCCACCTTGCCCCGGATCACCCGGCGCTGAACCTCGTTGCGTACATCCATTTCCAATTCCCTGTACCCCGAAGGTGTACGGACAGATAAGTCCAGTTGTTTGCTGTTCAACGATTTGATCTCGACGGTAAGGGTTTTTCCGTTGGCTTCGCAGGTAGCTTTGCCAAACCCGGTCATGGATAACAACATAATGCGCGTATTTTCTACAAAAGTAATTTATTTATTGAAAGAGGGGGGCATGTGCGGCCTTTTTTGTACTTTTACAACCCGTATGGCACTGATTTTGCACATTGAAACATCAACCTCTGTCTGTTCTGTAGCAGTAAGCCTGAACGGAAAGGTGTTGTTCAGCCAAACGGATCGGAAAGGACCTTCCCACGCCACACTGATAGGACCCTATTTGGACAAAGCGTTGACGGTGGTTGAGGAAACAGGCAGGAAGCTGGACGCAGTGGCAGTCAGCGCAGGTCCGGGTTCATACACAGGTTTACGCATAGGCGTATCTGCAGCCAAGGGCGTCTGTTACGCGCTAAACGTACCCTTGATAGCACTTTCCACCTTGGAACTGATGGCTTACGCCAGTCGCACGTCCGGTAACTGGACTGACTTCAGCGGATTCCGTCCCGTGCTCGATGCCAGACGCATGGAGGTATATACCGCCTTGTACGATGCTGAAGGAAACTGCCTGGAAGAACCGCATGCCCAGGTGGTGGAAGCACACACATACGATGACGAACTGGCAACGGGTCGTATCGTGTTTGTTGGCAACGGCGCTTCCAAGTTGAAGTCCGTCATTGAAAGCGAAGAGGCCGGATTCGATGAAACCTTGGTGCCGCTGGCCGAACATATGGCAACACTGGCGGAAAAATCCTACCAGGAAAGTACATTTGTCGATGTGGCCTATTTTGAGCCCTATTACATAAAAGATTTTGTGGCTACGGTCAAAAAAAACCTAATTCCCGTAAAATAAAGAAACACATGGAGGTAAACGAACTCGACTACAATACCCAATTAAAACGGCTTCTTTTGCCGGAATACGGTCGGAACATCCAACGCATGGTCGATCATGCCCTAACCCTGGAAGACAAGGAGGAACGGGCACGTTGCGTGCAAACCATCATCAGCATCATGGGCAACCTGTTTCCGCACCTGAGGGATGTGCCCGATTTCAAGCACAAGCTGTGGGATCACCTCGCCATCATGTCCGATTTCAAGTTGGACATCGATTACCCCTATGAAGTCATCCAACCCGATGAACTCAATACCAAACCGGAAAAGGTGCCGTACAGCAGCAAGAAAATCAAGGTACGCCACTATGGAAAATACCTTGAAGACCTGATTGACAAGGCCATTGCCATGGAAGACGGGCCCGAACGTACCCGTCTCATCGAATTGATGGCCAACCACATGAAAAAAAGCATCCTGTCAATCAACCGCGAAACAGTGGACGACCAAAAAATATTCGACGACCTGAAGGTGCTGTCCAATGGCAAGATCCAGGTGAACGAAGAAACCATCCGCCTGGTGGAGATCCGCGAACTGGCTCCCCGCAAACCCATGCAACGTCAGGGGCAGGGAGGCAACCGGAAGAATCAGAAAAACGGGTAACGAAATACACCGACCATGAGCACGTTTGTTGTCGAAGGTGGCCATAAACTATCGGGAACGATAGAGGCGCAGGGAGCCAAGAATGAGGCGTTGCAGGTGCTGTGCGCCGTGTTGCTGACGGATGAAGATGTCGTGTTGACCAACATTCCCGACATCCTGGATATCCGAAACCTGATTGATTTGATGGTTGGGCTGGGCGTCAAAGCCGAACGCATCAACACCAATGATTGGCGTTTTCACGCCGGTTCCATCGACCTGGACAAACTGTATTCCGCCGAATACCTGAAAAAAAGCGCAGCGCTCAGGGGTTCCGTGATGATGGTCGGTCCCATGCTGGGCAGGTTCGGTCATGCTGTTATTTCCAAGCCCGGTGGCGACAAGATTGGTCGCAGACGCCTCGATACCCATTTCACCGGTATTCAGAAGTTAGGTGCCGAATTTACCTACGACTCCGACAAATGCCTGTACGAAGTGCAGGCTAAACGATTGATAGGCTGTTACATGTTGTTGGACGAAGCATCCGTGACCGGTACGGCCAACATCATCATGACCGCCGTGTTGGCTGAAGGAACAACCACCATCTACAACGCAGCCTGTGAACCCTATATCCAACAGCTGTGCAGGATGTTGATCCATATGGGAGCCAATATCAGTGGGGTTGGTTCTAATCTGTTGACTATTAATGGAGTAGAAAAACTTCATGGCTGCACGCACCGCATCCTTCCCGATATGATCGAAGTGGGCAGCTTCATCGGCATGGCAGCCATGACCGGTTCGGAACTGACCATAGCCAATGTGGCTTATCCGGAACTGGGCTTGATTCCCCAAAGTTTCCAACGCCTGGGCATCCAACTGGAAAACCGGGGCGACGATATTTATGTGCCGGCTCAAGATGGCTATACCATCGATACCTTTATGGACGGTTCCATCTTGACCATAGCCGATGCCCCCTGGCCAGGCCTCACTCCCGACTTGCTCAGTGTCTTGTTGGTGGTGGCCACCAAAGCGACCGGTAGCGTACTGATTCACCAAAAAATGTTCGAGAGCCGCCTGTTCTTTGTGGACAAGCTCATCGATATGGGGGCACAGATCATTTTGTGCGATCCCCACCGTGCCACCGTCATTGGGTTGGGAAGCCAGGAAAGTACCCTTAGGGGAAGCGTCATGTCTTCGCCCGATATCCGGGCCGGTATTGCCCTGCTTATTGCCGCCATGTCAGCCAAAGGCACCAGTTATATCCACGGCATCGAACAGATTGACAGGGGTTATCAGCAAATTGACGAACGCTTGAACCGCCTGGGAGCCAAGATCACCCGACGATAATGTTGAACCGGTAAGCACCAAGATTATCCTTCACCCATGATCAAACGCGACGAGGTATTTCCCATCGGGCATTTCTACAAAACCCACGGCGTGGGTGGCGAGTTGTCTTTTTCCTTTACCACCGATGTGTTCGAGCAAGGTGAGTCGCCATATTGGGTCATCGACATGGATGGCATCCTCGTGCCGTTTTTCCCTGTTTCCTGCCGCATGCGTTCATCTTCATCAGCCTTGGTCTGTCTGGACGGCATTGATACCGAAGAAAAAGCCAGGGCCATGGTGGGAAGGGAAGTGTATTATCCCTCCCGTTTCAAACCCGAATACGACGAAGAAGACGATGATTACCGGGTACTGATTGGATTTGAGGTAATTGACAGGAATGAAGGATCCTTGGGCAGGGTAGATGATGTAGACGATTCCACCATCAACGTGTTGCTGGTGATTTCAAACGGCGAACGAGAGCTGTTGATACCACTGGCCGGTGAATACATAACAGGCATTGATGGGAAGAAACAACGCATCAACGTGTCGCTGCCCGAAGAATTGATCCATTTGCAGTAATGATCAGCACAACCGGACTCAGCATAGGCTATCGGAAAGGAAAGTCGACCAACGTCGTACAGACGGACCTGGACCTAAACGCAACCAAAGGCAGCTTGGTTGCCATTCTTGGCCCCAACGGCTGTGGCAAGTCCACCCTGTTGCGCACGCTGGCCGGTATCCTTGACCCATTGGAGGGAACTGTACAGGTACAAGGAAGCAGATTGTCCACATTGACCCTCCTTGAACGTGCCAAATACATGAGTCTGGTACTTACCGATAGTATTCAGGTTGTATATATGACAGTAAGGGATTTGGTTGCCATGGGCCGCCACCCGTACACTACCCTGTTCGGACAACTGACCGACCATGACATCGCCTGTGTGGACAAGGCCCTGGAGGCCGTAAGGATGACAGCCTTTGCCGACCGCTACGTGCAGGAATTATCCGATGGTGAACGGCAGCGGGTCATGATTGCCAAGGCACTGGCTCAGGATACGCCCCTGGTGTTGCTCGACGAGCCTACTTCCCACCTCGACCTGCCCAACCGCATTGAAACCATCCTGCTGTTGCGGGAACTGACCAATGTATGGGGTAAGACCGTGTTGCTGTCCACCCACGAAATCGACCTGGCCCTGCGTTTGGCCGACTGCATCTGGCTCATGGATCCAAGTGGGGGAGTAACGGTGGGTGCACCTGCTGAGTTGATGCAAACGGGACGGATCCAGGCTGTTTTCCACAGCGACAATTTTGGCTTTGAGGCCGAAACTGGTCGGGTTATTATTTTCGATTAAATTTTTGTACTTTCGCACGTGATTGGGCCAAACAGGAAAAGGCGTGAAACAAAAGAAAATACGAATCCAGTACAACAAGCTGAAAAAAAAATTTCAGCTTACCATCTTCAACGAGAGTACGCTGGAGTCTGTTTTCTCGCTGCGTGTATCGTTGATGGACGGCATCCTTTTAGCTATTTCAGCCGGCGTGCTGATGCTGTTCATTTCCTTCCTGTTGATCCGTTACACACCGGTGGGCTCGTTCTTGCCGCCCTATATGGATGTCAATGTGCGGAATCAATTGGTAACAAATGCCTATAAGGTTGATTCGCTGACCGAAAGCATTGAAAAACAAACCGCCTACATCGACGTAATCAAAGACATTATTGCCGGGAATATTCCGGTTGACACGACTACGGCCGATGGACGTGAAATCCCACTTGATACGCTGGCCAACCGTCGCTTGACGCTGATGAAGGCTACCCGGAATGAATTATCATTCCGCGAGAATTACGAGGAAAAGGAAAAATTCAATTTATCGACCCTGAACACCCAGGCCGAGAAAGACGTGTTGCTGTTTTACACGCCTGTGAAGGGCGATATCGTCGGAACCTTCAACCCCAAAAACCGCCAATACGGAGTCGATATCCGGGTGAACGACAGGCAACCAGTCCTTTCCGTATTGGGAGGTACCGTCACCTTTTCCGGCTATGACCCTGATTATCGCTATGTGATTCAGGTCCAACATGCTAACGGCTATATTTCCATTTACAAATACAACTCGGAATTGCTCAAGAAAACCGGTGATGTGGTTAAAGCCGGTGAAGCGCTGGCCATGGTCGGCAAAACCGCAGGCAGCAGCGAACAGCCTCATGTGTACATAGAACTATGGCAGAAGGGGATACCCCAGAATCCGGTTGAGAACCTGTTTATCCAGTAACGATCACCATGCTCACAGAAACTCCCAAAAAACAGTTGGCCATACTCGGATCAACGGGTTCCATAGGCACACAGGCGTTGGAAGTGATTCGTGCCCATGCTGACCGGTTTGAGGTATATGCCTTGACAGCCAACAACCAGGTAGACCTGTTGATAAAGCAAGCCATTGAATTTCAGCCCGATGTGGTGGTGATTGCCAACAAAGCCCATTACCTCACACTGAAGGAAGCCCTGGCGTCCTGGCCCATCAAGGTGTATGCCGGCATAGAAGCCATTTGTGAGGTAGTACAGGCCGAACCCATCGATATGGTATTGACTGCGATGGTGGGCTATGCTGGTTTGAAACCTACCATTGCGGCCATCAAAGCAGGTAAACCCATAGCACTGGCCAACAAGGAAACCATGGTCGTAGCCGGCGAAATCATCAACGAACTGGCCCTGCAATACCGCGTTCCCATCTATCCGGTCGATTCCGAACATTCAGCCATTTTCCAATGTCTGGAGCCGTTCAATCCGGTGGAAAAAATCATATTGACCGCATCGGGCGGGCCTTTCCGTACATTTACCAAAGAAGCGTTGGCCACGGTGACCAAACACCAGGCACTCAAACACCCGAACTGGGACATGGGAGCCAAAATCACCATCGATTCGGCCAGCATGATGAACAAGGGATTTGAAGTGATTGAGGCCAAGTGGCTGTTCAACCTGAAACCCGAACAGATTCAAGTGTTGGTCCACCCGCAATCCATCATCCATTCCATGGTACAGTACACCGATGGTTCCATCAAGGCCCAACTGGGATTGCCCGACATGAAACTGCCCATCTTGTACGCCATCACCTATCCCGAGCGGCTGAAAACCGATTTTCCCCGCCTGGATTTCTCCCGTTTTGCTTCGTTGACTTTCGAACAACCCGACCTGAAACGCTTCCGCAACCTGCAGTTGGCCTATACAGCCATGGAAGCTGGTGGAACCATGCCTTGTACGCTGAATGCAGCCAACGAAGTGGTGGTTGACGCCTTCCTGCATGACAAGATTTCGTTTCCCGGCATGTCGGATGTGATCGAAAAGACCATGGAACAGACTGCCTTTTGTGCCAAACCCACGTACGATAATTACGTGGAAACAGATCGCGAGGCTCGTTCCATTGCCCGTTCATTTTTAAAAAATTAATAAATAGAATATAAATCAATCATATATAATTAATATGGATGTTTTTTTGACCCGCGCCTTGCAATTGATTTTCAGCCTTTCCATCCTGGTTTTGATTCACGAGATGGGGCATTTTCTCTTTTCCCGACTTTTCAAGGTAAGGGTTGAGAAATTCTACTTATTCTTCAATCCTTTCTTTTCCCTGGTACGGGCAAAGAAACTGGACGGTAAGTGGCAGTTGAACTGGTTTTCCCGCAAATCGCCCGATTCGTTCAAGGAAAAACCGGAAGTGACAGAGTTTGGGGTTGGTTGGGTACCACTGGGTGGTTACTGTTCCATTTCAGGTATGGTAGACGAGTCATTGAACACCGAACAGATGAAACAACCAGAGCAACCCTGGGAATTCCGTTCGAAATCGGCCGGGCAACGTCTGCTCATCATGGCAGGCGGTGTTTTGTTCAATTTCCTATTGGCATTGGTGGTGTATTCAGCTGTACTTTTCACCTGGGGTGAGGAATACGTACCGGTTCGCGAAGCTACTATGGGGATGGAATTTTCTCCGGTAGCCCATGAAATTGGATTTAAGGACGGTGACCGCCTCCTGGAAGCTGATGGAGTACTCTTTGACCGCTTTGACGAACAAACCCTTCGTGCCATAGATGAAGCCAAGGAAGTAAAAGTGTGGCGTGACAGTCAGGAAGTCACGATTGCCATTCCGGATGGATTCATCGAATCAATCATAAAAGGAAAACAAGGCTTTGCAGGTTTCCGCTTTCCGGCTGTCATCCGTGATGTGGCTGCAGGCTCACCGGCCACTAAAGCCGGCTTGATGGCCAACGACAGCCTGACAGCCATCAACGGTGTGGCAACGCTTACCTTCTCTGATTTCGCTGATGCCCTGTATGCCCACAAAGACAGCACCATTGCCCTTACCTTTTTTAGGAACGGAGTACTACAGGAGCTTTCTTTGAAACCCGATGAAAACGGCAAACTGGGTTTCTATCCCAAAACCTACGCTGAATTGTTCCCCACCAACAAGATATCCTATTCGTTGTTGGCCTCCATTCCTGCCGGTATTTCCAAGGGTCTGAAGAAACTCACCGGATACGCCAGCGACATGAAGTTCGCCTTTACCAAGGAAGGAGCCAAGAGTCTGGGTGGTTTCGGAGCCATTGGCAGCCTGTTCCCGCCTAGCTGGGACTGGAAAATCTTCTGGGATACAACGGCCTTCCTGTCCATCATCCTGGCCTTCATGAACATCCTGCCCATACCGGCTCTGGACGGCGGACACATCATGTTTCTGCTTTACGAAGTGGTGACGCGCCGGAAACCCAGCGACAAATTCATGGAATACGCCCAAATGGTGGGTATGTTCCTGCTCTTTGCGCTGCTCATTTTTGCCAACGGGAATGATATCTACCGCTGGTTGTTCAAGTAACATCCTTTTTTTCTTCGGAATATACGTTTTCGGTCAATTATCCGTTTAAAGATAGCCAATGGTATGCATTGGTGTTTCGATAAACAGACAGTCATGATTGAATACATAAAGGGAAAAGTGGTGACCTTGACACCGGCCTCCGTAGTTCTTGAAAACCAGGGCATGGGTTTCATGCTTCACATCAGTGTGAACACGTTCGCTTCCATTCAACATATGGAAGAATGTTGCCTGTTCGTTTATGAGTCTATCCGGGAGGATGCGTTCCAACTGTATGGTTTCCACCGAAAGGAGGAAAGAGACCTGTTTCTCCTGTTGATTGGCGTTTCCGGCGTTGGAGCCAACACGGCCAGGATGATCCTGTCCTCATTGACCGTAGACGAATTGAGGCAAGCCATTGTCAACGGACAAGTGGCTGCTTTGCAATCGGTCAAAGGCATAGGCTTGAAAACCGCCCAACGTGTCATCATCGACCTGAAGGATAAGATACAACGTTCCACCACTCCGTCCGGTCTTTTACCTGATTCAGGCATCAACCAACAGGTGCGCGCCGAGGCATTGGCTGCCCTGCAGATGTTGGGCTTCCAGTTGACGCCTTCCCAAAAGGTGGTGGACAAACTGCTGGCTGCCAATGCCGGTATGCCCGTAGAACTGCTCATCAAAGCTGCTCTTAAACAATTGTAATTGGTTTGAAACGCCTCCTGTTTATACTGTCGTTGTTGATGACGCTGCTGGTTGTCGTATACAGCCAGGTAGCGCCCGCTGCTGTTCCCGTCAACACGGCGAACACGGCGAATACTGACAATTCAGATAATTCAGACAATTCAGACTCTAAAGCGGTGCGTTCCCCGGTTTCCAAAACCCAACCGCTAACCCTGGAGGACGTAACAGCCAACCCGCCCATAGACCTCAAGGATCCTTCCAATGTCAACACCAAGTTGGAATATGACCCCGAAACAGGCGTGTACCAGTTGGTTACACGATTGGGAAATGAAAAAATAGGGACACCCATCAACCTGACACAGGAAGAATACCTTAAGTACCGTCAAGAACAATCAGCTACTGCCTTCTGGAAAAGCAAGAACGCAGTAGACCGAACGAAGAAGAGCCAGGGATTCTCGCTTACCGATATGCAGTTCGATATCGGTGCAGCCGGGAAGATTTTCGGTGAAGGCGGGGTGCGGTTGAAAACGCAGGGTTCCATTGAAACCAAGATAGGTATCCACACCAACAAGGTGGACAACCCTTCCTTATCGGAAAACGCCAGAAACAAAACCACGTTCAAGTTTGATCCACAAATCCAGATGAGCGTGAACGGGAAAGTGGGCGACAAGATAGACGTCAACCTGAATTACGATACAGAGGCTACTTTCAATTACGATACCAAATCCATCAAGTTGCGGTACGACGGGAAAGAAGACGAAATCATCAAAACCCTGGAAGCCGGTAACGTAAGCATGCCGGTAAACAGCTCACTGATTACAGGAGGTACAGCCTTATTCGGAATCAAGTCAGAACTGAAGTTTGGAAAGTTGTCTGTGGCTACCGTGGTTTCGCAACAAAACGCACAGACCAAGTCGGTCAACTTGAATGGTGGTGCTCAAACCCGAAAATTCCAACGTGGCATAGATGGATACGATGAAAACCGGCACTTCTTTTTGTCGCACTACTTCAGGGATCATTACGACCAGTGGATGAGTGAACTGCCTTACATTTCGTCGGGCATCACAGTGACCAAAGTAGAAGTCTGGATTACCAATAAAACCGGCAGACTCGATAATGCCCGAAACATCGTGGCGTTTGCCGATTTGGCCGAACCAACCGTAATCAGCAATGCACATTGGTCACCCACCGGTGAAGGTGTTCCTTCAAATACATCCAACAGCCTCTACAGTGAAATAACCGGTTCCTATGCCGATGCCCGTTCCTTCAATCTGGTAAATACCACCCTCAAACCGCTGGAAGATGTGCATGGGGTCGTTATCGGAAAGGACTATGAGCGTCTGGAAAGTGCCCGTCGATTGGAATCAAGCGATTACCAGATCAACCCCTCACTGGGTTACATATCCCTCAAGCAAGCCTTGAACAGCGATGAGATTCTGGCTGTCTCATTTGAATACACCTTCAAGGGAGTTACCTACCAGGTGGGTGAGTTTTCTACCGATGGTATCCTTTCTCCGCAAACCTTATTTGTCAAACTACTGAAGGGAACCAGCCAGTCTCCCAAGGCACCCGCCTGGGATTTGATGATGAAAAACGTCTATACACTAGGTGATGCCTACAACCTGAAATCAGAAAACTTCAAGCTTGACATCGTGTATCAAAACGATTCAATCGGCACGGGGTTGACCTATTTGACCGAAGGAGCCGTCAAAAACCAGCAGTTGTTGAGGGTCATGGGGATGGATCAAATGAATAGCAAAAAGCAAGGCTATTCCGATGGTGTGTTTGACTTTATGGAGGGCTTTACGGTACAAAGCACCTATGGCCGCATCATCTTTCCGGTATTGGAGCCTTTTGGCAGTCACTTGAGAAAATCGATTGGCAACGATGCCATTGCCGACCGGTATGTGTTTGAGGAATTGTACGATTCAACACTGACGGTAGCCCAACAACTGACAGAGAAAATGAAATTCATGATATCCGGTGAATACATGGCATCAACCAATTCGATGATTTCACTGGGCGCTTACAATGTACCGAAAGGCTCGGTCACGGTGACGGCTGGAGGGCAGGTGCTGACGGAAAATGTGGATTATACGGTTGATTACACTTCAGGTACGGTAAGCATCATCAATACCAACTTGTTGACCTCGGGAACGGCCATCAATGCCACCTGCGAAGACCAGACAACCTTTGGTATGATGAGGAAAAGCATGACGGGTTTGTCGTTGAATTACCAATTCAGCAGGAATTTCACCCTGGGAGGTACTGTGATGCGGCTCACGGAAAGGCCACTGACCACGAAGGTGGATATGGGATACGAGTCGGTATCCAATACCATTTTTGGTTTCAATACTGCGTTCAAGACAGAATCGCAGGTGTTGACGAACCTGATTGACAAACTGCCATTCATCAATGTGACCAAACCTTCCAGCTTGAGGGTCAATGCGGAATACGCCAGACTGGTGGCAGGAACCTCAAGCGAGTTGGACAATGTTTCTTACATTGACGACTTCGAAGCATCTAAAAAAACCTACAACCTGAAAGAGGCAAACCAATGGTTTTTATCGGGCACTCCCTACGATCCCAATGGCGGACTGTTCCCGGAAGCAGCCTTGATCAATGACCTGTCGTACGGATACAACCGCTCCTTGTTGGCGTGGTATATCATTGACGGCATGTTCAATTACAGTAGCAATTCTCAGACACCAAGCCATATCAGGAATGACAAGGAACAGCAATCCAATCATTTCGTACGCATGGTGAATGAACAGGAAATATTTCCCAACCGGGATTTGTCGTTCAACCAGGTAGGCGTATTGCCTTGTCTGAATCTGGCTTATTATCCAAATGAACGTGGCCCGTACAATTTCGATGTGGCTGGCATGAAGTCGGACGGAACCCTGTCAAACCCTGCATCACGCTGGGGCGGCATCATGCGTAAGATTGAGTCAGGATATACCAACTTTGAATCGAACAACGTGGAATACATCGAGTTCTGGTTGATGGACCCGTTTGTTTACGATACGGCCCGTATATCATCGGGTGGCGACTTGTACATCAACCTGGGTGAACTTTCGGAAGATGTCCTGAAAGATGGCAAGCGGGCATTTGAAAACGGGTTGCCCACCAACGAAACGGAAGAAAGCCTGGTGAGCCAGACGGTATGGGGCAAGGTGTCATCCAAATCGTCCACGGCGTATTCATTCGACAACACCGAAGGCATACGGGTGAAACAAGATGTAGGGCTTGACGGACTTTCAGACAAGGAAGAACTGACCTGGCCCGGTATTGGAGCCTATGTACAGGGTGTGAAAAACAAGTTGACACCCTCAGCCTTCGATCAGCTTTCGGCAGACCCCTTCTCGCCGCTGAATGACCCCTCTGGCGATAACTACCACTACTACCGGGGTTCTGATTTCGACAGCAAAAAGACCAGCATTCTTGAGCGGTATAAACACTACAATGGATTGGAAGCCAACTCCCTGTCAACCGAGAATACAGCTGAAACCTATTCAACGGCAGCCACCACCTTCCCCAATGTGGAAGACATAAACCTGGACTTTACGCTCAATGAGACGGAACGCTATTACCAGTATCATGTTTCCATCCGTCCCTCCGACACGGTAATTGGAAAGAACTACATCAACGATGTCCGCGAAGCGGTGGTCACGTTGAAAAACGGAAAGACAAGCCGGGTGAAATGGTATCAGTTCAAAATACCGGTAAGGGACTACGACAAGCGGGTGGGGACCATCAGTGGTTTCAACAGCATCCGGTTCATGCGCATGTACCTGACCAACTTCCGCGACAGCGTCATCCTGCGGTTTGGAACCCTCGACCTGGTGCGCGGTGATTGGAGAATGTACACCAAAAACCTGAATGGTCCGGGAGCTCAACAAGTCTCACAAACCCTGGTGGATGTTTCCACCGTCAGTCTGGAAGAAAACGGAGGCAGAAGCCCCATCAATTACAAACTTCCACCCGGTGTGAACCGCGAAACTGATCCCGGACAACCCGGTTTGTACATGGAAGATGAACGTTCCCTCTCGTTGAAAATCAAGAAGCTGTTACCCAACGATGCCAGGGCGGTATACAAGAATACGTCATACGATTTCAGGCAATATGACCGGTTGCAACTGTATATACACGCAGAAGGCATGCAGGAAGAACTGGAACAGCCCGACAATTATGAGCTGACGGCCTTTATCCGCTTGGGTTCCGATTACCAAAGCAACTATTACGAATACGAAATTCCGTTGGAAATATCTCCTTTCTACAATCAGAGCCCCCGTTCCATCTGGCCGGAGAACAACGTGTTTGATTTCCCGTTTAAGTTGTTGACCGAACTGAAAACCAAACGCAATGCCCAGGGTGTGGTCAATTATGCCACAGAATACGCCATGTACGACCCTGAAAAGGAACAAAACAAGGTAAAAATCAAAGGTAATCCCAGCTTATCCGATGTCAGCACCATCATGATCGGTGTTAGGAACAGAAGCGGAGTAGAACAGTCGGTTGAGTTGTGGGTTAACGAGTTGAGACTTTCTGGATTCAAGGATGAAGGAGGATGGGGTGCTTTGGGCAGTGCCGTCCTCAATCTGTCCGACCTGGCAACCATTACAGCAGGAGGAAAATACCTGTCAAGCGGCTTCGGTGGTTTGGAACAGAGCGTTTCGCAACGTAGGAAAGACACCTACAATCAATACAACGTATCGGTAAATTCCGATTTGGGTAAACTCTTGCCTGCTGCAGCCAAGGTCAACATACCCATCTATTATTCCATTTCCCAGGAAAAGACATTGCCGAAATACGACCCACTGAACGAAGATTTGGAGCTGACCGAGGAACTGAAAGCTGTTACTGACAAGGCAAAGAAAGACTCCATCCTCGATTACAGCCAAACTCTGAAGACGTATCGAAGCTTGAATCTGTCCAGCATAAAAGTCAACATCAGGAACAAGGTGCCCCTGCCCATCGATCCGGCCAATTTCTCGTTCAGTTACAACTTCAGCGAATCGTTCAAGCAAGATCCCACTACAGAATACGAACGTACCCAGCAATACAATGGAGGCATCAACTACAATTACACCTCTCCCTTGCAGGCCTGGGAACCTTTCGCCAAAAATGAGAAACTGACTTCCGATTGGGCAAGGTTGCTCAAGGAGTTCAATATTAATTTCTTGCCCGGATCCTTGTCGGCCAGTTCCAAATTGATGAGGCAATATTACGAATTGCAGACAAGAAACCTGACCGTTGTAGATCCCTCTTTAACCACTCCCCTGGTAGTTAGTAAGGACTTCCTGTGGAATACGAATCTAAACTTGAATTGGGACCTGACCAAGAACTTGAACATCAATGTGAGTATCAACAACAAGGCTGAAGTGGAAGAAACACGGTACAGCCCGGTCAACAAGGAGTTGTACCAGACCGAATACCAAAACTGGAAGGACACGGTACGGAGAAGCTTGCTTGAATTTGGTGATCCGCTGAATTACAACCAGACCGTCAACCTGACCTGGAATGTGCCGTTGGACCGCATTCCACTGCTTTCTTTCATGAGCCTGAATACACAGTACAACGCCATCTATGAATGGGATCGCAGTGTGCAAAACAAAAAAGGAATAGACCTCGGGAATCAGGTATCCAACCAACGCACGCTGAACGTAAATGCAACGGCAAATTTGGTGGATATCTATTCGAAAAGTCCGTTCCTCAAGCAGGTCTTGGCTGGTAAAAAAGCCGCTCCAACTCCAAAGAAAGCGCCTGTAGCGCAATCACAGGCGGGTGAGGGCCAACAACCCGCATCAGAAGAGGCCGTACCAGTACCGGCTGTTCCGGCACCCAAGAAAAGCAGCAAGCGGTTCGTAAAAGCCCTTTCCCTGTTACCCGACTCTACCTATCAGATCAAACATGGACTGAACAGCAATCGGTTGGATGTGGTTGCCGTGGATTCATCCGGAAACAAGGTGCCCGTTTCTGTACGGATCACCGATGCCAACACCATCAATCTGCGTGTCCGCAAACAGCAACAAATCAACCTGTCTGTTCAGGCAAAATCGCCCATTGAAGAAGAACCTTGGTACAACGCAGCGTTCATTGTATCCAGGACCTTGATGTCTTTCCGTAACGTGTCGGTGACGTACCGTCAGTCCGATGGATTGACCATTCCCGGCTTCCTGCCCGAATCAGGCTTATTTTCAAAAGGAGACTTCGGTATGGCACCGGGTTGGGATTATGCATTGGGATTACAGGACGAAAACTACCTGCAACGCGTCAAACGCAAAGGATGGCTGATTCTGTCCGATTCCATCATTACCCCGGCCAGCTTGTTGAACAACCAGGATCTTAAGATCAAGTCATCCCTGGATATCCTGCCTGGATTGAAAGCTGATTTGAACTGGTCACGGACTTGGAACTTCAATACCAAAATCCAGTATATGCACGACAATGAAGTGCGTACCGGTAACTTTTCCATGTCCACCATCGGCTTACGATCGGCGTTTGAATCGTCCAAGGCCTCAAACGGATATGCATCCAAGGCATTTGACCGTTTCCTGGAAAACCGTACCATCGTGGCAAACCGTCTGAATCAACGCATGCAAGGTGTCAATTACCCGGATGCCGGTTTCCTTGCCAATTCACCCTTGAAGGATCAACCGTTTGATCCGACCAAAGGGAGTTATAATTTAAATGGGGCCGATGTCTTGATTCCAGCCTTCCTGGCTGCCTACACGGGCAAGGATGCATCCAAATCATCGTTATCCATGTTCCCCTCCATTTGGTCCATGTTGCCAAACTGGAATGTTTCCTACGATGGTCTGTCCAAACTCGACTTTTTCAAAAAGGTATTCAAAAGTTTTACCATTAACCACGCCTATGTGTGTACCTACGGTGTTGCCTCCTTTTCATCGTACAGCATGTGGGTGAATGCGGGAGATGGCCTGGGCTTTATCCGTGACGTGCTGACCAAAAATCCGGTTCCTTCATCCATGTACGATGTTTCCTCCGTAGCCTTGACCGAATCGTTCAATCCGTTGATCCGCGTCCAGGGAACCATGAATTCCGGGTGGACGTTGAAGTCGGAAATGCGTAAGACACGTACCATGAACCTGAGCATAAGCGGAGGGCAGATCGTAGAATCGTATATGGACCAATTTACCATGGGAACCAGCTATAAGATCAGTGATTTCCATCCGTGGGGCTTTATGACAGGTTCCAAGGTGAAAAACGACCTGAGTCTGAGTGGCGATTTGTCGTATAAGAACCAATACGCGCTGCTGCGGAAAATTGTGGGCAAGTATGCGCAGGCTTCTTCCGGCAACAGGGTCTTTGAAGTCAACCTGATGGCCGATTACACCATCAGCAGCAACATGAGCCTGGCCTTCTTCTACGACCTGCAATCCACGGTTCCTTTGGTGTCTTCCTATCCGGTAACCAGTTCCGACCTGGGATTCAGCGTGAAGTTCTCGCTGAACCGGTAATGCTTACCGGATGCTGTCTTCCAGGATTTTTTCGAGTTGTTTGGAGTAAAGGTAGTCCAGTTTGGCCTGAGCCAGGCGGACTTCGTCAAGCAGGCGGTTGATGTCGGTGAGGACGGCGGAAAGGTCTGTTGATGCTTTCATTGCTGCCTTATCCTGGGGGGAGAGTACGTAGGAATAGTTTGTTTTGCCGAATAACTCAACGGTTAACCGCATGTCTTTGTGCAACAAGACAAAATCTACCAACCCGTTTTCCGTTTTGTTGTTCAGGCGCAGAATTTCGTATTGCTTGCCACCATCCTTGAACGCATAATTGAGCGCTCCATCCTGAGGTACGGGTAGCGATTCGGCAAACAAGCCGTTCCCGGTTGAAATCTTAACGCGGGTGTGATTGATGGCCCTTGAGCCATTGTAATAGCTGGTAATGATAAGACGACCCTTCTCGTCCACCTTCGATTGGAGGTAAGTGCGGCCGAAATTGGTTTCGCTCAGTTGCGACTTGGGCACATAATGACCAATGCTTTCGTATTGGGCGTCTTTCTGGAAGGAAAAATCTTTCGTGGCAGCGGGCAGTTCGTTTTGACGCACTTTGAGCATGCTGTCACAAAAAGCCAACGTACGCTTTTGTTCTTCCACATTGACCTCCCGCATGATGGAGATGCCTTCTTTAATCTTGTCGTATTCCTTGGGGAAAAGAATCTTGACACTGTCTATATACAGCTTGGCCGACTGGTATTGTTGTGCCTTCACATACTCCTTAGCCTTGTCCAGATAATCATCGGGACCGACATCCTTCATGGCTGAGCAGGCAGTCAAAACACCTGTCACACCCACAACGGCAAAGGGTAGCAAGAACTGACGAAACATGTCGTAGTACTGGTTTAATAGCATGCAAAAGTACGCTATTCCCCGAAAAAAACCCTACTTTTGTCTCACAATAGATGGAAATAAGTGTGAATTTAAGTGAAAAGATAGACCTGCCCATTTTTCGGACCATTTCGCGCGTGGCCGATGAGAAAAATGTATCCTGCTATGTCATAGGTGGGTATGTCAGGGATTTGTTTTTGAAACGGCCATCGAAAGATATAGATATTGTGGTTGTTGGTAGCGGCATTGACGTGGCCAAGGCTGTTGCGGCCGCACTTGGAAAAAATACCAAGGTGAACGTTTTCAAAAATTTCGGAACTGCCCAATTGCACCATGGTAAACTCGACGTGGAATTCGTTGGAGCCAGACGCGAATCGTACCAACGGGATTCCCGCAAACCCATAGTGGAGGATGGTACGCTGGAAGACGACCAGAACCGGCGTGACTTCACCATCAACGCCTTGGCCATTAGCTTGAACGGTTCTACCTTTGGCGAATTGGTCGATCCTTTCGACGGCTTGGAAGACATGCGTGACATGGTCTTGCGTACCCCGCTCGATCCCGACATCACCTTCAGCGACGACCCCCTGCGCATGATGCGGGCCGTCCGTTTTGCCTGCCAACTGGACTTCGACATAGACCCGGTGGCTTTCGAGGCCATGGAACGGAACAAAGACCGCATGGCCATTGTTTCGGCCGAACGTATAGCCGACGAACTGCAAAAAATGATGGCTTCGCGCCAGCCTTCTATGGGTTTCCGCCTATTGGACGCCTGCGGCCTGCTGAACTTGATTTTGCCCGAGGTAGCTGCTTTGAAAGGGGTGGAAACCAAGGAGGGTATAGGCCACAAGGATAACTTCAACCACTCGTTGTTGGTCTTGGACAAGGTTTGCCAGCATTCATCCAATGTTTGGTTGCGTTGGGCAGCCTTGTTGCACGACATCGGCAAACCGGCCAGCAAGCGTTTCGACCCGGCTGCGGGCTGGACCTTCCACAACCACAATTTCATAGGTGAGAAGCAGATTCCGCAACTTTTCCGCCGCCTTAAGTTTCCGCTCGGTGACAACATGAAATACGTACAGAAGCTGGTGGGCCTGCACATGCGTCCTATCGTGCTCAGCCAGGAAATTGTGACCGATTCGGCCGTTCGCCGGTTGTTGTTCGATGCGGGCGATGACATCGACGACCTCATGCTGCTGTG
>CAYPLF010000042.1:15430-21181 GCA_964411555.1 uncultured Bacteroidales bacterium | reverse complement strand
AACAAAGGCTATATGCAATAAGGGTTTCAGAGGTAATTCAAGTATTCTACCCCGCTCAAACTTCGGTTTAGGTGGACAGGTGAGTAGCCCGCAATCCCTTACTGCATATAGCCTCAACCGTTAACAAAAATGTTAGAATAGTACATTTCAACGTTTTTTGATTTGAAAAATTTTAGAGAATATGTTCAATAGTTACCAATAATTGGTACATTTGCTAAAAACACAAAGTAATGAATAAAAACACCTCCATATCTTTAGGTAGCTATTTTGACAATTTCATACAAAGCAATTTGTCTTCTGGCCGTTACAAAAATGCCAGTGAAGTTGTTCGAGCTGGTTTGAGACTTCTTGAAGAGGAAGAAAGTAGGATTATGTCGCTTAGAAAGTCAATACAAGAGGGGATCGATAGTGGAATCGCTACCGATTTTGATCCGGAAAAACATCTTGCAAAGCTTAAAGCAAACAAAGCCTCAAATGGGAAAATTTAAGTTTTCCAAAAAGGCAGTTGATGACCTAACAGCAATTTGGGAGTATACCTACAATGAATGGTCTGAATCTCAAGCTGAAAGATACTACAGGATGCTTATAGAATCATGTAGCGATATATCTGATAATCCTGAGATTGGTAAAGACTATTCGTTGATTGCAAAAAAACTTTATGGAATAACATCTGGTCGTCATATCATATTTTTATCGCAAATTGAGTGCTAAAGAAATAGTGATAATAAGAATCCTTCATGAGCAAATGGATCTCAAGTCTAGAATTAGAGAATGATTTCAGGTTTGACAAGATCATTCAGCGATAATATTGATTCTACTGATACAAAAAATACTTTTGCAAACACTACCTAAATCACAGCCGCTTGCCTTGCAGCTTCGCCGCTACGGCAACGTCCGTGTTTTAGCTACCCGTTTGTGGTCTTGCTAAAATAAAAACAGTTGCTAAGATGATAAATAAGGCACAAATAGAATCAATTCTAACTGGATTTGGGTTTTCTGATTATCGTTGGATTAATCCTCGTGATATAATTGTGGCTCAATGGGTCAGGGTTAAATGTGCTTTTGGGTGCAGTGAATATGGATTGGGAACGTGTCCGCCTAATACTCCGACAGTTGATGAATGTCGAAGATTTTTTAACGAATATACGAATGGGTTGATTATACGGTTAACAAAGTTTGCCGACATGCATTCATATCCATCTGATTGGTCTCGGGATAGGACAAATAAACTGCTTGAGATTGAGAAACAACTCTTTTTATTGGGAAATCAAAAAGTCTTTTTATTAAACCAGACTTGCTGTGATTTGTGTAAAGAGTGCTCAGGTAATCGAAGGGATTGCAAGGATAAAATGAGATCAAGACCAAGTCCGGAAGGTTTTGCCGTTGACGTTTACCAAACGGTAAGGAATGCTGGAATGGAACTAAATGTCATCCCTGAAAATCCGTCGGAAATGAATCGAATTGCGATATTGTTGATAGATTAAAAAAGCACGAACCGCCACCGTCTAGATACTTGTTAGTCAAAATTAAAAAAATACTGCACCATGAAACTATTGGTAATTGGAGGTACTGGATTAGTAGGTAGTTATCTGCTTCCAAAATTGGTTGAAAAGGGCTATGAGGTTTTTGCTTTAACTCGAACGATAGATAAAATTGAGAGGATAAATAAATTAGGAGCCATCGGGCTTGTGGGTGATATCAGAAACCCACAATCATTTAAGAATATGTTGCCGGACAAACTTGATCTAATTGTCTTGCTTGCCATGCCAAGTGTGAAACCCGGCAAAAGGATGACGAAGAAACGGAAGGAGGAATTGAGAAAAGAAACCAATGACTTTTTCCGTAATTCGATGGATTTGGCAATACAATATGATGTACCCATTATCTTGCCTTCGGGTACAAGTTTTAGGACGGAAAACAATGAAGTTGCAGATGAGACTTGGCCAATTTTAAGGAAAGGTCTGACTGAAATTGGCAAAGACACAGATGAAATGGTTAATCAAGCCATAAAAACTCAACATCCTAAAGTGATACAACTGCTTTATGGGAAGATTTATGGTAATGGCGGACTCTTTCGTTTTATGTACAACATGATGGAAAAGGGGCGGAGCATGGTTGTTGGGCAAGGAGATAATTGCATTCCAAATATTCATGCAAGCGATGCGGCATCGGCAATAGTTAAAGCCATTGAGAAATTGCCAATTGGAGAAAAGTTTATCATAGCAGACGATACAGCAGTAACTCAAGCGGACTTTACAAATTATATGGCTGAATTGATGAATCAAAAACAACCAGGACGTGCTCCGGCATTTATTATCAAATTGGTTTTGGGAAATGATTTTTTTGAAGTTGTCAGTTTGAATTGTAAGGTTTCAAACGAAAAAGCCAAAAGACTCTTGGATTGGAAACCTGAGTATCCATCCTATAAGGAAGGATTAAAAGAAACCATTAAAGAAATCAAAGAGAACAAAAATTACTTTGCCTAACCTATAAACCCTTAATCAGCCAGTCGCGTAAATGGCGGACGCCTTCTACGGCTTATTAGCGGATGATGTGGACCTGTTTGGGTAGGTTCTTGGCCACTTCGTTGGGGTCGATCAGGTAGATGGGGCAATTGCGGGGTACGTAGTCCACCAGTCCGGCATTTGGTCACCCATAGACGCAAGCAATTCGTGTGAGTGTAATCACCATAAAATATAACCAATAGTGAATATAATATAGAAAGTTATTATATTTGCAGAAAAAACGATGTACAACAGGATAATAAGTGACAGCATAGTAAAACGGATAGGCTCAGGTAAGGCGATTGTTGTTATTGGACCACGCCAAGTAGGTAAAACGACCTTAATAGAATCAATCCTGAGTTCGGGAGACTATTTGCTGCTTGATGGCGATGATCCCCAAACGCGTACAATACTTACCGAACCAAATACGGAACAAATCAGAAGAATATTGGGGAAATACAAGGTTGTTTTCATTGATGAGGCCCAGCGAATCGAAGGAATTGGACTGACAATGAAAATCATCACGGATCGGTTTAAAGATGTCCAACTGTTCGCAAGTGGTTCATCGTCTTTTGATTTGTCAACTAAAATCAACGAACCGCTAACAGGTAGAAAATGGGAATACCAGTTGTATCCTATTTCGTGGGAAGAATATGAAGCGCATCACGGTTATCTTCAAGCTGAACAGAATCTGGAAAACAGATTGCTTTATGGGTTTTACCCGGATGTATTAAATAACGTAGGTGACGAGGTTAGCGTTCTGCGTAATTTGGTGAACAGTTATTTGTATAAAGACATTCTTTCATATGCCGATATTCGAAAACCCGAAGTGCTTGAAAGGCTGGTTCAGGCGCTGGCCCTTCAGATAGGTAGTGAGGTGAATTATTCTGAACTCGCCCAGATTGTAAATGTGGATAAGAATACGGTTGGGAAATACATCGATATCTTACAAAAAGGCTATATCCTATTCAGATTGAGCAGCTTCAGCCGTAATGTGAGAAACGAAATAAAAACCAATAAAAAGATTTATTTCTATGATACAGGCGTCCGAAATATGGTTATAGGAAATTTCACGCCTATAGACCTGAGGACAGACAAGGGGGCTCTTTGGGAAAATTTTCTAATAGCAGAAAGAATGAAACAGATAGAATATAAACAGCGTCTGTCTCATACCTACTTTTGGCGTACCAAACAACAACAGGAGGTTGATTTTGTCGAAGAAAATGAAGGTAAAGTTTTTGGATATGAGTTCAAATGGAAAAAGAATAAGACTCAAAAGTTACCTAAAACGTTTATGGAAACATATGGTGCAGAAAGTTGTGTAATTGATAAGGATAATTTTAGAGACTTTGTAATAATAAAATAATGCAAGTGCCTAATACCAGCTACCCATTTTTTCTTACCCTAACACCAACCACCGAGTGTAGCTTCGCCACTTACTGACGGTCGTGGACTAGAAACTCGTTAACAAATCGCGCAATTGGCGGACGCCTTCTACGGCTTTTTCGCGGATGATGTGGACTTGTTCGGGTAGGTTCTTGGCCACTTCGTTGGGGTCGATCAGGTAGATGGGACACGTGCGGGGCACGTAGTCCACCAGTCCGGCAGCGGGGTAGACGTTCAGTGAGGTGCCGATGATGACGAAGAGGTCGGCCTCTGATACCCAGTCGATGGCTTGGTCCATGGCCGGTACCGCTTCGCCGAACCAGACAATAAAGGGCCGGAGCTGTGAACCGTCCCGGGCTTGTTCTCCCCAGCTGATATCCCTTGTTCCAATTGTTTCCACGTGTGATTTGTCGCGGCTGCTGCAAGCCTTGGTCAGTTCGCCGTGCAAATGGAGGACGGTGGTGCTGCCGGCCCGTTCGTGCAAATCGTCCACGTTTTGGGTGATGATATGTACGTGATACCTTTCTTCCAGTTCTGCCAACCCTTTATGAGCCTGATTGGGTTCCACCGTTGACAGCTGCCGCCTGCGTTGGTTGTAAAAATCAAGCATCAGTTGCGGGTTTTTATACCACCCTTCTATGCTGGCCACATCCATTACCGGGTAGTTCTCCCACAGGCCACCGGCATCCCTGAACGTGGTGATGCCGCTTTCGGCGCTGATGCCGGAACCGGTCAGAACGACGAGGCGTTTTTTGTTGGAGTTTGGTTGGTGTTGGGTTGTCGACATATCAATACTTCAATCGGATGGTGACTAGTTCGGAACGGGTGCCGATGCGGTAGAGTGGGCCCCAGATGCCGAGTCCGGACGAAACGTACACGTGGGTCTGCAGTTTCAGCAGGTAGCCGTAAGGGTTTTCAAACAGACGTTTGACAATCAGGTTGCCGGGGAACACCTGGCCGTTGTGGGTATGGCCGGAGAGTTGCAGGTCTACGTTCAGGTCTGCGGCTTCTTCAAGATGGTTCGGCTGGTGGTCGAGTACGATGCTTGGAAGGTTAGAATCAAGTCCTGCCATCAAGCTTTTCAGCGGCTTGCGTTTGTTGCTGGTGCGGTCTTCACGGCCAATGATATACAAACTGCTGTCAATCAACACCACTTCATCGCGCAACATGCGGACACCTGCGTGTTCAAAGTAGCGGGTCAGGCTGTCGGGGTGGCCGGAGTAATGTTCGTGGTTGCCCAATATGCCGTAGACACCTTTATCGGCTTTCAACTGGGACAATTCTTCGTACAGCTTCTGTTCCGTCAACGGGCCAATGCTTCGGTCGGTCAAGTCACCCCCCAACAGGATGAGGTCGGGTTTCTGGGCATTGATCAGCTTCACGTACCGTTGCAACCGTTGTTTGCCAATGCTGTTGCCCAGGTGGATGTCGCTGGCAAATACGATGGTGAGTTCCTTGTTCTGAACAGGCTTGTTCACCGTTAGTTCCAAGTGCTCCACTGCAGGACGGTTGAAACGGAGGTAACCGAAAATCATGGATACACCCACCACCACCAAGGTGATCAAGGTGATTGTGCGTTTGATGTGAAGTAGGTTGACGGATGTGGCGTGTGTCAATTTTACTACCAGGTAAATGACATCGATTACAACAAATGCCAACAAAAGATACATCACCACCAACAGAAAACTGTAACCGATAAAGGCCAGGGAACCTCCTAGTGCAGGGGGAAGGGAATGTTCAAAGAATAAACCGGCAAAAAAGAGCACCCATAAAAACACGTACCCCACGGTAAACCATGTTTTAACCACCTGCTTTTCAGGTAAAAGTACCAGCAAGCTGCGGTACAGGAAATACCCCATCA
>CAYPLF010000042.1:0-15330 GCA_964411555.1 uncultured Bacteroidales bacterium | reverse complement strand
TGTACAATATCCCCTGTCGGAACGATGCTGCCTGCTTTGACAAACACGGGCATGCGGTCGGCCGGTGCCGGTATTGGCAGGGCTTGCCCGCCTTTGATGAAGGCGCCGGTATACAGGTTGTACCAACCGGTTCCCGCCGGGAAATACACGGTACGAGTCCTGGCTTTGTAGGTGTACACCGGGCAGACCAGCAAGGAGGGACCGAACAAGTATTGGTCATCCACTTCCAAAACAGTTGCATCGTTTGGGAAGTCCATCATCAGGGGGCGCATGATGGTGTAATCGTTGAAATGGCACATACCGGCCAGCGAATATATGTAGGGCATCAGGCGGTAGCGAAGTCGGTTGTAATACACCAGTCCTTCGTAAACCGGATGTCCCTCAGGGGCTATATTCCACGGTTCGCGGAACGGCGTCTGGCCGTGGGAGCGGAATAAGGGAACAAAGGCACCAAACTCATGCCAGCGCAGGTTCAGCTCCCGCCATTCGTTCTGGTCTTCCGAACCTTCCCTGGCTCGCTCGTAGCGTTTTTCCACGCAGAAGCCCCCGTCGTCCATGGTCCAGTAAGGGTTGCCGGAAATGGAATAGTTCATGCCCGCCGTGATTTGCGCCTTCATGTCCTCCCAGCGGGTACCGATATCTCCGCTCCAAATGGCTGCCCCGTAGCGTTGGGAACCCGCAAACCCCGAACGGGTGAGCAGGAACACCCGCCGTGAAGGGTCTGCGCTCCGTTGCCCTTCGTAGATGGCTTGGGCGTTCACCAAGCCGTAAGCGTTGAAAAATTCGGTGGAACTACCAAGGGCTGTGGGGTTCATGAGCTGTTTCCGGTAGTCCATGCTGGCGTTGGAGAGGATGTCGGGTTCGGACGCATCCATCCACCAGGCATCGAAGCCCAGGGGAAGCAGGTGCTGTTCCATTTGCTGCCAGTACAGTTTCCGGGCGTCGGGGTTGTAGGCATCGTAGAACGAACCCAGGTAGCCGCGGCCTATCCAGTCACGCACGCTGTCTTTGATGGCTTGTTGGTACATCCAACCCTTGTCGGCCAGTTCCTTGAAATGTTCCGTGCCCAGGTAGAACTTCGGCCAGACCGAAATCATGATGTGTGCCGAGGAATCGTGGACTTCCTGCACCATGGCCTTGGCGTCGGGGAAGCGTTTCAGGTCGAATTCGTGGCTGCCCCAGGCGTTCTCTGGCCAGTAGGACCAGTCCTGGACGATGTTGTCGATGGGAATCTGCAGCTTTCGGAAGGTGCGCAGGGTGGAAAGCAGCTCGTCCTGTGTTTTGTAGCGTTCCCGGCTTTGCCAGTAGCCCATGGCCCACTTGGGCATGACCTGGGCTTTTCCGGTCAGAATGCGGTACCCGCTCACCACTTCATCGGCCGAATTGCCGGCAATGAAATAGTAATCCAGCTTACGTCCCATTTCCGACCACAGCGACAGTCGCCCTTGTTCTGTTTCAGAACGCGGACTCAAGGCTTTCAAAGCCAGGTAGGAGGTGCCCCCGTCGGGCAACCATTCAATCTTGAGGGCGTGTTTGCGCTCAGTAGACAGCTTGGAGGAAAACGAATAATGGTTCGGGTTCCAGGCCGTGCGCCACCGTTCAGCCACCACCAACTCCCCGTCAATCCAGACCTTGGTGTACCCGGCGTAATACAAATCGAACCACCAGGTGCCTGCCGAAGAAGGTTGGATGAAGCCTTCCCAGGTGACAGCCGCGTTGTCGAAGCGGAACTGTTTGGGAAATTGCTTGACCTTCTCCAGATCCTCGTAGTCGATGCGGGTTTCCAAGCGTTCGACAAACACGCGTGTGCGGTTGGTCAGGTAGGTGGCCGTGAGTCCGCCTTCGTTGCCCTGTTTGTCGAACAGACGGAACTGGTCCAGGTTGCCGTAGGGCCTGGGGTCTCCGAAGCGGGTCAGGGAACAGTTGTCCCACAATAGGCCGTAATGTTTGTTGGAAACCACGAAGGGCACGGAGACCTTGGTGTTGTACTGGTACAGGGTTTCATTTATGCCCTTGTAATTGAACACGTTCGATTGGTGCTGCCCCAAGCCGTAAAAGGCCTCGTCGTCCGGCGATTCGAATACCTGTTGCAGGGAATAGGCCGATTGCCCGTCCACCGTGATGGGCGTGAAACGTTTACCACCCCGCATTTCCTGCAACAAAACGGAACCGTCGGGGTCGGTGAACAAGACTTCGCCCGTTTTGGAAGAAACCTTAGCCTGTACTTTCGGGGTTTTCAAGATGAGTGTATCGCCTTGTTTCACCAGATTCCAGCTGACCTTTTTCGGTTGGTAGGCACACATCAAACCGGGTTTGGGGGAGAGGCTTTGCGTGGGTGAAGCCGTCACGCGGATGATGCCGGCGTCGATGACCTGCAGGTTGACCGTGCGGACGGCCGTTTCTCCCTGAGCAGGAAGCACAATTCTTACCCCCTCTGAGGTCTTTTGGTACTGGGCTTCGGCGTTGCCGTTCATAAAAAACAAGCACAATATAAGCAATGAACAGTATAGGTGGACGTACTTCATGAGTTGCGGTTTCGGTGATGTTTGGCAAAAATACTGCAGTTTGCGTTAAGACAAGCATTTAAAGAAAAAGATATTTCCTACATTTGAAGTTGAAACCGTAAAATCAATACCAGATACCCATACATCATGAAACACAGTCACATTTTGTTACTGGCAGTTTGCAGCCTGGTAACGTCGCTTTCTGCACAGACCAAAGCGAAACCCGTTTATGCAAACCTCAACAATCCCATCGAAAAACGCGTTGAAGATGCGCTGAAGCGCATGACGGTGGAGGAAAAAGTGGCGCTTTGCCATGCCCAAGCCAAATTCAGTTCAGCCGGGGTTCCCCGACTGGGTATTCCCGAAGTATGGATGAGCGATGGCCCGCACGGGGTTCGCGAAGAAATTGTTTGGGATGATTGGGGCCCTGCCTACTGGGCCAACGATTCCTGCACCGCCTTTCCCGCTCTGACCTGTTTGGCTGCCACCTTCAATCCGGACTTGTCCCGTGAATACGGTGTGGCCGTAGGAGAAGAAGCGCGCTACCGGAACAAAGCCATGTTGCTGGGCCCCGGACTCAATATTTACCGTACGCCCATGAACGGGCGCAATTTCGAATACATGGGTGAAGACCCCTGGCTGGCCTCCATCATGGTGGTTCCCTATATACAAGGTCTTCAATCGAACGGTGTGGCCGCCTGTGTCAAACACTATGCCCTCAACAACCAGGAAACCAACCGGAACAGCATCGATGTGGAAGTAAGCGACAGGGCCTTGTACGAAATCTACCTGCCAGCTTTCAAGGCTGCCGTACAAAAAGGTAATGCCTGGGGCATCATGGGTTCGTACAACCAATACAACGGGCAACACTGCTGCCACAACGAATGGCTGCTCAACCGCATCCTGAAAACCGAATGGGGTTTCGATGGCGTGGTGGTCTCCGACTGGGGTGGCACGCACGATACGAAGCAAGCCGCTTTGAATGGCCTGGATATTGAAATGGGAACCGGCGTTCGGGCACCTGCAGGAAGAAATTCATCGTATGCCTATTATTTCCTGGCCAATCCGTTCCTGAAACTGATCAAAGATGGAGAAGTGCCCATGTCGGTGCTGGATGATAAGGCCAGACGGGTTTTGCGCCTTATTTTCCGTACCACCATGTCAAAGAACCGTCCATTTGGTCGTTTTGTATGTGACGAACACAGCGAGGTGGCTAGGAAAATTGGAGGAGAAGGCATTGTCTTGCTTAAAAACCAACAAAGCATATTACCCTTGCAGGCAACTAAGTACAAAACCATAGCCGTTATCGGTGACAATGCCACCCGCAGCCTGACCAAAGCTGGAGGCTCGTCTGAACTGAAGGTGAAGTATGAAGTGTCTCCCTTACAAGCCATCAAAGCCCTGTATGGTGACAAGGTGGTGTACAGTCAGGGTTATGCAGCTGGAGCGTTCCAATACGGTCGGACAATGGGAACTTCGGCCAACACCGACTCGTTGTTGACGGCTGCTGTTGAAACGGCACGCTCGGCCGATGTCGTGATTTACGTGGGTGGCCTGAACAAAAACAATGGACAAGACTGCGAAGGGGGTGATAGAAGAAGTTTTGGATTACCCTTCGGACAAGAGAAATTGCTCGATGAACTGGCAAAAGTCAATACTAACCTGGTTGTGGTGCTGTTGAGCGGCAATGCTGTCGCCATGCCCTGGCTGGACAACGTAAAAGCCGTGATGCAGGCCTGGTACATTGGTTCAGAAGCCGGAAATGCCATTGTTGATGTGCTATCTGGTACCGTGAATCCCTCCGGCAAGTTGCCGTTTACCTTCCCAAAACGCTTGGAAGACAACGGCGCCATGTCGTTCGGCACCATTTCCTACCCGGGCGAACGGGGCAAACAAATCTATAAGGAAGATATTCTAGTGGGCTATCGTTGGCACGAGGCCAAACAAATTGCCCCGCTGTTCCCGTTTGGTTTTGGTTTATCCTACACCACGTTTGAATTCGGTCAACTGAAAGCTGCTGCCGCACAATACAAAGCAGGCAAGACCATCAAGCTGACAGTGACGGTGAAGAATTCAGGAAAAGTGGACGGTGCCGAAGTGGTACAGATTTATTCAAGCCAGCAACATCCTTCTGTCATGCGGCCTGTCAAAGAATTGAAGGCCTTCAAGAAAGTCTTCCTGAAAGCCGGAGAAATGAAGGAGGTTACGCTGGAAATCAATACCAACGACCTGGCTTTCTTCGACGACACGAAGCATGCCTGGAAGTTGGAGCCGGATACCTATACCCTTCATTGTGCCACTTCAGCCATGGATACCAAGAGCAAGGTGGATGTGAAAATAGTGGATTGATCAGCGGACGCTGATAGAAATACCTTCGCTTTCGTTGTGGAAGCGGTCAACGGCGGTGACAACACACACCGCCGTTTTCGTGCCCGGTGCCAACGTCATTTTACGTTCTGTGATGACACCCAGGATATTGGAAGCCTGGTCTAATTTGATGGCCTGTCCTTCCTTGAATCCGTACACCACGTAATAGGCAGCCTTGTCGCCCATGGCTGAAGCCGTAGGTTCAGACCAAGTGAGGGTTTTGGTGGTTCCCGATTCCGCAACAATCAGGTTGCTGACGGGTTTGGGCGGCGTTTTGTCGTAAGCATTGTCTGCCGGATGCAGGGCCGGGTACTTGAAGTACTTCAGTTGCAAACTGTCGGCAATCTTGACCGTATTGCCGGTCACTTCATAAGCCGGCCACAAACAATGGCCACTCACAGCTGGTTCTTCTGCGGCCAGCTGCATCTTCTTCCACAACTGGCTTTGTTTGGAGTTGTCCGGTTTCATGGTACGGACCACGTCCTGGCCTATGTAAAGAGGTACGTTTCCGCTGTTTTCCGCCCACCAACGCACCAATGTTTGGTAATCGGCCGACTTGTGGCCAATTTCCCAATACAGTTGGGGTACCAGGTAATCCACCCATCCTTTTTTCACCCACAACAGAATATCCGCATACAATCCATCGTAATTGGTGAAGCCCCTGGTTTTGCTACCGTTCTTTCCGGTGGCATCGTTCCGGTAAATCCCGAACGGACTGATGCCGAACTGGACCCAAGGCTTTGTGGCATGGATGGTGGCATGCAGTTCTTTGATCAACTCGTTCACATTGTTACGCCTCCAATCAGCCTTAGTAGCTTCGGTAAAGCCTTTGGGCAGGCCGTATTTCTTGAAGGACTGGCTGTCTCCGAAAGTTTTCCCTTCAATGGGGTAGGGGTAGAAATAGTCATCCATATGAACCGCGTCGATATCGTACCGGTTCACCAGATCCTTGACAACAGTCAAAATGTGTTCACGGGATTCCGGAATACCCGGATCAAACCAGATGTACTCACCGTATTCCACAAACAACTCGCGTTTCTTGAAAAATAAATGGTCGGGAACAAGGGTTTTGGTGGGAGAGGTGCGGACACGGTAGGGGTTTATCCAGGCATGTACCTCCATGGCACGCTTGTGTCCCTCACGAATAAGGTAATCAAAAGGATCCCAGCCCGGATTTTTTCCCTGTGTGCCGGTAATGTAGCGGCTCCAAGGTTCAAGCGATGATTCGAACCAGGCATCGGCTTCCGGACGTACCTGGAAGATGATGGTGTTGATGCCCACCCGGCGCAGGCTGTCCAGCAAGGTGATGAAATAGCGTTTCATGCTGTCCGCATTCATGCCTGCGTACCGGTCTTGACCTACGGTGTGGATCCAGGCTCCCCTGAATTCCCGTTTAGGGTACGTTTGAGCAAGCACGGGTGAAAAAGTTAGGCAACAAGCAAGCAACAACAGGAGGGGGGTACGTTTTCGCATGAAAAATGGGCTGGTGTAAATGATCGTACAAAGATAACCTTTTTCATCTCAACCGAAAAGCGTACCTTTGCGGATTATTTCCAACAAGCTCATGGACGCAACGATAGACATACGGGGAGCCCGGGTGAACAACCTGAAAAACATCAGTGTCAGCATACCCCGAAACCAGTTTGTCGTCATCACCGGTTTGTCCGGATCCGGCAAGTCATCGTTGGCATTCGATACGCTCTATGCGGAAGGCCAGCGCCGGTATGTGGAAAGTTTGTCGGCTTATGCCAGGCAGTTTTTGGGGCGTATAAACAAACCTGAGGTGGATTTCATCAAGGGCATTCCCCCCGCCATCGCCATCGAGCAAAAAGTCAATACTCGAAACCCCCGTTCAACCGTGGGTACGTCCACGGAAATTTATGAATACCTACGCTTCCTGTTTGCCCGAATAGGCAAGACGCTATCGCCTGTTTCGGGAGAAGAGGTGAAAAAGCATACGGTGGAAAATGTCATCAACCACCTGTTGTCGTACCCTACTGATACCCGCTTTTACATCTTGTGCCCTTTGGTGGTTCCTGCTGGCCGAACCCTGGCCGTTCAATTGGAAATGTTGCTCAAACAGGGGTTTTCCAGGGTTGAAGTGGGTGATGAACTAGTTCAGATCGAAACGTTGTTGCAACGCGACTCACTTCAGGCTGATTCATCAAAAGCCGATGTTTCGCAACCTGATAGAGAGCGACCCCTTCCCGAGGCTTCCTCCATACGGCTGTTGATAGACCGCATGATGGTGAACCCCGATTCGTCCAACCGGAGCCGTATGGCCGATTCCATCGAAACGGCCTTTTACGAAGGCGACAATGTCTGTCAAATACGTGTGTTCACGGAAGAAGCATCCAGCTTGGTTCAGTTTTCAAAGTTGTTCGAAGCCGACGGTATGACTTTTGACGAACCAACCGACCAACTGTACAGTTTCAATTCCCCGGCCGGTGCCTGTCCCACCTGCGAAGGCTTCGGAAAAGTCATCGGCATCGACGAAGATCTGGTGGTTCCCAACAAGTCGCTATCCATTTACGATGATGCGATTTATTGCTGGCGGGGCGAAAAAATGAGCGCCTGGAAGGATGAGTTGATCAAAAATGCCTCTACGTTTGACTTCCCCATTTTCAGGCCCTGGTATCAACTTTCCGATGAACAACGCCAGCTCGTTTGGACAGGCAATGCCTATTTTCAGGGGCTTGACGCCTTCTTTCGAATGCTGGAGGAAAACCAGTACAAGATTCAATACCGGGTGATGCAGTCCCGATACAGAGGGAAGACCATCTGTCCTACGTGCAAAGGCACACGCCTTAAGCCGCAGGCTTCGTACGTGAAAGTAGGCGGCAAGTCAATCACGGAATTGGTCGACTTGCCTATTGTTGAGTTACAGCGTTTTTTCGAACAGCTTGCGTTGGATGACAACGACAAACAAATTTCCAAACGCCTGTTGACGGAAATAAACAATCGAATTGAATACCTGCTGGAAGTGGGTTTGGGTTATTTGACCCTGAACCGCCTGTCATCCTCTCTTTCCGGAGGGGAAAGCCAACGCATCAACTTGGCTACTTCACTGGGCAGCAGCTTGGTCGGTTCCCTGTACATCCTCGATGAACCCAGCATAGGGCTTCATCCCCGCGATACGCACCGGCTCATCGGTGTCCTTCATAAACTGAAACAACTTGGAAATACCGTCATCGTGGTGGAACACGACGAGGAAATCATGCGGGCTGCCGATACCTTGATCGATATTGGTCCGGATGCCGGGCAGCTGGGTGGCGAGGTGGTGTACCAAGGCAGGGTGAGTGAGTTGCTGCAGTGCATTCATGATGAAAAGTTGTCGCGCAGCCATACAGCCCGTTATTTAACCGGCATGGAAATTTTTCCTGTTCCAGCCGTGCGCCGTTCCTGGAACAGTTACATCGAAGTGGTGGAAGCCAGACAGAACAACCTGAAAGGGATTACTGTCCGCTTTCCCCTGCATGTGTTGACCGTGGTCACAGGCGTGAGTGGATCGGGTAAATCATCGTTGGTCAGGGATGTGTTTTATTCGGCTCTGAAACGGTACTACGGTGGTACGACAGAACGCGCGGGTTTATACGGTGAACTCAGAGGCGACATGAAACTGGTCAAAGACATCGAATTTGTCGACCAGAATCCTATTGGAAAATCGTCTCGCTCCAATCCGGTCACGTACCTGAAAGCCTATGACGAGATTCGTAAACTGTATACCGACCAACCTTTGGCAAGACAGATGGGTTATTCGGCCTCGCATTTTTCCTTCAATGTGGCCGGCGGTCGTTGTGAGGAATGTCAGGGTGAGGGCATCATCACAGTGGAAATGCAATTCATGGCCGACCTGAAGTTGCCCTGTGAGGCCTGTCACGGCAAGCGTTTTAAACAAGACTTGCTGGATGTGAAGTACCGTGATAAAGATATTTCCGATATTCTCGACATGACCGTGGATCAAGCCATGACCTTCTTCGGGGAAAAGGCCGGTGCGCAGGAAAAACGCATCATCAAACGGCTGAAACCCTTGCAGGATGTGGGTCTTGGCTATGTCAAACTGGGTCAGTCATCTTCCACCCTTTCCGGAGGCGAAAGTCAGCGCGTCAAACTGGCCTATTATCTGAGTGCCGAACACCCGGAACCCTGCATCTACGTATTTGACGAACCTTCCACCGGGCTGCATTTCCACGACATCCGTATGCTGATGAAGGCGTTGAATGCCTTGATTGAAAAGGGACATACTGTCATCATCATTGAACACAACCTGGAAATCATCAAACAAGCTGACCACCTCATTGATTTAGGCCCTGAGGGTGGCAATGAAGGCGGTTTAGTGCTGTTTGAAGGTACTCCCGAAGGCATCAAAGACTGCCCCACCAGCTATACCGGCCAATACCTCCGAACCCGATAAGGGTTTCCATCTACCCAAAAAGGTTTCCATCTACCTAAAAAGGTTTCCATCTCCCTAAAAAGGATGGCATCCCTTAAAAAAGGATGCCATCCTTTTTTAAGGTTAACTCAGATTTTCCTTAGGTTTTCTAAGGTTTTAAGTAGTGAGGACATGAATCCTTGTGATTACATTTGCTGCAACAACCTAAGGAGTGGATTGGAGCATTGTACTCCAACAAATAAGGGCGCTTTCGTGATGAAAGCGCCCTCGTTTATTATTAACTTAAGGGTGTTTATTTTTTTGCAGGTGCGGCAGTAGCCTGTGCACCGCCTGCTTCCTGTTCCTTGTATGCTTCCAATATGGCCTTGGTTACCTTTTCTGTTGAATCAATTTCCTGCACCTTTTCGCAGTATAATAAAGAATTGGCTTTGTCGTTTGCATAATAATTATAAACAGCCAAATAAATGTAGGCGTTCCTAAGTTGTCTCTTATGGGAGGAAGTCAATGTCTGACCATCTTCTTCAATTTTCAAGATGGCAGCAATGGCACCTTCATAATGGGGCTTTGCCAAACCTTTGGTCGATTCAGGGTCGAGCAACACTTGGTTGTTACCACGCCACATATAACCAACATAACTGTCAGGGGCCATTTCTATGGTTTTTGCAAAGGCGCTATCGGCTTTAGTCACGTATTCAACCAACAATGCTTTACCTGTATCGGTTGAATCCTTTTTGTATTCAGATGCTGCGCTATAATAGGCTTGGCCTTGCTTCAGGTATATACCAACCGGCGTTGCTGATGTAAAGGTGGTGATGTAGTTCTGATAAGTGTCTCCAGCCTTTGCATACTGTTTCATTCCGGAATAACATTCTGCCTGGCTTTCGTATAATTCACCCATGTCAATCCGTTCATCGGAACTGGTCACCTTGTCGAATTGAGCCAAAGCTTCTTCAAAACGTCCGGCAGTGGTTAAAATGATGGCATAGTAGAGGTAATCTTTGTAGATAAACTTGGATTCTTCCAAATCGGTCGGACGCAAAGAAAAAAACTTGGTGGCATATTCCATACCAACACTGTCTTTCATTTTCGCAGCACTGTACATGCGCAGACGGTTAAGGATGAAATGATTCGGGTCAATGGCCAGGCCTTGATTAATCAATTCCATGGCTGGCTGATACTGATCGGTAAAGAAATAAGATTGAGCAAAGCGACGAATGTCGAGAATGTTGTATGTCCCAAATTCAAAGTATTTTTTGAAATTCTCAATGGCCAGTTTATAAACCCCTTTATTGGTGTAAGCGGCTGCCAGGTCACGGATGGCTATGGAGTAATCCGGGTGAGCTGCCAATACCTTTTTCTCAGTTTCGATGGGAATATCATAACTGTCGGTCAACAAATACACCTGAGCGTATTTCATCTGGGCTACTGCACTTTCGGGGTCGAAGTACATGGCTTGACTGTATTTGGAGGCAGCATCTGAAACCTTGGTTTCGCTGGTGCCGGCCATAATCTGGTCGCCATCATAAATGAAGAGTAGGGGAGAATTCTTGCCGGCTTTTCTGGCTGCGCTCAATCTCTTTTCTGCCTCTTCCGTCAGATTATTGGCTTTGTACGCTTCAGCGATGGCAAGCAATACCTCCATGTCTTTTTTATTAATCTTCAAAGCAGCCTTGAACAAAGATTCTGCCTCTTTTTGGGATGACTTCAGTATGGTTTTTCCCTTTCCAACCATGTTCAACGCATAAGAAGGATTAGCAGCCAATCCCTTTTCATACAAGGCTCGGGCAGCATCGGCATTTCCTTCTTTATAAGCTATTTCTCCCAGGTAATAGGAAGCTTCTGCAGGATTTTTGGATTGGTTTTCTTCAAACCATTTTTTGGCAAGGGTGTATTCGCCCATGGCGAAATGATCAACTCCGTAATTTGCCGCTGTCATACAGGCAGAGACAAACAGACAGAGGAGTACGGATAGGGTGTTTCTCTTCATGCTTGACTGTTCGTTATTGGTTTATGTTTGATTGTACGCGATTATTCGGGTTTCAAGGAAACCAGCCGCATGGGGCGGTTTGCCGGAACAACACCCGATTTGAGGATTAATCGTTGTCCCTTATCGCCACCCACAAAATTCATGAATCCTGAGGGAAGATGACCGGGAGCATCCGATGTCAGTATGTAAATGGCACGTGTCAATGGGTATCTTTCAGTAGCAATCCAGGCTGCCTGAGGTAAGTAGCTGTTGTCATCCCTGGCATCCTCAAATGGACTGACGGCCATTACCCGTACCCGATCAATGAATTTAAGACTCAACGTGTCAGTGGGGTCACTTACCCAGGCTACACCAAGTATGCCTAACGCACCCGGAGTGTTGGAAACAAAGTCGATGACCTCTTCACTGGAAGGCATGGCCTTGATGTTTTCTCCAAATGCTTCGTTGTCGCATACGTTTTCCTGCAGATAACGAACGGTGCTGGATGTGGGTTTGTCAAAAACTACGCGGATTTTTCCAAGATTCGATCCGGGGCGGATTTCATTCCACTGTGTGACTGCGCCGGTCAATATTTTCTTCAATGTAGGAACGCCCAACAAGGTATCTTTGCGGTTGCCGTGGATGATCAGAGCGATTGCATCTTTGGCAATTTCGTTTGAACGAGAAAGCAATTTATTTTCCTTGAGCCGGTCTTTCTCGGCCAGTGTGAAATCTCTGGCTGCCACGGCCAGACGCACGCTGTCTTTCAACAGCAGGTCGATGGCATCCTCGTCAGACAGGTAGATTTCCTGAATGTCGGCATCTTCATACAAGCTTTCAAATACCCCTACTTCTTCCCGCATAAAGGGCAGGCAGGTTTCATCGATGGCTACCTTGGCCACACCGCTTGACATGGTATCCGTACGCTTTACCGTAGGTTCACGGTTGCAGGACAGCAACACGAGCGTCAATGAAAACAGGTAAAAAGCAATCCTTCTCATGGTTGGTTGATTAACAACGCGCTAAGGTAGTAAAAAATCCGTGACGTAACAGTGAAAAAATGTTAGTGACCCACAAGGCAGAAACTAAATAGAATTAATTTCTGTTCGACCAAATCTTCCAAGCCCTGAATACACCATAGAGCAGGAAAACGCCTCCGAAAATGTACCGTAGAAGTGGACTGTACTGCCGGAACATAGGAGTGAATACCAACAGGAAGAACATGCCCACATAAATGATGACCATGAGGATGCCCCAGATCAAACGAAAGGAGAATGCGGTTTTTTGTGCCATAGGATTTAACGATGACAGCAGGAAAGAATGCGCTCAAAGCGTTCTTTCCTGCTGTCTGTAGGAGATTTCGTAGAATTACTTGTTAAGTTTGAACAGGATGGGTATCGTATAGTATACCGCAACGGCACGTCCGCCTTGTCGGCCGGGAATCCACCTGGGCATTCCTTTGATTACACGTTGAGCTTCCTTATCACAAAGCGGGTCTAACGAACGAACCACTTCAACACTACCCACTTCACCGTTTCTATTGACGACAAAGCGCAAGGTTACACGGCCTTCAATGCCCATTTCCTGTGCTACGGTAGGATACTTGAGATTCGATGCGATGTAACGCATCAATTCTTCGTCTCCGCCGGGGAACTGAGGCATTTCCTCCACAGCAACCAGAACAGGGTCGTCAATGATTACCTGGTGATTCTGAAGGTCGACAATGTCAACCCCATGTTCATCATCTGTACCAACTACGTCGACAACAGAAATCTGAGTTTTTGTAGATGTCAATTCATCTTGGGTACGCATCGCCATATCTTCAGGGATCTCCTCGTCAGTGATTTCAGGAACCGTAAACATGATGGTACTCTTCAAGGGAGGAGTAGGAGGAGCTTCTTGTTGTTGGACAATTTTTTCTTCCTTAATCTGTTCTTCAATCTTGAGATCGGCCAACACGCGTTGTTCAGTAACAGCCTCGTGTTTGGGACGCAGTTTATCAATCGTTTTGATCAGCGTGGGCAACAGTGCAATGAAACAGACAAAAAGAAAAACAATGATCATGGCGTTCCGATGGCGCTTCCCGGAGGTGTTGCGCAAACGGTAGGCCCCATAGTTCTTGTTTTTTCCCTCAAAGACCAGTTCCAACCACTCTGCTGAATTTATATTTATTTCTTTAGCCACGATTTAACGTATTTAAATGGTGAAACTTACTTCTTTTTCGCACTCAAGACGCTCATGTCGGATTCTTCAGCCAACTTGCCACCGGATTCCCTGTTCTTGATCAGCCACTTGTCTCCTTCAGAGGGTACGTCAATTGCGTAGGTTCCGATGCTGCAAATGGCCAATTCATCGAGCGCATTGATCAGGTTAACGTAGGTACAATCGTCTGTGGGCTTGATGATGACCACTTGGCCGTCCTTGGCGTTCTTGATTTTCTTAACCTCTTCTTTGTATTGGTCATCCTTGATCTTCTTGCGGTCCTTTTGGTCTTTCAGAGCAGCAATCTTATCCATTGCAAACCTGTTGCGTTTGGCCAACATGTTGCGCAGGCTTTGAGGATCGTCCATGCCTCCGTAGGTAGCTTCCAAAAATTTGCTGGCGTCTACCATAACATCGGCCGGTTTGCCAAAATAGTAATAGATTTTGTTCTCTTTACCAAGAAGAATGGTGATGGCCTTATCGTCCTTCACTTTACTCTTCTCATCTTGTAAGACATCCTCCTTGACAGGCATGGCTATTTCCATGGCCTGTGGTTTTGCCAATGATGTGGCAAACATGAAGAAGGTAATGAGCAACATATTCATATCCACCATTGGCGTAAAGTCGACGCGAAGGGTCTGTTTTTTCGGTTGGCCTTTTTTGCCTTCACCGTGGTCGCCGGTATTTACTTCTGCCATATAATGTTCATTTTATTAGTGTGATATCAATGACTTAATTAGCAGCATCCAGCTTGGTTATCAGATGATAACGGTATTGCTTGAGATCCTGCAACGTGGCAAGGACATCGTCAATCAGTGGATAAGGCGTGGTCTCATCAGCCTTGATGGCAATGCTGAGATCCTTGTTGGCGGCAACAGCGTACTGTACCCATTGTTTGAATTGGTTGTTGGTGCTGTCAGCCGGAACGCTGTATTGCTTCAGGATTTTATCCTGGTCTTCCAACCTCCTGTTCAGGAACTCCGGCATGGCTGCCATGGGCATTCCTATGATGGGTTGGTTGACAAATGATAATTCTTGTTCCGGTGTGAAGGTGATGCCGTATGCCTTGCCCATATCTCTAAGGACGGCCAGTTTGTTATCCTTACGGTCCAATGTCAGGTACACGCGACCTGTCGGGTCGACAAGTACGGTCAAGATATTGGCTTCGGGAATCTTCGCTTCAGAAATGGAACCGGGCGTAACGAGCTGCACGGGTTCTTTCGGAATGAAGTTGGCGGTCAACATGAAGAATGTCAGCAAGAGTACAGTCACATCACTCATCGCCGTCATGTCGATGAACGTGCTGTGCTTTTTTGTTTTAACCTTGGACATAATGATTTTTCTTTAAATGGTTTACAACGTGATTAGCAAAAACGTATAAACGCATTCTATTATCCGAGGTGTTTCTTTGAGTAGGTTTGACCGATGGCAAAACCGATTTCGTTAACGGCGTTGGTGATACCCTGTACTTTTTGAGCAAAAACATTATAGAAAATGATGGCCAACGCACCGGTACCGATACCAAGAGCCGTGTTCATAAGGGCCTCGGAAATACCGGTTGAAAGAGCCAGTGAGTCAGGAGCACCTTCGTTTGCCAAAGCGGCGAATGAACGGATCATACCAAGTACCGTTCCCAACAGACCGAACAAGGTACCGAGGGTGGAGATGGTGGCGATGATGGGCAGATTTTGTTCCATGGAAGGCAATTCGAGTGCAGTAGCTTCTTCGATTTCCTTTTGGATGATTTCGGCCTTTTGGTCGTTGTTCAACGTTTCTATTTTTTCAACATCTTCGTAGCGGATCAAGGCAGCGTTCAGGATGTTGGCAGTAGCACCTTTTTGTGCGTTGCACAGTTCGTGAGCACCTTTGATGTCATTGGCGTCGAGTTTGCGTTTTAC
>CAYPLF010000041.1:19382-21707 GCA_964411555.1 uncultured Bacteroidales bacterium | reverse complement strand
CCGTTATTGTAGCTGGAAGCTCTTACTGTGGTACCGTCAATATAGACAGAAGCAGCTTCAATCGGGCTTCCACCCTGATTCACCACACGTCCGGTAATGACTTCCTGCCCGAACAGGTTTAACCCGCACAACTGAAGGGCGGCGATGATTAGTATGACAGACCGTCGATTCATTGTGCAATGAATCAGTCTTCTCCTTCTTCCGGTAAGTAGGTGTCTGGAAGAATGGCGCCTGCTTTTTTCAGGACGATTGCCCCGTTGAATGTGATGCTGTTGTCTGAAACCCCACTACTTGTAATGGTGCATGTGTCGTTGATAAAATAGATGGTAGAGCTATTGGAAACGTTGTAGTACATTCTATTTCTGTTCACGTACTCAACCGGGTTCCTGTAATTCTTACCGCTCATATCGATGGGAGTACCGTTTGATTTGCCTACATAATGAATTTCATAGTTTTTTCCGGACAATCCGTAAATCAGCATATTGCCTTTATTATCATAGCTGACATGCCCATCCAGATTAACCCATTCGTAGTAGGTAGAACCATCAGACGGATTCCGTTGTTTGTCGAGAAATACAAACCCATTTTTAAGCAACTCATTCCGGTATAGGGCTCGACAAAAATGCATTCTTGAGTTGTAGTAGACCTCTTTTCGGTTGCGTTCATACCGACGTTGTTTTGATTTGCTGACACCTTCATACGGTATGACAAAATACGAACCCTTGTATCTGCTGATTCTGTACCGTTCCATAGTCAAACCTGTAACTGGGTCGTAATAAGGTTTGGTTTCAATGAGCGAAAAGTTTTCCAGGTCGAAGGATACCTTGTAACCCAACAAGGGCATGTCAATCTGGATAGGTTCTTTGGCATCCACTTTCAGGTTGCGATCAATGATGGCCTGTGGCAGGTTGGGACGTCTAAGGTCGCCGGAAAACGTTGAGCGGATGGTGTCTTCATTGTAAGATAAATCGTATATGAGGGAGTTCTCGTTAAGCAGAGTGGCAGCCTTTCCCCATGCATCCCATCCCAGAAAATAATCCTTAAACGACTCAACGAGTTGTTCGCGTTGGTTCTTCCCCAAAACGGAAACTTCAGAAAGTTTGATGTTTTTTTCAATCAGGTATAGCAACAGGGGTTTTGTGGGAAGACCTTCAAGTTCCATTTTAAGTGTTTGGTACCCGAGGTGGCTCACCACCAGTTGACAGGGGAAGGTAATCCCCTTCAACTCAAAAGAACCGTTAGTGGAAGTAGAAGTCTTTTTGGTGGTTCCGTTTATATAAACTGCCGCTACTTCAATGGATTCTCCAGATTTATCAACCACACGTCCGGTAATTGTTCCCTCCTGAGCGAGTACACTCAAACTTACAAACTGAAGCAACGTAGCAAGCAGAAAAATAACCTTTTTATTCATGTGAGTATGCATTAGTTTAAATTATTCAACTGTCATTTCGCCGCAATACGCTTTGCAGAACTCGGCGCGAACAACGGCGGCATCCTTGTAATGACCTAACAGAAACATCAATTTCGTTACGGCCGATTCGGTAGTAATATCGTATCCACTTACAACACCCGCATCCAACAGATGGACACTTGTTTTGTAACGACCCATTTCAACACTACCCGTATTGCACTGTGTAATGTTAACAACAACTATGTTTTTCTTTGAAGCCGCATTCAGTTCATCGATCAACCAATCTGACAGGGGAGCATTCCCAGCTCCGAACGATTCCATGATGACGGCACGTAAACCGGGTGTGTTGAAAACGGAATGGACATAAGCATACGATAAGCCTGGAAACAACTTGAGTATGGCGATGTTGGGATCGAGGAGTTTGTGCAATACCAACGTTTTGTTTTCATTTACCTGCCTGATGGCTGTGCGGTTATAGCGAATATGAACACCGGCTGTACCTAAAGGTGGATAATTGTAGGAACCAAAGGCATTGAACAATTCGGCATTCTTCTTGGTCGTCCTGTTTGCACGCCACAAGGTACTTTCAAAAAAAATACAAACTTCTGGTACAATGGCTCTACCGTTTTCTCTTTCCGCAGCTATTTCGATGGATGTAATCAAGTTTTCCTTGCCGTCCGTCCTGACCATTCCGATTGGAAGTTGCGATCCGGTGAATACAACAGATTTTTGGATGTCTTGGAGCAAAAAACTTAGGGCGGAGGCCGAATAGGCCATGGTGTCTGTACCATGTAGCACAACAAAGCCATCGTATCTGTCGTATGCTTCATGGATGATTTCAGACATGCGAATCCATTCAGCCGGGCCCACGTCGGAAGAATCCATCAATGGATCAAATTGAATGAAGTCAATGT
>CAYPLF010000041.1:0-19282 GCA_964411555.1 uncultured Bacteroidales bacterium | reverse complement strand
GCCGGGCCCACGTCGGAAGAATCCATCAATGGATCAAATTGAATGAAGTCAATGTGGTAATTGAACTTCTTCAATTCAGGCATGTGTTGCTGCAGTAAGTCGAAACGGAAAGGAGCTAACGATCCGGTACCTGGATCGACCGACATGGTGATGGTCCCACCCGTACACAGGAGCAATATGGAAGCACTACCGTCAGTCGGCATATTTTAGAGTTAAGTTACGCAAACATACAAAAATAGTGCATGATTCGACGCAGATTCAACGAATCTTATCATTAATATTGCATAGACGGATTTATTGGAAAAAGGTTTACTTTTTTGCGGAATATATGAAAAACCCGGATTTGTTGATATCAATCAACAAACCCGGGATCTCCACTCCAATGATTTAGATTCTCACACAATCCAACGAGAATGAATCACTTCAATCTCGTAGTAAATCACACAACAAAGGTAGGTAATGCCTATATGGGTGAGTGGTCATAACAACAAAAAATATGTACGCAGTGACCACAAACCAGGGAGAAAGATAAAAAAATAGGGGGAAAATAGATATTTGTTTAAAAACCCCTGAGTTGTCATGTTTTCAGATGCTGTTTTCGCCAGGTTTGAGGGCTGACTCCCGTACTTCGGGAAAACAAACGCCCGAAGTTGCTTTTATCAGGCAGCCCAACCATCATGCCAATCTCACCCACGTGTATAAAGGGTTTATCCAAAAGAAGCCTTTTGGCCTCTTCAATTCTCAATTGATTGATCCATTCTTTGAACGATTGTTGCCTGATTTGATTGACGTAGTTGGATAAATAGGTCCGATTGGTGTTCAATTGAGTGGCAACTTGTTCAATAGTCAAGCCTGGCTCCATAAAATAGTGTGTTTTCTCCCATTTCAAGATGGCACTTTCCAACTGCTCCCAGGTTATGGAATGGTTGTTTGAACTAGTCGTCGAGTCGTTATTATCGGTTTGTGCGTTGAAAACAAACTCATATTCATGGAAGTAATACATGTAATTCAAGTGCTTCATGGCCAGGAAAAAATAAAATATGAAGTACAGGACTGAAAATGGAATCAAGAAGATCTTAGGTATGATACACGACAGCATGGCAAACACACCCATACACATCAGTGCAATGAATGTTTGGGTAATCCACAGCAATTTTCTGGTGTTGGTTTCCGAGGAAAAGAAGTTGTCAATTTTCCGGATGGTATTCGCTCTTTCATTGAAAAAACTCATACTGTAACGTACACATTGAAAAGAAAAATAGGCAATAAATACCCCCAACGCATAATTGAAGATGGAAGAAAAGCCGTTGAGCAACAAGATATAGGAAATGATGCCCAAGAAAGCGGTAGGAAGCAGTTCAAACAGGAAATTGCGAATCTTGAAATAATGGGTATTGATCAACATGATCAATGAGGCCGACAACAGGTAGATTTGAAACGAAGAAAGAACCACGGTGTTTAACAGGATAAATTGTCCATCGGTAAACACATCTTCCATCAACAACTCAATCGCATTGAAAATTGCAACCAATGCATAGGCAACAGCCATGACATACTTGGATAATCTGTATCCGTGCAGTGCAGGCGTTTTGGGTGTCCGCAGCAAAACAAACACAACACTGAAAAAGTGAGTCAGGCAAATGCTTAAGAAGGTAATGAAACGATAAACGCCAAATAAAGGCTCATCAAATAAGGGTGTTGACATACGCCATGGGTAGTGGTTGTTTCACAAAAATAAACGAATCCATCTATAAAACAAAAGCCGATACAGAAAATCTGTATGCTTGGATTTTTAATACGAATGGTCGTTTTCCTGAACTTCAGCCTCGGTCAATGGAGCCTTGTTGACAGCTTTCCAGGCTTTGAAGATGTAAAATACCACAATTGGGATAATCAAAGAAGCTATGCTCATCACCTGTAAAGTAAACAGGCTGGATGATGCGTTTACAAGCGTCAAGGAACTGCTTGGATCGGTCAATGAAGGAAAGAACGCGGAATGATTCCAGCCTGCAAGCAATAAAATGGCTGTCACAGCCAATATGGTCCCCCCACCGCTCAGCCAAATGCCTTTCCTGAAGGCTGGTTTGAGGAGTGTCAATAGAATACCGGTCAGCAGAAGAACCGTACCGGCGACCAACAGTAACAACACTACAGGCATTTTCACCAATCCGGTTGCGTAGTGATAGGCTGTAAGCGCCAACAGGCTTCCATCAGCAGGGTCGTACGAATAGCCGGATGAACGGAGTAGGAGAATTAGAAATCCCAAAAACAACAGGAGAAAAGGAACGGAATTGACCAAAACTTGATGCCGTGACCGTTTTTGAATGACCTCATTGTCAATACTGTTGATGTAATAAAGGGCAGCTTGTGTTCTGGCTAGAAAAAAGAGGGAAAGCCCAAGTAGCAGGTTTAAGGGTCGGGTTACGGCCTCCAATCCTCTTAAGGGGTTCTCCCACGTAGTAATGACGGGATTGCCCGGTTGGGTCAGATTGGCTCGTGACACAACAAATTCACCTCCAGAGTAAAATAATCCTACGGCCACACCCAGCAGAATGATGCCGCCAATACCATTGATCAACAGGAAGGTTTCATAGGTGCGCTTCCCGTACAAATTGCCCTTCTTGGATCGGAACTCATACGAAACAGCTTGAATGGTAAAGCAAAACAGGATAAGCATCCACAGCCAGTAAGCCCCTCCGAAACAGGTTGCATAATAAAGAGGAAAGGCAGCGAACAAGGCACCTCCAAAGGTAACCAGGGTGGTAAAGGTAAACTCCCACTTGCGCCCCAGCGCATTAATCAACACCGTTTGTTCCAAGGCCGTCTTCCCCACCTGAAACAACAGGGTCTGTCCGCCTTGAACAAACAATAGAAAAACGAGGATGCCACCCAACAAGGAAATGACAAACCACCAGTAATGTTGTAAAAATGTATAGTCCATGGGGCAGGCAGTAATTAGTGGATATCTTGAGGACCTTTACGAATTTGTTTGACAAGGATGCTGACCTCAGCAGCTAACAGTCCGGTGAACAACAGAGCAAACAGGCAGAAGGTAATCATGACCGATCCCGGGCTTAGGTCCGAAACAGCCGCGTAAGTGGGCATGATGTCCTGGATGACCCAGGGTTGACGGCCTACTTCGGCAACCACCCAACCGCACTCGGAACACAACCACGCCAATGGAATCCCCGCCAAGGAAATCCATAACAGCCAACGTTGGTTTTGAAGGGTGTTTTTCCAACTCAACCATCCTGTCAGTAAGAAAATACCCAGGAAAAACAGGCCAAGTGCAACCATTAGATGAAAAGTATAAAAAACCAACGGAACGGGTGGAATGACGGCGTCTTTGGAGGGTACGAACCCGTAGCCGAAATGCGGGTAATTTGCTTCCAATACTTCTTTGTGCAGCAAAGCCAATGAATCGTTTTTCTCAGCCTTGGCACTCCGGTAACCTGCCAAAGCGGCAATGGCTTCTTTGCCTTTGAGCATTTTGCTTTCAACGGAGAGGGCAGTAATTGTGCCACCATTCGACCTCCGTTGCTCAAACCCACCTTCCATGAGGTCGGAAATGCCAGGCACGAAGGCTTCTGCATCCCTGAAGGATAGCAACGACAACATGTTGGGGATTTCAATTTTTGCCAGGAAAGGTTTGATGGAGTCATTGTAGGATTTCTTCGCCGGATTCAGCACACCGATTGCCACCAGTCCGGCGTTGGTTTTGCCCTCGTACAGGCCTTCCATGGCGGCCAGTTTCATAGGTTGGCGCAGTGCAACCTGTTGGGCGGAACCGTCACCCGTCAGGGCAGTCAGTGAAGCACCCATAAAACCGACAATGGCCGCAATGCGGATGCTTTTCAGCGAAAGCTCCTGTTCCTTACCCTTTATCAAAAACCACGCACTCACACCCAAACAAAAAGCCCCACCGACAATCCAGCAGGAAAACACAGTGTGCAAGAACTTGTTGATGGCCACTGGTGACAACAAGACAGCCCAAAAGTCGGCCATTTCGTTTCGCATCGTATCGGGATTGAATACCATCCCGTCCGGGAATTGCATCCACGCATTGGCCACCAGTATCCACAATGCCGACAAGGTGGCACCTGTGACCGTCAGCCAGGTTGAGGCCAGGTGGAATCCCTTGCTTACCTTGTTCCAACCGAAGAACATGATGACGATGAACGTCGACTCGAGAAAGAAGGCCAGCATGCCTTCAATGGCCAGGGGTGCTCCGAAGATATCTCCCACAAACCAACTGTAGTTTGACCAGTTTGTTCCAAACTCAAATTCAAGTATGATTCCGGTGGCAACCCCGATGGCGAAATTGACACCAAACAACTTCATCCAAAATTGGGTGGCGCGTTTCCATTCAAGGTTTCCTGTCTTGTAATAGACGGTTTCCATGATCGCGATGATCAGACCTAAACCCAGCGTAAGCGGAACAAATAGCCAATGATACATGGCTGTCAGGGCAAACTGGGCTCTGGATAGGTCTACTAACGAAAAAGGAAATTCATCCATGATGGTGTTTAATTTGGAAGAGGCGATGTGTTAGTTGTGTTCATCAATAAGCTGTGAACCCACATAATCCGACTTTTGTGCATCCGTTTCAAACCGTTCATTCAGGAAGTCGGGAAAGAAAAAGACTTTCAGTACCACAAATACCAAAAAGAGCTTGATGGCAAGAATCAGTAAGAGTGTCTTAACCAGCTTCCTGTCGGTAGTCGTAGTGCTTTTCTTTCCGTCATTCACGGGTTGGTTTTTTAGATGAAACAAAAAATCCGGATGAGGGGTACACCCTTTAAAACAAGCTTACAGGTATGTGGAATGAAACCTCAGTGCCTTCTCCAACAGTCGATGTTATACTGATGTCACCTCCGTTTCGTTTCAGGAATTCCTTGCAAAGAATCAATCCAAGACCGGTGCCTGGTTCCTGATTGGTACCGTAGGTTTTAACGGATTCATTGACCTTGAACAAGCGCGTCAGATTTTCGGCTGATATGCCAACGCCAGTATCTGTTACCTTGATATAGGCCTTGTTGTCTTGTTTTTCAATGCTCACATTGATAGAACCGTTATTTGGGGTATACTTGACAGCGTTCATGACAATATTTCTCAACACCGATGACAACATGCTTTCATCGGCATTGACCATGATTTCCTCTTTCGGATTGAACGTCAGCGTTTGTTGTTTCTGGCGGGCAAATTCGCTCAACAGGGTAAATTCATCTTGTAAAAATGCCGCCAACGGGAATGTGGAGGGGTTGAACGACATGTTGCCGGTTTGAATTTTCGCCCATTCCAACAAGTTTTGCAGCAATTTGTACAATTGACTGGAAACATCCCAGATAATATCAGTCATGTTTTTACGTTCTGCATCGTCAAACCGTTCGAAGTCGGTGGAAAGCACTTCTGCATATCCCAGCAAACCGCCGAAATTATCTTTCATATCGTGGGCGATGATGGAGAAGAACTTATCCTTGGTGGCGTTGGCCTGTTCCAATTCCGATGTGCGCTCGGTTACCAGTTTTTCCAGGTTTTCGTTGATGGATTTCAGCTCAGCGTTCTTTTTCAGAATTTCTTCTTCCTGCAGGAAGCTGCGGACGGCTTCCCTAACGGTGAGAATCAGGTCATCCCTGTCCCAGGGTTTTGGTATGTATCGGTACAAATTGGCCTTGTTGATGGCATTGGTGATGCCTTCAATGTTGGCATGGCCGGTCAACAGGATTTTGAGCGTATGTGGGTTTTTGTCGTGTATTTGGATTAAGAACTCATCGCCCCGCATACCAGGCATGAGGTAGTCGGAAATCACAACCGGAATGTCGTATCCGGTCTCTTTCAATTCCTGATAAATCTCCAAGGCTTCTTCTGCCGTGGTCGAAGTTTCAATAAGATACTGGTTCTCGAAAAAGGGGCCTAGTTGGTCTTTCAGGGCTTCCAGGATAATATCTTCATCGTCAACACAAATGATGGCTTGTTTCATGGTAAGAGTGTTTATCGTTCTTGATTAATCGGTATTTCAACAATAAAAGTGGTCCCTTGACCTTCCTCCGACTCAAATCGGATGGTTCCCTTATGTCTTTCTATGATTTGTTTCGAGATATCTAGGCCCATGCCTGTGCCCATTCCTTTTGGTTTCGTGGTAAAATAAGGCTCGAAGATGCGTGACTTGATCGAATCAGGAATACCGGGTCCGCTGTCCTTGAAACGGGCAACAATGATTTCTCTGGATTCATCATATTTCAAGCTGATTTCTAGCGTACCAACCTCGCCCATGGCCTGTATGGCATTGGTAATCAGGTTGGTCCATACTTGGCATAGCTCATCTTGTCGGCAGAAAACCGGTGGAACAGATTCCATTTTCGTGGTGACCACTGTTTTTGAATGCTTGATCATGTTGGCGGTCAGAATCAGGACCGTGTTGATGGTTTCAGGCAAATCAGCCGCTTCGAAATCACCGGTATTGTTTTTGTAGATATAGCTTTTCAACGCCTTGACTACATTGGCTGCCTTCTCCACTGAAACGGCAATATTGTTGCCGTTCCGTTTGAGCGAGAACAAAGTTTTGAGAATTTGCAACAGTCGTGTGGCATGGGGTTGATTCAAGAAGGCCAAATACACATCGTCGGTGAAATTCAATTTCAACGAAACAATGGTATCGGCTGTAACGGCTGCGTTTTCAATGTGATGTTCCTCAAAAAGGCTGGTCAACTCGCGCTTGCGTTGGCGTTCTTCCTTTGAAAAAACGGAAATGTCCCTGGCATCGGCTTGCAGGAATAGCTTGAACAACCAGGATATTTCTTCCTGTGAGGCATGTTGAAATAACCAGGGCAAGTCAACGCTGACTTTTTCCACCACATCGCCAATGTTGGAAGAACTGGCTTTGATGGCTCCAAGTGGTGTGTTTATTTCGTGTGCAATGCCTCCAATCAGGTTGCCCAGGGCCGCCATCTTCTCAGCGAAAATCAACTTGTTTTGCGTGCGGTTCAGTTCTTCAATGGTGTCCTGAAGCTCCTTGTTCTTTTGGTGCAAGGCCTGTTCGGCCCGTTTCAGGTCGGTAATATCCCGGGTCACACCGTAGGTTCCCATAATTTCTCCGTTTGGGTCATGTAAGGGTGATTTTAGGGTTTGAGCCCAGCGAATGCTGCCATCTTCTGCGGTGATTTTCTCAACAATGTCCAGGCTCTTGCCGGTTCGCATGATTTCCTGTTCGTCATCAAAGGCTCTTTGGGCATGTGCCTCGGGAAAGAAGTCAAAATCAGTCTTACCCCTCATGGACATGAGGTCTGATGCTCCCAGGAATCGGGCATGTCCCTGGCTGTTGAGCAGGAAACGGCTTTCCTTATCCTTGAAGTAAAAACTAAGAGGTATTTCTTCCAACACCTTTTTTACAAAAAATATCTGATTCATGGTGATTTGATCGGACGTCATCTTTCCAGTGATGTCTACGAGGCGTCTCAGCACAATATCCGGTTTGCCTTCCCTGTTGGTGAACAAAAGAGCCGTCACCTCGACAGGAATGATGCGCCCATCTTTTGCTATACGGGTTGATTGGTATTTGATATCGGAACGTTTGCCGCTCAACAGTTCATTCAAAAAACAGCGTTCGCGTTCCATACTTGTATCAGATTCGTAGACAACCTTCACATTATCGTTGACGTCGTCATACTCGTATCCAAGCAATTCTTGGTAGGCTTTGTTGAAACGTATGACATTTCCTTCGGAATCAACAAGGACACTGCAGGAAGGGGAGTGCTTGATGAGTAAATCAAAAATGGTATCCAGGTCTTGAGTATTCATGGATGTGTCTTGATTAAAGTAAATAGCCTTGGCGACAGGAATGGATAGGCTTATATATGCGAAAGTAATGGAAACAGCTGATAAATCAAAAAATATTTGAAGACATCTTATTTATATCTTTGCGGCATGATTTTCTCTGAAAAAGAGCCCGCTATTGTGAAAAAAAACTGGCTGAACTGTTTGATGCTGGCCGTCTTTGTGGCTATGACTGCAAAGGTTGCATATGCCGAACAAGAAGAGTTGGCATACGTAACCGGGGAGGCTACGTACTACAGCCAACGATTCATCGGTAAACGGACGACCAGTGGTGAACCATATGATGACAAGGCATATACAGCTGCACATGCTTTTCATCCGTTTGGTACCTATTTGCTGATAACTCATCTGAAAAATCAACAATCGGTGGTGGTGCGTGTAAACGACCGTTTCAGGCCCCGAAAAGGCCATTTGGTAGATTTATCCATGGCTGCGGCGAAGAAGATTGACCTGGTTCGTATGGGAAGAGGAAATGTCACCTTACGTGTGTTGGACGAAGATGAAGCCCTGTCTAAGATGGTGGAATTGGGGCAAATAACGAATGTGCCCCGTACGGATTCAGTAACTATTCCCTTATCGGCTCCCCCGTTGAGATTGCTTCCAACGCCTCCCATCATATTGCCTACTCCAGCAGACCTGTATTGCCCATGACCTCGATTAACGAAGCCATTGATAAAATGAATGACTGTGGCAGGCGGCGGCAATCGTTTCTGTTTATATTGGATTTTGACTTGAAAAAGCCCTTGGTATGGACCCTGTCGGAAGCTGCCCGGGAAGATGTATGGTTCCGTTTCCCGGGTTTTGCATCCATGAAAGCTGCTTTTCAAGAACCAGACGAATGGAAGGGATGTGAAAGAACTTCGGCAACAAATCTGTCAACTTCCTATGTCACCCCTGAAGATTATCCGGTTGGAACCTACGAAGAACTATTTGAACGTGTTGTCGCAGAAATCAAACTAGGGAACAGTTTTTTGGTCAACCTAACATGCCAAACTCCCGTTTGTTGTGCACTATCATTGAAGGAACTGTACCGAGTTGCCAACGCAACCTACAAATTGCGGGTGGGTGATTTGTTTAGCTGCTTTTCTCCCGAAACCTTTGTTCGCATCAACGATGGAGTGATAACGTCCTGTCCCATGAAAGGCACCATCGATGCATCCTTGCCTATGGCCAGAAAGCGGTTGTTGGACGATGTCAAGGAAAAGGCCGAACACAGCACCATTGTCGATCTGATTCGAAACGACTTGAGCCGCGTTGCCACGGATGTCTGTGTAGAACGTTTCCGATATGTGGACGAATTGACCACGGACAGGGTTGACTTATTGCAGGTGAGTTCGTCCATTTCTGGAAAACTACCGGAAAATTACACGGATACCATTGGAGATATACTGGTTGCTTTGTTGCCTGCAGGATCTGTAACGGGTGCTCCCAAGAAAAAGACGGTTCAAATCATTCGCAACGTAGAGAACTATGAAAGAGGGTACTATACCGGAGTTTTTGGTATATTTGATGGTAAGAATGTGGATAGTGCCGTCATGATTCGTTTTTTTGAACAGACTCCACACGGAATGGTATACAAAAGCGGAGGAGGCATCACGGCTCTCAGCAACATGGAAGACGAATACGATGAAATGATGAAAAAAATATATGTGCCCGTTTGTTGAATCACTTCGTGTTGAGCATCGACGATTGATGCATATAGAATGGCATGAACGACGAATGATGCAGACCTTGTTCCAACAGTACGGAATGACGTCTGGGATCAATCTTTCAGCGGCAATCCACTTGCCCGATGAGTTGGATGAAAAAGTGTATAAATGCAGGATTGAGTATGGCACGTCAATAGAGCGTGTATCCTTTACCTTGTACGAACCCAAACGGGTAAGCACCTTGCGCCTGGTAATAGATGATGCAATAGAGTATGCTTTAAAGTTCAAAGACAGGAGCGCCATTGACTGTTTGTTGAGCCAACGTATGGGTGCTGACGATATCTTGATTGTCAAGCACGGTTGTTTGACGGATACATCCTTCAGCAATATTGTCTTGTTACGAGATGGAGTTTGGTGTACTCCAGATACGTTTTTGCTGAATGGCACATGCCGTCAACGCTTATTGGCTGAAGGGACCATTCGGGAAGCTCGTATTACGATGGAGGAGTTGGATCAATACTCGGAAATCAAGTTGATCAACGCATTGTTGGACTGGGAAAAACAACCATCCGTTACCATTTGGAAAAATGCATAAAATATCGTCTTAAAAAAATGTAATTGTGTGGCATATATCGCGCAAGCTGACTAACTTTGTAGTTGTTCCCTATTTTTGTCCCTGTATGAAAAAGAATGTTGTTTTTGGTTTGGTTCTGCTTCTTCCTTATCTGTTGTCGGCTCAGATAAGTTCTATCTATGACGAAGATATGAATGCCATCAATATTTCTGCCGGTTTGGAAACAGGAAAGGAAGTGAATGGCTATTCTGTTGATTTGGGCCTTTCCATCAAGTCTCGTTTGGAAATTGAAGGCAGTTATGTCAAAACCAACTTCAACACGCAAGATATGTATACGTATGACGGGTACATCAATGGCTATACTGGAACCCTTACATGGTGGTTGTTATCATTGCCTATTGGCAGAAGCACCAACTTCAGTTTCGGCTTAAAAGGTGGATTCGATTCATTTGACTTCAGAAATTATCTATACCGTTTGGATGAAGATACCTTCATTGAATACGATGGGTATGCTGTGGGAAGGTTGGGCCTTGAAGCGGGTTTCAGTCATTGGATTGATAACCAGCATATCATCATACCGTCTGCCTCTGTTTTTTACGAAAAGGGGAAATCAACAACAATTAATTATTTTGTTGACTCTCATGAAGATTGTCAGGGAATGACCGGTAAGGTTGGAGCGTATCTGTTGAGGAAGTTGAACTTTAACGATGTTTTATACCTGTATCCCAATGTGCAATTCAACTACCACGAGCGCAAGGCTCCTGTCATGTTCAATCTTTCTTTTGGAATGATGGTTGGGTATTGATGGGCACGATTGGCGTGAGATGAATGTTTATTTGAAAGAGAAAATATAAAAAGTCAGATTATGAAACCATTCTTATTGTTTGTGTTTTTGGGATTGACTACGCTGATGACAGCGCAAACTTCAGCTGTTAAATGGTTTGATTCAAACTGGAATGAAGTACCATCAAAGTCCGGTGCGGCCTATTACCGTATGTCGACCATGGATCCGACAACAGAACATTTTGTTGTAACAGATTACTACGTTTCTGGAAAGGTGTATATGACGGGTACTTATATCTCCATGCTGCCCGAGATTCGCGACGGCAAATTCACCTGGTATTACACCAATGGCCGCATCCAAAAGGAGGCTGTATATGAAGGAAACAAGGTGGTCAGCCATCAAGTGCTGAAGAAAAATGGAGAGAAGGAATTGTCCGTCCTCTTGACTAAGGTAAAGAGTAACGGTGAAGAAATTGTAGAACCCGTAAAAGTGGATAAAGAACCATCGTTTGTTGGTGGTAAGAAAGCACTTGCAACGTTTGAACGTAAGAACTTGAAATATCCCCCTATTACAGCTACTGAGGCGATTGAAGGATATGTTTATGTCTTTTTTATTGTTAAAGCAGATGGTTCCCTGACCGGCTTCAAGATTGTCAGGTCGCTCCATCCTGATTTGGATAGTGAATCACTGAGATACGTTTCCACCATGCCTGCCTGGAATCCGGCGCTTGTTGGTGAAACGCCGGTTGAGGTACCTTTTATCTTACCAATTTATTTTACCAACAAGAGTGCTCAGGGTTATACCCGAAACAACTTGAGCGATTATAATAATTAGCTTGTTGATTTTTTCAACGTATAAAAAGCCCGGAAGCGGGCTTTTTCAATTAAAACCAGTATATTTGCTGAAAATTACATCAGCAGCATATGCTTTTTTATCCGTACATGCGAACCACCATCACCCCTTGGGGGGTCTGCTAATCACTTCAAAACAGGAAGCGGGCTGTATGTCTTGTCTTCCATCGAACCGGAAAACGGTTTGTTTCCCGGATTTTTCCAGTATACTCAATAGAATCATTTTCTCAACGAATCGATGGTGTGTTATCACTAGGGGCGTTTGTATGTCCGACGTTGTTCGTTGATTCACACTAAAACAAAAAAACAAATGAAAGTCATGAAATTCGGCGGAACGTCCGTAGGTTCCGTCAACAGCTTGCTCAACATCAAACAAATCGTAGCGTCTCAAACAGAACCCGTCGTCGTAGTCGTTTCAGCAGTGGGCGGTATCACCGATTTATTGATCAAAACCACACAACTAGCCTCAGTCGGTGATTTAAGTTACGTACAATCGTTTCAAACCATCCGTGACAAACACGAAACCATACTCAAGGGCCTGTTTTCCGATGAGGATTTGAATGCGGTGCAGTTTACCGTAGATCAGATGCTGGATGAGTTGGGCAACATCTTCAAAGGACTTTACCTGATCCAGGATTGCTCTTCCAAGACTTCCAACGCGGTTGTCAGTTACGGGGAGCGTATATCTTCCTACTTCATTTCAAAATTTTTAAAAGCCGGGTTACTGGATTCACGGGACTTCATCAAGACTGTTGAACAACACGGCAAACACATTGTCGATTTCAAACTTACCTCCAAGAAAGTGGCGAAGGCATTTGCCAAGATTCCTGAAGTGCTGGTGGTGCCCGGATTTATTTCGAGCAACGCACAAACGGGTGAGACGACCAATCTGGGCCGAGGTGGTTCCGACTATACGGCTGCCATTCTGGCAGCTGATCTGAATGCTTCCATCCTGGAAATCTGGACCGACGTGGACGGCTTCCTCACGGCCGATCCCAAGGTGATTGACAATGCCTATGTCATTGAACGCCTCACCTATATGGAAGCCATGGAACTGTGCAACTTCGGTGCCAAGGTGATTTATCCCCCCACGATCTTCCCGGCCTATCACAAAAGTATTCCCATTGTCATCAAGAATACGTTCAATCCGGAAGCACCGGGTTCGTACATTTCAAATGACAAGACCAATGGTGGCAAGTCCATTAAAGGTATTTCCTCCATCAGCGACACAAGTTTGATCACCATCGAAGGTCTGGGCATGGTGGGCGTGATTGGTGTGAACTACCGCATCTTCAAAGTCCTGGCCAAAGCAGGCATCTCGGTGTTCCTGGTTTCCCAGGCTTCTTCCGAGAACTCTACGTCCATCGGGGTACGCTCGGCTGACGCTGAAAAATCGGTTGATGTGCTCACGCAGGAATTTGCCCTTGAAATGGAGATGGGCGAAATCAACAAGATTGTGGCCGAAAACGACCTGGCTACCATCGCCATTGTGGGCGAAAACATGAAACGTATTCCGGGTATCGCCGGCAAGCTGTTTGGCACGTTGGGGCGCAACGGTATCAATGTCATTGCCTGCGCACAAGGCGCTTCGGAAACGAACATCTCTTTCGTGACCAACGTGTCTTCCCTCAAGAAGGCCCTGAATGTCATTCACGATTCCTTCTTCCTGTCTGAATACCAGGTAATGAACATCTTCCTGACCGGAATCGGCACGGTGGGTGGAAGCCTGCTCGACCAAATCAAGCAGCAACAACCGCTGTTGATGAAACAGAACGGGTTGAAGCTCAATGTTGTGGGGATTGCCGACATCGACAAAGCCTTGTTCAACCGCGACGGCATCGATCTGGAAACCTATAAGGAAAAACTCTACAGCGAAGGGGTACCAACTACGCCCGAACTGCTGAAGAACGAAATTCTAAAGATGAACATCTTCAACTCCGTGTTCGTGGATTGCACCGCTTCGCCCAAAATTGCCAGCTTGTACCGCGAACTGATGGAAAACAACGTATCGGTGGTGGCCGCCAACAAGATTGCCGCTTCGTCGGAATACGACAACTACATGGGCTTGAAAAACCTGGCGCGTCAGAAAGGCATCAAGTACCTGTTTGAAACGAACGTAGGTGCCGGTTTGCCCATCATCAATACGATCAACAACCTGATCAATTCCGGTGACCGCATCCTGAAGATGGAAGCTGTGCTGTCCGGAACCTTGAACTATATATTCAACACGATCAGTGCCGACATTCCCTTCAGCAAAACCATCAAGATGGCGCAGGAAGCCCGTTATGCCGAGCCCGACCCCCGCATCGACCTGAGCGGGAAAGACGTCATCCGCAAGATTTTGATCCTGGCCCGCGAAGCCGGATACAAACTGGAACAGGACGACGTGGTGAAGAACCTGTTCGTTCCCGACAACTACTTCAACGGCTCGCTCGATGATTTCTGGGCCAGCATTGATGAAATGGATGCCGAGTTTGAAACGAAACGTCAGGAATTGGAACGTCAGAACAAGCGCTACCGCTTTGTGGCCACGATGGAAAACGGGGCCTGCTCGGTGGGTCTGCAGGAAGTGTCAGCTTCCCATCCGTTCTACGACTTGGAAGGCAGCAACAACATCATCCTGATTACCACGGAACGCTATTTGCAGTATCCCATGATGATCAAGGGGTATGGAGCCGGTGCCAGCGTGACGGCTGCCGGTGTGTTTGCCGATATCATCAGCATTGCCAACATCCGTTGATATGAAATACATTATCATACTGGGTGATGGCATGGCTGACGAGCCCTGTCCGGAATTGGGCGACATGACCCCGATGCAGGCCGCCAGGACGCCTTACATGGACACCCTGGCGAAACTGGGCCGAAACGGATTGCTGGCAACGGTGCCCGATGGGTTCGCCCCGGGCAGCGAGATTGCCAACATGAGCCTGTTGGGTTACGATGTCCGCACCGAATTTGAAGGCCGCGGGTCGTTGGAAGCCGCCAGCATGGGCGTAGCTATCCAGCCCGGTGAAATGGCTTTGCGTTGCAACCTCATCTGCATCCAGAACGGCAAGATCAAGAACCATTCGGCCGGCCACATCAGCAATGAAGAGGCGGCCGAACTAATCCGGTTTTTGGATGCTGAACTGGGAATGAGCGGTTCCGGGAATCGTGAGTGTCAAAACGGTTTCGGTGGGGTGAAATTCCACGTGGGCATTTCCTACCGCCATCTATTGGTAGTGAAAGGCGGTGACAAACGTATAGCCTGCACGCCTCCCCACGATGTACCGGGCACACCTTTCAAGGATGTGCTGGTGAAGGCTCTTGTGCCTGAAGCGCAGGCTACCGCCGACGAGCTGAACCGGCTGATTGTGCGTTCGCAGGAACTGCTGGCTTCGCATCCCGTGAACCTCAACCGCGTGGCCTTGGGGAAAGACCCAGCCAACAGCATCTGGCCCTGGTCGCCGGGTTACAAACCTACGATGAAGACCTTGATGGAACAGTTTCCGCAGGTACAGTCGGGCAGCGTGATTTCCGCCGTCGACCTCATCAAGGGTATAGGCATTTACGCCGGTCTCGAGTCCATCGAAGTGGAAGGTGCCACCGGTTTGTACAACACCAACTATGAAGGAAAGGCTGCTGCTGCCATCGAGGAACTGCGCAAGAAAGACTTTGTTTTCCTGCACGTGGAGGCTTCCGATGAGGCCGGACACGAGGGCGACGTGCCCTTGAAGGTGCGCACCATCGAGTATTTGGATGGTCGCATCGTCGGTCCCATATACGAGGAAGTGAAGACCTGGGATGAACCGGTGACCATAACCGTTTTGCCCGACCATCCTACGTATTGCCGTATCAAGACCCACGTGAACGAACCGGTGCCATTCCTGATTTACAAGCCAGGTGTGGAAGCTGATGCTGTGGAGGTGTACTCCGAGGCGGCAGCCAAAGCGGGTTCTTACGGTTTGCTGCGCGACAATGAATTTATCAACGCTGTTTTTGCTTAACGCTTAACGCTTTTCGTATGAATTACTACAGTACCAATAAAAAGGCGGCCCTTGCCTCGTTGCAGACGGCCGTTGTCGATGGTCTGGCGGAAGACCGCGGCCTGTATATGCCGGAAATCATCAAGGCGCTCCCTCAATCGTTTTTTGACGAAATCCAGGACCTGAGCTTTCAGGAAATGTCCTACCGCGTGGCTGATGCCTTCTTTGGTGAAGATATTGAGGCGGATACACTGAAACAGATTGTGTACGAAACCCTGAGTTTTGACACCCCGCTGGTGAAGGTGAGTGATTCCATTTACAGCCTGGAATTGTTTCACGGCCCGACGTTGGCGTTCAAGGACGTGGGTGCTCGGTTTATGGCGCGTCTGCTCGGCTACTTCATCCGCAAGCAGGGACAAAGCGACGTGAACGTACTGGTGGCCACTTCGGGCGACACGGGTTCGGCCGTGGCCAATGGCTTCCTGGGCGTGGAGGGCATCCATGTGTATGTCTTGTACCCCAAGGGCCTTGTGAGCGAGATTCAGGAGAAGCAGTTCACCACGTTGGGACAAAATATTACGGCCGTTGAAGTGGCTGGTACCTTCGACGATTGCCAGGCCTTGGTGAAGGCTTCGTTCATGGATGCTGATTTGAAGGCGCACATGAACCTGACGTCGGCCAATTCCATCAACGTGGCGCGTTTCCTGCCGCAGGCGTTTTACTACTTCAATGCGTACGCGCAGCTGAAGCGCATGGGCCTGTCCGACAATGTGGTGATGTGCGTGCCCAGCGGTAACTTCGGCAACATCACGGCCGGTTTGTTCGGGAAAAAGATGGGTCTGCCCATCAAGCGTTTCATTGCGTCCAACAACCGGAACGATATTTTCTTTGAATACCTGAAGACGGGTGAGTACAAGCCCAGACCTTCCGTGTCCACCTTGGCCAATGCCATGGATGTGGGTGATCCGAGCAACTTTGCCCGTGTCCTCGATTTGTATGGTCATTCGCACGCGGCTATTTCCGCCGACATAAGCGGGGCGCGCTACGATGATGAGCAGATTGCTGCTACGGTGAAGTCGGTGTACGCGGAAACGGGTTACTTGCTGGATCCGCACGGTGCTTGTGGCTATCAGGCATTGGTTGAACAGTTGAAGCCGGGTGAAACGGGTGTTTTCCTGGAAACGGCGCATCCGGCGAAATTTAAGGATACGGTGGAAGCCATCATTGGCGATGCTGTGGTTATTCCTTCCGCTCTGGAAGCCTTTATGAAGGGTACGAAGCAGTCGATACCCATGTCGCGGGATTTTGCCGATTTCAAGGCATTCCTGTTGGCCGAATGAAAACAGCGCCGCACCTCACCTGTGTGCCCATAGGCGGTTTATGCAACCGGATGCGGGCTATGGCTTCAGCTGTTTGGATGGCTGAACGCCTGGGTGGTGATGTGACGGTATACTGGGCTGTCAACCGGGACTGTGGGGCTGCTTTCAACGAGCTGTTCCAACCGGTTGAAATGCCTGTAATGCGGGTATTGCAACCAAAACCTTGGCAACTACAACTGGCTTTTAGCAGAAAGAAAAATCTGTTTATTCCCGGTCTTTTACGGCGGTTCTGTTTCACCAGCCAACTGGTGGGTACGGCCGAATGCGTGGATGAGCAACTGCCCGTCGGTTTACAGGGTGCCAAACCATTTATGATTTCCGGCTATTCGTTGTCTGCGCACAAGAGCTTAGCTGGCTTGTTCAAACCGACAGAAGCCCTCCAAACTCGCATCAATGCCCTTACGTCTCGCTTTTCCGATACGACAATAGGCATCCACATCCGCAGGGGGGACAACCGCCAGTCCATCGAGCACAATGCCCCCGGTGATTACATCGGTTTTATGGAACGTCAGCTTGCTGAATGTCCTTCGACCACCTTTTACATAGCGACTGACAGTCCTGCGCTCAAGCAGGAATTGGCGGCTCGGTTTCCGGGTTCGGTGATATTGAACGATGCGGTCTTGGAACGCCAAAGCGTGAATGGAATGAAGGATGCGGTGGTCGACCTTTGGTGCCTGGCTGCCACCAACCGCATCGTAGGCAGCTACTTTTCGTCCTACTCCGACATCGCAGCTGAACTGGGTGGCATTCCGCTGAGCATCCTGTAACATCATCCTGTTTCCGTTCCGCCGGCAGGGTTGTCTTGAGCTCCGACTACGAAACACTAAAAATAAGCAACGGAAGGTTAAAACTTCAAAGCGTCAGTCGCTGTGCTCCTTCCTCGGCAGATGAAGTTTTTAAACACCTTCCTTTTACTTATTTTCTTTACGCGTTTCTTCGCAAGTCGCCACAGACAACCCTACCGGCTCCACTGCAACGCTCATTGGTCTTACAGCGTGAAACCAATTGTGGTGCCACCGGCACGACAATTGTTAGCTCAAATCAACCCGTTTTTTGCGGACGCCATCATCGACGATGACGTTCTCAGGAGGGGTGAGCAGAAGGGATGGGTCTTCCAGGTATTTGCTGAGCTGACGCATGGAGGAGGCGTAGTAAAAGCCGTCACACGTGCGTTCGTCCAGTACGAATTTCAACTGGATGCTTTTATGGGCTACCAAAGAACCGTCCTTTTCGAAGGCATGGGACCGTGATTTTTTGCCCATGGCCACAAACATGCTGCAGGTGCCAAATTCATACAGGTGGTGGTAGATGGATTCAACCCCGATGGAACCGATGTTTGTCAGAAAGATGCTGCAATGCCAGGGACTTGCCTGGTTGATGGCTTTTGGCATGATTCCCACCTTATCCATATGCAACAACGTGAAAACCACCGTTCTCAACAGAAAATCGGGCAATAAACCCAACAGTTTGGAAATTTTATCCGATGCGTTCTTCTGACCTACCTGCTGGTTGTTTGCTCGTTCCAGTTCCACTTTCCGTACCACATCTTGTAACGTATCTGTGGGCATGAAGTAGGGCTTGATCAACGTTTCTTCGCCAGAATCGCTGAGAGAACGCTTGACAGCTATGGAAAAATTCAGGTGGTTTCTGGCAAAAATCTTGTTCCAAATCACAAACCTGTTCAGGTAGGGGCGTTGGGAAACCAAGCGGACCAATGCAGCCATGACTACGTGCATGATGGACAAATTAGGAATGTCTTCCTTGTGTTCCTTGATGAACGCTTCAATCTTGTCCACGCGCAGGTTAGTCTCAAAGAAATTTTGCGCATCAATCCGGGTGCGTAGGAAATAGGGTATTACGGAGAAAACAACATCCACGTTACGGACGCGCCAGCCATCGTAACGATCGCCCCATCCGCGCTTGAAATAAGGAAAACGGTTCTCTTTAATCATGGTATATCTGCTAAGGAGTTAAGGTTGTGTGCTATGAATCAGCAAATATATCTAAAATAATACAGGATGCAACAGCCATTCTTTACGTAGGAGGATATGGACCCCTATCTTTAGAGGTTAATCTGTCAATCTGTAAAGTAAATCAATGTCAATCTGTAAAATAAAACCGTAATAATGTGTAAAGTCGATGAAAGAATAAATGGATAGAAATCAAACCGGCCCAGCGAATTGAAATGATGCTTACTTTGAAAAGAAAGAATCTATACATATATTCGTAACAAAAAAGCAGTAAGAT
>CAYPLF010000040.1:0-21860 GCA_964411555.1 uncultured Bacteroidales bacterium | reverse complement strand
TCAGCCGGCAATAATGGCCTTGATTTCGGCGGTCAGGGCTTCGGCGGCTTGTTTGGTGGCCGCTTCGGAATAAATGCGGATGATGGGTTCGGTGTTGGATTTGCGCAGCTGCACCCATTTATCGGGGAAGTCAATCTTGACCCCATCGCTGGTGTTCACACGCTGGTCTGCAAATCTGGCGGCCACATCGGACAAAATGGCGTCCACATCGATATCAGGAGAAAGCTCCATGCGCTGTTTGTCTATGTAATAAGACGGGTATTCAGCCCTCAATTCAGAGACCTTCTTCTTGCTGTTAGCCAGTTGTGTCAAAAACAAGGCTATGCCCACCAAAGCGTCACGGCCGTAGTGGCATTCCGGATAAATGACCCCGCCGTTGCCTTCCCCGCCTATTACAGCATTGGTAGCCTTCATGGCGGTGACTACGTTTACTTCGCCCACAGCGGCAGCGGTATAAGAGCCGCCCCGCTTGATGGTCACATCGCTCAAGGCTCGGGTGGAACTCATGTTCGATACCGTATTCCCGGGTGTATGGCTCAGCACGTAATCAGCCACCGACACCAGGGTGTATTCTTCTCCAAACATGGAACCGTCTTCGCACACGATGGCCAAGCGGTCCACATCGGGGTCAACCACAAAACCCACATCGGCGCGACCTTCCTTCATCACGTCTGAAATCTGGGTGAGGTTCTCGGGCAAGGGTTCCGGGTTGTGCGGGAAAATGCCGTCGGGTGTACAATTGAGTTCAATAATATCCTCAACACCCAAAGCCTTTAGCAATTGAGGCAAGACAATGCCTCCCACTGAATTCACGCAATCGATGGCCACCTTGAAACCTGCTTTGCGAATGGCTTCGGTGTCAACCAATTTCAGCGACAAAACCCCTTCTATGTGCCGTTGCGTCATTGATTTATTTTCGACCAAGTGACCGAGCGCATCTACGGTAGAGAAGACAAACGACTCATCGGCGGCTTTATCCAGCACCCATTGCCCTTCTTCCTTGTTTAAAAATTCACCGTGTTCATTGAGCAATTTCAAGGCATTCCATTGCTTGGGATTGTGGCTGGCTGTCAAAATGATACCCCCGTCGGCACCTAGTTCCGTTACAGCCAATTCAGTTGTCGGTGTGGTGGCAAGCCCAATGTTCTCCACATCGAAACCCATTCCCATCAGTGTTCCGGATACCAATTGAAACACCATTTCACCCGAAATTCGGGCATCTCTACCTACAACAATTTTGTTACTGTGCTTGCTGGAAGCTTGACGGGCCCACGCCGCATAGGCTGCCGTGAACTTCACGACATCGAGCGGACTGAGGCCTTCACCGGGAGCGCCTCCTATCGTACCTCGAATGCCGGATATTGACTTGATCAGACTCATTCGATTGATATAAATGGTTCAATTTATTGCTGCGAAAGCGTGTACCTCACCTCGTAAAAACAAGGAGTCAACGACCGGGTTGTACTGGAATAAATAGACATTCCCAATGCCGTTGGAACAATGAGATAAACATGCCCTCCGTCACCCACATAACTCAATGCCTGGTGCCAGGCTTTACAATCGCCATACGTGATGGTTGTTTGAATGTTGTTGTAGTAAATCTCAAACGCATCGCTTGAGGCACCATAGGTATTTTGCGCTACCGCCTTTGTTGATAAGTTAATTTCCCGGTATCGAATCTCATAGGGAGTATTTCTGGGAATATTCTTCTGAATACTCGAACCCGTATCAATCACATGGATGTACAAGCCTTCCTCATTCTTGTAAAATACCCCGTCCGGAAAGGGAACGGTATCGGGATAAACAGTGGTGACAGTGTAACCGCTGTCGTTCATAAACGCCTTGATGGTGGATTTTTCCAAAGCCAGCTGGTCTGCATAGGTTTCAGCCTTATCACAGGACACTAAACTCACGACAAGCAAACAGGAACCAAGCAACCACAAGGGAAAACATTTCATCGACACTTTTTCTTTAATAAGTTACCGCAAAAATACACTTTTCAACTCAGTATAACCACCTCTTAACATAATTTGTGGAGACCTGTTCACAAGCTTTAGTGGCAAACAGTTATGATTATAGCATGAAATCGGGCAATGCCATTTCCAACCGCTTGACCGCATCCTTCAATGACCCGTAAAATTCACCTCCGGCTGCATTCAAATGACCGCCACCGTTGAACAAGTCAGCTGCCAGTTTGTTGCACGCAAAAGAGCCCTTTGAACGGAAAGAAAGCTTGATTTTATCGGCATCCTCCCGCAAAAAAATGGAAAGTCTGATACCTTCTATACTCAAGGGCAAATTGACAAAACCCTCCGTATCTCCCACCTGGTGGTCGAAGCGTTTGAGATCTGCCTCCGAGAGCGTAATGATTGCGGTTCCCCACTCTTCCCTTACCTGCATGCATTCATACAACACAAAACCCATCAAACGCATCCGCCCTACGGAATAAGTATTGTACACCTTATCGTACACCTCATCTTTATTCACTCCTTTGCGGATCAGCTGGGAAATGATGTAGTACATTTCCTCGTTGCTTGAGTTGTAGGTAAACGCTCCGGTATCTGTCATCATGCCGGTATAAATACACGTGGCACAATGGGTGGACATTTCGTCAAAGGCGCCCGTCCTGCATATATAGCGGAATACAATTTCACTCGTGGAAGCTAGTTGAGGATACGACAACGTAACATCGGCAAAGGTATCCGGATTCGGATGGTGATCCATCAATATGGTCTTAGCTTTAGACCCATCAAGAAACGATCCTAGCCCCCCCATGCGTTTGCGTTGGTTGAAATCGAGAAAGATAACCACCTGGGCCTGCTCCACATACATACGGCATTCATCCGGCTGCTCTGCAAACGTCAAGGCCTTATCGGCACCCGGCAACCACATCAGAAAACCGGGGATATAATCGGGCAACAGCACCTGGACCTCCTTCATTTGACCTTTCAGAAAATCTGCCAGCGCCAGGCTGGAACCCATAGCATCTCCGTCGGGCCCTACATGGGCAATAATGACAACCCGGTCTGCGGGTGATAATACATGCTTTGCTTTTTGAATCAAGTGTTCATCTAAAATCTTCGTCAACATAGGGCGATTTTTTTGCAAAGATAGCTAAATGCCACTAAACTTCCCCCACAAAAAAAGACACTGAAGAAAGAGCACACAAATCAAGCTGCAACGAAAAAAAACACTGCGCTTTTCAATCAACCAAACTGAGATACAAACAATCAAGGCATAAATCACGACCACGTTTTCAATGGGCAACGAAAGGCCTTCGTATACAGAACCGGGCAAACGGGCCACTCCCTGAACAACCCCAATAAACAACCTGGTACACAGGGACAAACAAACAGCAAGCACTTGAAACAACCAAGGAAACGGAGAAACCAACAAGCATGCGACGGCAAGATACATCAACACCCCCGATAATGGTACAGCCAGTACGTTTGACAACAAAAAATACAGGGGAAATTGCCCGAAATAATGGATGATAAGCGGAGCTGTGAGCAATTGAGCTGCAAGCGACATGGATAACAAACCCCACACATATCGAAGGGCTTTTGAGGAAGGGTACCATACTTTTTTCATCAAGGGTATGAAAAGCACCAATCCTATCACCGCCAAATAACTCAACTGAAACCCCACATCGTGAATCAACAAGGGGTTCACCAGTAGTTGCAACCAGGCTGAAAACAAAACCGTATTCAGGGTTGACGTACTTCTTCCCAGTAATCCGGCCACCACCAACAGGGTTGCCATCAAGACAGCGCGGCAAACAGCCGGTGAAAGACCGGTAACCAAGGCAAACCCCCACAAACAACACACAATCAGCACATCCCTCAACCGACGCATGCGTTGGGTGTAACCCATGAAAAACAGGCTGAAACGCATCAATGCAAACACGATGGCGACATGCAAACCACTCACTGAAAGGATATGGCTGACGCCAGCCCTTGAAAAATCCGCGTTTAATTCGCCCGATAACGATTCCCTTGCTCCCAACGTCATGGCACACACCAGATTCTTTGATTCGTACGGCAAACCTGCTTGTATGAATACAGCAACCAACGATTCCTGCAACCGGGCGCCAATGGCTCTCAGGTTCCATGAATCAGCCTGAGCCATTTGTTTCCAGTGTTTCACAAAGGCCGTTGCCGTATACCCTTTGTTTCGCAACCACGTTGCATAGTCAAAGCCGTCATACCCACCATCATTGGGCATGGTGGGAGTCATGTCCATCCACAGACAATCACCCATCATAAGGTTTTCAACTCCTTCATTCTTTGGCAAGTACACCACCAATTTACGATGCTGCCATGCCTCCACCGATGTCTCCCTGATACAAACACCTAGCTTCCAGGTTTTCGCTCGTTCCTGTGGCAACGCCGTTACATCCACCAAAGCGCTAAACGTAGCACCTTCACCAAAACCATCCGGAATGGAGGTTGATTGCCTTGACCGTTCTCCGGCTATCAGTCCCACAGCCAACCAGCAGCACACCATCGCAGCACCCGGCATCCAACGGATGGACCACAGCGAGTCCGATCGTTTCGACAAGAACCGATGCAGGAACAAGAACCATACGGTAAACAGGAAACAGGTCAATGCCAGATGCCACGACGCCACCTGTATCAACAAACCGGCCATATACCCCAACAGGGGGCGCAGACAGGCAATTTTATGGCACCACTGTTGCATATCGTGGAGGTTGAAAACATCCACGAATTTACATTTAATTAGCGATTATCTCACTAATTGTTGATTTATTTTTTAAGGGAAAGAATGGCTTCTGCCGGGTTGGGCGCATGAAAAACATAACTGCCGGCCACCAACACATCCACACCGGCCTTATACAGCGCATCCGCATTTTTATCGGAAACACCTCCATCAACCTGTATCAAGGCTCTGCTGTTGCTTTTCAGAATCAGTTCTTTCAGTGTGCGGACTTTACGGTAGGTGTTTTCAATGAATTCCTGACCACCGAAGCCAGGATTTACCCCCATCAGCAACACCAAGTCGAGGTCCCCAATGATTTCTGACAACACAGAAACAGGCGTATGAGGATTCAGGGTTACCCCCGCTTTCATGCCGTTCTCCTTGATTTCATGAACCACACGGTGCAAATGATCACACACTTCGTAATGGACATTCATGAACATGGCATTCAGGGCTTTCACCTCTTTGATGAATTTTTGTGGCTCGACAATCATCAAATGAACATCAAGTGGCTTCCTGCAGATGGCAGCCACCTGCTCGAGAACGGGAAAGCCAAAAGAGATATTGGGCACGAAGACACCATCCATCACATCCAGGTGAAGCCAATCGGCCTGACTATCGTTGATCATTTCAATATCCTTCTGAAGGTTGCAGAAATTAGCAGACAGAAGGGAAGGGGCAACCATGCGCATAGGTGTAGATTTTGGACAAACAAAGGTACATAAAAACCCTGGACAAAAACAAGCGGGCTGTATCGCTTAGCATACAGCCCGCCTTAAAACGTTCAGAATTTCCAGTACCTCAATTCAATACAACAATACTTGTTGATACTTTTTCAACAACAGGCATATACATCCTGGCGAAATTGAGAAGGAAAGTAACGGTTCTGTCCGATGGTTGTTCCAGTTTTTTGTTGTTCTGACCAACGGGATAAGTAGGAGTAGAATGTTTATCCATAGGCGAAAAAGGTGTTTACTGTATAAACGCAGCAACACCTTTTTTCGTATATCCCGGCCAATAAAAAAATCAGTAAACCAAGGAGATATTGTTGTCTTCTGCCATACGGCGCATATTGAGGACAGCATACCGCATCCTGCCCAATGCCGTATTGATGCTCACCCCAGTCATATCGGCAATTTCCTTGAAACTATAATCCTCAAAGAAACGCAGCTTGACCACTTCCTGTTGGTTTTCAGGCAGGTGGCGCATCAGCTTTGTCACATCATCCAAGACCTGGCTCCGCACCAGCACATCTTCCACCGTGTCGTCGCACAATTTTACATTGTTGAACAAGTCAACCTCACCGAATTCTTCGTTGCTGACCGTGTTCTCATTGCGTTCACGTCTGTAATGGTCAATGATGAGATTGTGCGCTATGCGGGTTACGAACGCGTAAAACTTACCGGAATCGGTGTAACGTCCTTGTTTGATGGTCATGATAACCTTCATGAAAGACTCTTGGAAAATATCTTCGGCTAAATCGCGGTTGCGGACTACCATCAAGATGTAAGTAAACACCCTGCTCTTATGGCGCATCAATAACACATCAAAGGCTTGATTGTTTCCATTTGCAAACTGATGAATCAATTCTTCATCAGTCATCGACTTGATCAGATCCATTTTCTCTTACGTATTGGTTTACAAGAGTAGATGTCGATCTATAGGCAAATGGGGTTAAAAGGTTTATGGAGCAAATAAACAAACTTTTTTAGAAAGATGCAACAAAAGAAGGAAAAAATCGTTGTTCATCGTTGTTGGAACCGCCAATTCTCAATGGACGGGAAACCCCGGAGCCACTCTTCCACCCCCAGTTGTTTCCTTCCTGCCGATTGCAACCTGAGTAAAGAAATGAAGCCATCCTTGACTGCCACATGCAGCATTTTTTTATGGTCGGTCACCAGCGTTCCGGGAGAGAAGGCGTGTTTAGTTTCCACAAATGCAGCTTCAAACACCTTCACCACAATAGGTTCTTCTTCTCTTGCATGTAGCGGCACCAAGGTTGACCAGGCTGTAGGGAAAGGAGACAAACCGCGAATGAAATTATACAACGTATGGCCATCCAGAGTCCAATCCAAACAGGTATTGTCCTTGAACAATTTGGGGGCTGGTTTCAGTTGAGGTTCAGGCAGCAACCATTCATGTTGCGGCTTGGCCTTTACTTCTTTGTTGAGCAAGGCATCTACGGTACGCACCACCACCCCTGCACCCAGTTCCATCAACCGGTCGTGCACCGAGCCTGTGTTTTCCGAAGGGCCTATGGGAAGTGCTTCCTGTAACAACACATCACCCGTATCGATGGCATGCTGAAGCATAAAAGTAGTTACCCCGGTTTCGGTTTCGCCGTTCATTACCGCCCAATGTATGGGAGCCGCTCCTCTGTACTGTGGTAACATCGATGCATGCAGGTTGAAGGTTCCCATGGGCGGCATGGACCACACCACTTCGGGCAACATTCTGAATGCCACCACAATCTGAAGATCTGCCTTCCAGGCACGCAACGCTTCCAAAAACGCCTCATCCCTGAGCTTATCTGGTTGAAGCACAGGCAATCCACGCTCCATGGCAAATTGCTTTACAGGAGAGGCCTGCAACTTCATACCCCTGCCTGCCGGTTTGTCGGGTGCCGTCACTACACCTACAACCCTATATCCTGCATCCAGCAGGGCACGCAAAGGCGCAACCGCAAATTCGGGAGTACCCATATACACAATGGACAACACTGTTTGATTCATACAAACCTTCTCTATTTTTTGACAAAGATACGTTAAAAAACATCCTTTTTTTGTAACATTGCACTGTCAATGACGTCTACATTCATAAACACGATCACCATGAAGATTAAACAAGTAGCTTTTTGGGTTTTTGTCTTGTTTTTTGTGCTCTTTACCAAAGCCTTTGGCATGGAGCCTACAGGATATGACTACAAAAAGATCATTGAAACCGGAAGAACCAAAGTTGTAAGAACCAATATCGACTTTTTAGCCGGGGAATTATTTATCACCGGATCAACCGATAACCTGGCAGAATGTTATTACGGAAGAGGTTTTATCTACCTGAAGCCTGAAATGACCTATCATGAAAGCGGAAAAACAGGTTACCTGAATATTGAATCGAAAAAACTGAAGGGGCAAGATTGGGAAGACTTCGATGACAACCGTTGGGACCTGCTTCTGAACCCGAACATTGCCAACAGTGTGGCCATCAAGCTGCATGCAGGTGAAGCCCACATCGACTTGTCCGGATGCAACCTGAACCGCTTCGACTACAAGATGACAGCCGGCGAATCAACCATCAATCTGAGAAACACCTCGGTTCCATTTATGTTGTTCAACATGATGGCAGGACAGGCCGATATCGATCTGACGGGAAAATGGCGCAACGATTTGGAAGCAGAAATCAAAGGCGGCGTCGGTGAACTTAACCTGAAGGTACCATACGATTCAGGTGTACGTATCTATGTAAACGGACTGATTGGTGAAGTCAACCTGCCCTTCTTCAACCGAAACGGCAAGGTCTATGTCAACGACGCTTTCGGAAAAAGCAAGCACACCCTCTACATCAACATCGATGCAGGCATTGGAAAAATCAATGTAAGTATGGATGAATAAGCAGGCCTATTCGTCAGAAAAATGGACGAGGACCTTGCGGTAAGAATTGAAAATCTTTGATTTGGAGACAAAGCCGATATAATGGCCTTCCGCATCGACAACAGGCAGGTTCCAGGCATTCGTATCGTCGAACGTGCGCATGACCGTCTCCATTGGATCATCTATCCGTATCCTAGCCGGAGGTGAAATCATCAGCTTATGCACCTTGAACCGGAAATAAAGCTCCGTCCGGAACATAATGTTGCGGATATCATCCAACAACACAATTCCCAGCAAGACGTTGTTTTCATCTACCACAGGGAAGACATTCCGCTTGGCGGTAGCAATCACCTTAACCAGATTTCCCAGGTACATGGAAGGACTGACTACTTCAAAATCGGTTTCAATCACATTTTCCACCTTCATCAAGGTCAAAACCGCTTTATCCTTGTGGTGTGTCAACAACTGACCTTTTTGCGCCAATCGGATGGCATAGATGCTCTGTTTCTCGAAAAGGTAGATGGTTAAAAACGAACCACCCGAAACAATGAGCAACGGCAAAAACAACTCATAGCCGCCGGTCAGTTCAGCAATAAGGAACACACCGGTGAGCGGCGCATGCATCACAGCCGACATGACACCAGCCATACCCATCAGGGCAAAATTCTGTTCTGAAACAGTGGCAATACCCGATTGGTTGATCAATGTGGCCACAATATACCCCACAAACGCCCCAATAAACAGGCTGGGAGCAAAAACACCGCCTACACCGCCGGCCCCGTTGGTGGAGGCAGCAGCCACCACCTTGAACAACACGACAAGGGCCAGATACCCGACAAACACCCAAGTGTTGTCTTTAAAGGCATAAAACAGACTCCCTTCAAGTACCATTTCAGGACGACCTGCAATCAGGCTTTCAATGGCTGAGTACCCTTCACCATACAGGGGAGGAAACAAAAATATCAACACACCCAGCACCAGGGCACCAAAAGCAAACTTGACGTAGGGGTTCGTTGTCTGTTTATACAAACCTTCCACCTTGTTCATGCCGCGAATCACATACAATGAAATCAATCCGCACGCAATTCCCAGCACAATAACCCAGGGAATACGGTCCAATTCAAAGGTGTTGGTCATGGAAAACCTGAACATGGGTTCAATGCCATTCAGTATATAAGAAAGCGTGCCGGCCGTAACTGAGGCAATCAGCAGGGGCATGACCGAAGCGGCTGTAAAATCGAGCATCAAGACCTCAATGGTAAACAACATCCCGGCTATGGGCGCTTTGAAAATACCCGAAATGGCACCAGCAGCCCCGCAACCAATCAACAGCATCAAGGTTTTATGGTTCATCTTGAAGTATGAACCCAGGTTGGAGCCAATGGCAGAACCGGTCAACACGATGGGAGCCTCGGCTCCGACTGAACCACCCATGCCAATGGTGATGGAACTGGCAATCAAGGAGGTCCACATGTTGTGGCGCTTCAACCGACCCTGTCGGCGGGAAATGGCGTACAATATGTGGGTGACCCCATGCCCTATGTCATCTTTTACCACCCGTCTGACATACAAGGAGGCTAGAAGAATACCTATAGCCGGATAAATCAAATAGAGAAAGTTGGCATTGTCGATGGCAAACGTAGACGTCAGCAGGTGTTGGATGAGGTGGATAAAACCCTTCAACATCCAGGCAGCCAGTGCTGTCAGGATCCCGACCACAAAACTCAGCATCAAGACGAAATTGGTTTCCTTGATGTGGTTTTCACGCCATCGGATAAGCCGTAAGAACAGATTGTTTTCGGTCATGTATAATGAATCAAACCGGTACAAAGATATAAAAATTAGACACCTTTGCCGGATAAAAGCGGTTTGAGGGTATACAGCAATATTTTCAGATCAATCAACAAGGTTTGGTTTTCCAAATACAACACATCGTATTCCAGCCGCTGGATCATCTTATCAACCGAATCGGCATACCCGAATTTCACCATACCCCACGACGTTATTCCAGGGGTTACCTGTTGCACCAGGAAGTAGTGAGGTGCACGTTCAATGATTTGATTGACAAAAAATTGCCGTTCAGGACGAGGGCCCACCAGCGACATTTCCCCTTTCAACACATTGATGAACTGAGGCAATTCATCGAGCCTGTATCGACGCATGAAGCGACCATAGGGTGTCACCCGTCTGTCATTTTTATTCGACAACCTGGGGCCGTCCTGTTCCGCATCGGGATACATGGTTCTGAACTTGTGGATATAAAAAACGTTTCCATTTCTGCCCAACCGTTCCTGTTTAAAAAAGACAGGTCCCTTTGTATCCAGTTTTACCCGAATGGCCAAATACAAAAACAGCGGAGAAGACAACACGAGACAAACCAAGGCTGCCACGCGATCAAGCACTTGTTTGACAGCCTGCTGCCAGAAAGGCATGGGGCCCGGAGTCAGGTTGATCATGGGTATCCCGAACAAAGACGACGAGGTAGCATGGCCGGAAAGTATATCTGCAGCTGAAGCGGCTGCCTTTACCGGTAGCCGAAGAGCGTACAGCTGATTTAACAAACCGTACCTGATATCGGCATCCTGGCTGTCAATGGCCACAATCACTTCTTCAACCCCCCACCGGGTAACCAACGTCTGCACATCATCCAGCGTACCCACCATCAGTTTTGGATCCAATTGATCACTCACCACCTGAAAACGGATACACCCTACCAATTTATAGGACGAATTCACCCGATTCTTCATCAAATCCTCCACCAACCGTAAGGCTTCCTCACCCGCACCAATAATCAACACAGGAACTGTCAGCTCACCCTTGGATTGACGTCTCAGCAGGTTTCCCGTATTCAGAAACCGGAACAACCAGGTACAAGCCGCATGGATCAGGAAATAACCTACAATGATTTCATAGTACAAATCGGGTTGTTCAGGATAATCGTCAACAATGATAATGAAGAAAATGGCCAATACACCTATCAATGTAGCTACCAACGTATTGAGCACATCTCCTCCCAGAGTTTTTCGTCTGGGTTGTACATAATAACCGGTCAAGTAATACAAAAAGATCCAGAGAAAAGGCACAAATGCACAGATAATCAATGCTTTGTTGTCTAACAGAAATGATTCGACATCAGCAAAACCAACCGTTGACCGAAATACGTTGAAACGGAATACGTTGAACAACAGCCAAGCCAAAGAGGCCGACAGCCAGTCCAGTACACCGTAACGAATCAATAGTTTCTTATCGCTCATATTAAAACAGGAAAGCTCCTCACCGAAGTAGCGGGAGAATGCGTACTACAATCAATAACGCAAACAGAGGCCTTTTGGTATGTCAGGGACGAATAATCTGCACCTCGCCACCCACACCTAGACGAATGATGGAAGAGGGCTGGGCCTGTTTGGTCTCATCCTGTCTGAATTCAACCACGTAATCCACCCCGTCCAGAATAGCCCTTGAAATCTGCGCAAAACTGGCCGGTGAAGGATCGCCGCTTATATTGGCCGAGGTAGAAACAATCGGGCGTTTGAAGCGCTCACACAGTGTTTTGGAAAACACCTCCCGGGTAATCCGGATACCCACGCTCCCATCTTCGGCCAGCAAATTGGAAGCCAGGTTGCGGGCGCCCGGATAAATGATGGTCAACGGTTTGTCCGATACTTCCACCAAATCCCAGGCCACATCGGGAACCTCGGAAACGTACGCGTTCAACTTGGCCATACTGTCCATCAAGACCAACGTAGCCTTGCTGTCCTGCCTTCGTTTCAGCTCATAAATCCGCTTGACAGCGTCCGGATTGGTAGCATCACAGCCGATTCCCCAAATTGTATCGGTGGGATAAACAATGAGCCCACCCTTGTTCAACACATCCAATGCCCGCTTAATCGATTCGTTCATACCCATCCCAATTATACCCCACAAAAATACAGCGAAAAAGTGAAAAGATTCATAAATTACAGCTACCTTTACCAATCGTTTTTTTTGCAACCTACAGACTCGGTGACAGCACTTGTCAGAACAAACCGATGCGGTTACAACCACCCGGACAAGCGACACCGTCCGGTTTTTCTCTGGCGGTATTGTTCCGCCCCCTGCTTGGAAAAAGAAAAAAAATAGATAGTTAATGACGAACAAATGGCAACTGATACCCTACACACCCGCACAACAAGCCCAAAGCGACATCCTGGCCCAACAGCTGGAGATCAGCCCGATTTTGGCCAAATTGCTGGTGCAACGTGGTATAACAACAGAAGACGATGCGAAAGATTTCTTTAAACCTGATCTGAAAAAACTACACGATCCATTCCTGATGAAGGATATGGACAAGGCGGTTGAACGGCTCAACAAGGCACTCGGGAACAAAGAGCGCATCTTGGTTTATGGAGATTACGACGTGGATGGCACAACAGCCGTCGCATTGGTGTACAAATTTCTGCAACAGAACACATCCGACATTGGGTATTACATCCCAGATCGGTACACGGAAGGCTATGGCATTTCCTATAAAGGCATTGACTTTGCTGCCGAAAACGGCTATACCCTGGTCATTGCCCTGGACTGTGGCATCAAAGCCGTAGAAAAGATCCGGTACGCCAAGGAACGCGGCATCGATTTTATCATCTGCGACCACCACGTACCGGATGACACGTTGCCGGAAGCCATTGCTGTATTGGATGCCAAACGAGCCGACAACACCTACCCATACGACCAGTTATCAGGGTGCGGAGTCGGATTCAAGTTCATGCAGGCCTTTGCCACCAACAACAAAATTGAATTATCCCGTCTGTTTCCCCTGCTCGACCTGGTTGTGGTCAGCATCGCTTCAGACATCGTGCCCATCAGTGGTGAGAACCGCATTCTGGCTTACCACGGCCTCAAGCAGCTGAACTCCAATCCCAGCATAGGGCTGAAAAGCATCATCGAAGTCTGCGGCATCAAGGAAAAAGACCGGGAAATTACCATCAGCGACATTGTCTTCAAGATAGGCCCCCGCATCAACGCCTCCGGCCGCATCCAGACCGGCAACGAATCGGTGGAACTGTTGGTAACCAAAAACGCAGCCGTAGCCCGCCAGAAAAGCGACGAAATAAACCAATACAACCAGACCCGTAAGGACCTCGACAAAAACATTACCGAGGAAGCCAACATAGCCATCCAAAATGCCAAGGACCTGGTCAACAAAAAAGGCATTGTCGTTTACAACGAAGAATGGAGCAAGGGTGTCATCGGTATTGTCGCCTCCCGGTTGACCGAAGAATACTACCGTCCGGCCATCGTGCTGACACGCACCGATAATTTAGCCACCGGTTCGGCCCGTTCCGTCCCGGGATTTGACATTTATAAAGCCATCGAACATTGCCGCGACTTGTTGGAAAACTTCGGTGGCCATACTTACGCAGCCGGTTTGTCCATGAAGGTGGAAAACGTACCAGCATTCACAAAACGATTTGAAACATACGTAGCCAACTACATCAGGCCCGAGCAAATGGTGCCCACCATTGATATTGACGCAGAGATTCGCTTCCAGGATATCTCAACTCGATATTTCAAGAAACTCAAGCAATTCAATCCCTTCGGACCGGAAAACAACAAACCTGTTTTCTGCACCCGCAACGTGTACGATTACGGAACCAGTCGCCTGGTTGGCCGGGATCAGGAACACATCAAACTTGAATTGGTGGACAAACAATCGGAACGGAACGTCATCATGAACGGCATCGCCTTCGGTTTACACGAACACAGTTCGTACATCAAGGCGCAGAAACCCATTGACATCGTGTACACCATAGAAGAGAATTCATACAACGGGAACACGTCCATTCAGTTGCTGATCAAAGACATCCGGCTCTCCGAAGACCAACCCTAACCAGCTGTCGCCATGGCCGACTACAGGGACATTCTCAAGACCTATTGGGGATATGACGACTTCCGCGACCTGCAGGAAGACATCATACAGTCGGTTTGTGAGGGTCATGACACGTTGGCCTTGATGCCCACCGGCGGGGGAAAATCGCTCACTTTCCAGGTGCCCTCGCTGGCCATGGAGGGCCTGTGCCTGGTGGTCACCCCCCTGATCGCCCTGATGAAAGACCAGGTGGAGAACCTCAAGGAAAAAGGCATACGTGCCGCCTGCATCTACTCCGGCATGACCCGCCAAGAGATCATCCTGACCTTGGACAACTGCCACTACGGCGATTTCAAGTTTCTCTACGTTTCTCCCGAACGCCTCAACACCGACCTGTTCAGGGAACGCCTGGTCAATATGGACATCAACCTGATTGCCGTGGATGAGGCACACTGCATCTCACAATGGGGCTACGATTTCAGGCCCTCCTACCTGAATATTGCCACCGTGCGGGACCTGCTCCCCACCGTTCCCATCCTTGCCCTGACAGCCACCGCCACGCCCGACGTGGTGGAAGACATCCAGGAACGCCTGCATTTCAGGGACGGCCGAGTCTTTCAGAAAAGCTTCAGCCGAACCAACCTGGCCTACGTGGTCCGAAAAACGGAAGACAAGGAAAAAGAGCTCCTCCATATCCTGAACAGCCTGCCCGGTTCGGCCATTGTGTACACCGGCAGCCGCAAATCCACCAAAGAAGTGGCTGACTTTTTGGTCAAACAGGGCATCCCGGCCGATCATTTCCACGCCGGATTGACCCATAAAAGCAAAGACCAGAAACAAGCCGCTTGGAAAACAGGCAACTGCAGGGTCATGGTAGCTACCAATGCCTTCGGCATGGGCATCGACAAGGCCGATGTCCGCTTAGTCATCCACCTGGACCTGCCCAATTCCATGGAAGCCTATTTTCAAGAAGCAGGCCGAGCCGGCCGTGACGGAGAAAAGGCCTACGCGGTATTGCTGTACCACAAATCTGACAGTACCCGACTCAAAAAACAGCTCAGCGACAGCTTCCCCTCCAAAGACAGCATCCGCCGCATCTACGAGTCGCTGGCCTACTATTACCAACTAGCCGTGGGCACAGGAGGCGGCGCCATGTTCGCCTTCGACCTGGTCGATTTCTGCACCCGCTTCCACCTGAACCAAAACCAAGCCTTCAGCGGATTGAAAATCTTGGAACAGGCCGGTTACCTGGAGCTGACCGATGAACTGGACAACCCCTCCCGGGTGTGCTTCACCACGCAACGGGATGCTTTGTACCAGCAGCGCCTGGATGATTCCTTGAGCGAAAGCCTGTTGCAGGTATTACTACGCTCCTACACCGGCCTGTTTTCCGACTACATCGCCATTCAGGAAGAAGTACTGGCTCAACGCCTGGGTTGTTCGGCGGACGATGTTTACCAACGACTCCTGGGTTTGTCCCGGTTGGGCATCCTTCACTATGTACCCAGAAGAAAAGCACCCTACATCATTTATACCGTGGACAGGGAGGAAACCGAACGGGTGGCCATTGGCAAAGCCTGTTATGAAGACAGGCGCGAACGTGCTACCATTCGAATTCAGTCCATGCTGGCCTATGCCTCCGGTGACGGGCCTTGCAGAAGCCAACAATTGCTGGCCTATTTCGGTGAAACCGACGGGGAAGCTTGCGGACAGTGCGATGTCTGCCTGTCAAAGAACGAAACGGGGCTGACCCGTCTCGTGTACGAAAACGTGTGTCACCTAATCATGGACATCGTTTCATCCGAAGAAGGGTGTAATCGCGAGGAACTGGTTGATACTGTGATGGACAAGCTATCCGGACAACGTGCTACGGCCGCCTCACCCATCCGCTTGTCATGCACCGAAAAACAGGTGCTCACCGTCATCCGACTCTTGTGTGACGAGGGCAAGATTCACTACAACGCGTCAAATCAGCATTTTTTTCGCTGATTCTTCTACAAATTGTTACACATTTCAATTTTTGTTGTACTTTTGCCTCATATTTCCACAGACAATGAAACAATTCGGTTTTACTTACACTTATTTTTACTTTTACTTTAGCGAGTAAGAGCGGGATGTTGTGTGTGTAAATCGAAAGAAATAAATCATAAAGTCCCGCTTACTAAGTGGGGCTTTTTTTTATACCATTAACCAATGAAACGAGTAGCCATTCAAGGAGTATCCGGTGCTTTTCACGAGATTGCCGCCAGAGGATTTTTCGAGAACGAAGACATTGAAATCATCGACTGTCTCACATTCAAGGATGTGTTTGCCACCATGCGCAAAGACAACAATGTACTGGGTATCGTAGCCATCGAAAACACCATAGCCGGTAACCTCTTGCCCAACCACAACCTGTTGCGGGAAAGCGATACCAGTATCATCGGTGAATTCAAGCTGCGCATCAGCCACGTGTTGGCAGCGTTGCCCGGACAAACCATGGATGACATTTCCGAGGTGCATTCCCACCCCATTGCCTTGATGCAGTGCGAGGATTTCTTGAAAGCTCATCCCACCTGGAAAGCCGTGGAAAGTGAGGACACAGCCCTCAGCGCCAAGGAAATCAAGGAAAAACAAATCAAGGGCAGGGCTGCCGTGTGCAGTCGCCGGGCTGCGGAAATCTACGGACTCGATATCCTGGAAGCCGGCATCGAAACCAACAAGCGCAACTTCACCCGTTTCCTGATACTGGCTGACCGGTATACAGCCGAACAATATGTTGAAGCTGGCAAAAACAATAAATCGTCCATCGTGTTCACCACCAAGCACGAAGAGGGTTCGCTGTCGCAAGTGTTATCCGTACTTTCGTTCTACAAGAACAACCTGACCAAAATCCAATCCATGCCCATCATGGGTCATGAATGGGAATACCTGTTCTTCATCGACTTGACGTTTGAAGATTACCTGCGTTACAAACAAAGCCTGGATGCCATCCGCCCGCTCACGCGCAATCTCAGGATTTTGGGTGAATATAAGGTGGGCAGACAACAAGTTTAACCGTATTTATCTGCATCGCATGAAACCCATCCAACCAGCCGAACGCCTCAACAGCGTCACCGAATACTACTTCTCCGGAAAACTGAAGGAAATTGCAGCCCTGAAAGCGGCAGGCAAGGATATCATCAGCCTGGGCATAGGCAGTCCCGATCTTCCTCCTTCAGCAGCCACGTTGCGCGTGCTGAACGAACAGTCCCTGCGTGCGGATGTCCACGGCTACCAGCCCTACAACGGCCTGCCCGAATTGCGCAAAGGCTTTGCCGACTGGTATGCCCGTTGGTACGGCATCATTCTGGACCCGAACACGGAAATCCAACCCCTCATCGGTTCAAAAGAAGGCATCCTGCACATCTCGATGGCCTTCCTGAACCCGGGCGACGGCGTCCTGGTTCCCAACCCGGGTTACCCCACCTACGCTTCGGTGAGCAAGTTGGTTCAAGCCACCATCCACGAATACAAGCTCCTGCCTGAAAACGGCTGGCAGCCTGACTTCGAGGCTTTGGAAAGCATGGACCTGAGCGGTGTCAAGCTGATGTGGGTGAATTACCCCAACATGCCCACCGGCGCCAGGGCCACTCAAGAACTGTTTGCCAAACTGGTGGATTTCGGCAGGCGCCACAGCATCGTGATTTGCAACGACAACCCCTACAGCTTTATTTTGAGCGAGGAATACCTGAGCCTGCTCAGTGTACCCGGCGCTAAGGAGGTCTGCATCGAGCTGAACTCCATGAGCAAGTCGCACAACATGCCCGGTTGGCGTATCGGCATGCTGGCCACCAACCCCACCTTCCTGAAATGGATCGTACAGGTGAAAAGCAACGTGGACTCCGGCCAGTTTGGTCCCATGCAATTGGCCGCCGCTGAAGCCCTGAAAGCCGACGCCGACTGGTACAAGGGCATGAACGAGGTGTATCGCCGCCGTCGCCTCATTGCTGAAGATATTCTGAAAACGTTGGGTTGCACCTGGGACCCCAAGCAATCGGGTCTGTTCCTCTGGGGACGCATTCCCGATACCTGCGCCGACGCTGGCACACTGGCCGACAAGGTGCTGTACGAGGCCGATGTGTTCATCACCCCCGGCTTCATCTTCGGCAGCCAGGGAAACCGCTACGTCCGCTTGTCGCTCTGCTGTACGGAAACCAATTTAAACAGGGCACTCGAGCGCATCAAAACGCTTACCGCCTGACCACTTAACAAGTAAACAATTAAAAAAAGTCACTATATGGAAACCATGGAATTTGAATCAATCCTGTTGCCCGGCATCGAGGCCAAACGTCCTCTCGTCATTGCCGGTCCCTGCAGCGCCGAAACCGAAGAGCAAGTGCTCACCACAGCCAAGCAATTGTCTGACAGAGGCATTAAAATGTTCCGCGCCGGCATCTGGAAACCGCGTACCCGTCCGGGTGCCTTTGAAGGCATAGGTTCGGAGGGTTTGAAGTGGCTCAAGCGGGTGCAATCGGAATACGGCATGTACACCGCCACCGAAGTAGCTACGGCCAAACACGTCACCGAATGCATCAAATACGGCGTTGATATGCTTTGGATTGGTGCCCGCACCTCGGCCAACCCGTTTGCCGTGCAGGAAATCGCCGACGCATTGGAGGGTTCCAACATTCCGGTGTTGATCAAAAACCCGGTAAACCCCGACCTTGACTTGTGGATAGGTGCCATTGAACGCCTGTATCTGGCCGGTGTCCGGAAAATGGGGGTCATCCACCGCGGCTTTAGCTCGGCTGATAAAAAGATCTACCGCAACATTCCGCAGTGGCACATTCCCATCGAACTGCGCCGCCGCTTCCCCAACCTGCCCATGTTCTGCGACCCCAGCCACATCGGCGGCAAGCGCGAGCTTATCTCATCGCTTTCCCAGCAGGCCATGGACCTGAACTACGATGGGCTCATCATCGAGTCGCACTGCGACCCCGACAGCGCCTGGAGCGACAAGGACCAACAGGTAACGCCCGACATCCTCGATTACATCCTGAACTTACTCGTCATCCGCGATGGCAAGCAAACCACGGAAAGCCTCACCGAACTGCGCAAGCAAATCGATGAAATGGACGACCAGCTACTGGAGGTCTTGGCCAAGCGTATGCGGATTTCCCGTGAAATCGGTACCTACAAGAAGGAACACAACATGCAGATTCTGCAAACGCAACGGTACAGCGAGATTCTGGAAGACCGTATCGAACAGGCGGTGAAATTCGGTATCGACGGTGATTGCATGAAGAAAATCCTGGAAAGCATCCACGAAGAATCTGTCCGTCAGCAAATGACGGTGATGAACGATTAAAACGAACAACAAGAACTACTCAAACGAAGCACGAATGAAGATTTTAATCCTGGGCGCCGGCAAGATGGGCCGTTTCTTTGCCGACACCCTGAGTTTCCACCACGAGGTCTGTCTCTTTGACACCGACCCGAAGCAACTGCGTTTCGTGTACAACGCCATCCGCACCACCGATTTGGAAGAGGTGCGGGCGTTCGAACCCGAGCTGATGATCAACGCGGTGACCATCAAGCACACCATCGAGGCGTTCCACACCGTCATGCCTTACCTGCCGAAAAGTTGCATTTTGTCGGACATTGCTTCGGTGAAAACCGGCTTGAAGGAGTTTTACGAGACCTGCGGTTTCCGCTTCGTCTCCACGCACCCCATGTTCGGCCCTACCTTTGCCAGCTTGAGCGACTTGAGCACGCAAAGTGCCATCATCATCAAGGAATCTGACTTCCTGGGGAAGGCTTTCTTCAAGGACGTCTACAGCTCACTGCACCTGAACATTTTCGAATATAGCTTCGAAAAGCACGACCAGAAAACGGCCTACTCCTTGTCCATCCCCTTCGCTTCGACGTTGGTGTTTGGTTCGGTGATGAAGCACCAAGAGGCTCCGGGTACGACCTTCAAACGCCACATGGCCATTGCTCAGGGCTTGATGTCGGAAGACGACTACCTGCTGCAGGAAATCCTTTTCAACCCCTACGCCCCTGAACAAATCGAAAAAATCATGGGCAAACTCGGTTCGCTGTTAACCATCATCAAAGAAAAAGACGCCGAAAAGATGCAAGCCTTCCTGAAAGCCGTCCGGAAGAATATTGAGTAATACTCACTCATGCACCGTTGAATCAGACAGTCACTTAAAAGGATCCATCCTAACTAAGTGACTGTTTCCGTTCCGCCGGTAGGGTAGTCTTTCCCCCGGCTTCGGTTCACAGAGCTAAAATTTTCACCATTGCGGCTAAAATCTCAAAACGAATTGAGCTGAAAATACAGCTCAATTCGCGAAGATGAGATTTTTTCACGCCGCAATTCGGTTCAATTTCTTAACGCTCTGTTCCAAGAATCCGGGGGAAAGACTACCCTACCTGCTCCACTGCAACGTACATTGGGCAGTCCGCAGTGACCTTTTTTAAGGTGTTGTGAAAATACCAACCCCTATAATCTTAATTATCAATAGGAACAGCTTTATACCTTCTAATCGTATCTTTACCAATAATCTTTTCGTCAATAAGAACTCGTCTGAATGTTGGTCTTTCTTCTTTTGCGGTTTTTATTGTGTCAATCGTTATAGATCCTGCACTGTCTATTCTATTAACCAAATAATACCCATTGTTGGCTATACTTTTTTTTACACCTTCACTCAAGTCATAATAGTGAATTATTGGGTATTTAATGGGTTCAACCACTTCACTCTCGATCAACTTCTTATAATCAATCCCATTATATTTTTTTGTATTATAGTATTTCTGTGCCAAATACGATTTAAATACATTCGTGACATTCATTCCTCTATAATGTAAGAAGAATACACCATAGGGCAAGCCATCTCTATTAAAATAAACAACAAAGTTTGGTTCTGATACTACTGAATAGCAATTAGTTGAACCCATAATTATAGATATTGAATCTTTTCTATAGAAATCCGGCCCATACCGCATAACAACCTCTTTGGCCATCGATAAAAGCAATTTATTGCGCTTTTTCTCCGACATGGAATCCAGATTGGCTGCGTGGGCACAGACAAAACATGTCAGTAGAAAAAAGAGTACAATTGACTTGACTGTAAGAAGTTTCTGTTTCATGGTTGGTTTATTATGCTATCATTTCTATTTCTGAGAATTACTTTGCCTTGAAGTCGGCGTTCAAAATCATCAATACTAATATCAATAACTGGAGCCATTCTTTCTTCTATAAAACGCTTCCTATCCATTGATTGAAATTTTACTTTTTCTTGTTCCTCTTGTTTAACGACTTTCAGATGGTTTATTCTATTTGGATCATTATATCCGTGATACTTGTTTTTCAAATACATGTTATAAGCATCGGATACATATATACCTAATCGATTTCCATAATCAACATTAAAAGGCAAGCCCGTAACGTTATAAAAACTAACCCTTGCTGCAAATCCCATCACAAAGACTTCTTCTTCTTTTGGTAAGTAAGTTACCTCATATACAATTCTATCACCTTTTTCCCCTCGCTGAAAACGCTCAATTTTTGGTGCAGGATCTTCACGGTAGTAGCCTACTTCCCCATAATGCAAAACAGCTTCTTTGGCAATGGCCAACAGCAATTTGTTGCGCTTTCTCTCCGATAAGGAATCTAGATTGACAGCTTGAATGCTCATGAAACTAGCAGCCAGGAATAAAAGCAAACAAGCTATATGGTA
>CAYPLF010000039.1:20681-22113 GCA_964411555.1 uncultured Bacteroidales bacterium | reverse complement strand
ACGCTGAATTCAACCGTCACAACGGTAGTGCCAATATGGACGACAGGGATATGAGGGAATTTTACCTCTTACCCTACAAGTCAATGATTGAGAAAGAAAAATTGCCTGCCATCATGACTGCCTACAGTGCTGTTAACGGTGTGCCTATGTCTGCCAGCAAATTCCTGGTCGATACCATCGCCAAACGCACCTACGGTATGGATGGCTATGTGACCGGTGACTGTGATGCTGTTCAAGATGTGGTAAACAGCCACCGCTACGCCAAGAGCAGGCCTGAAGCAGCTGCCATGGGTTTGATAACCGGCGTTGACTCAGACTGCGGAGGCATCTATCAGGCTAACGCCCTGGAAGCCCTCAAACAAGGAATGATTACGGAAGCCAATATGGACAGGGCTTTGGTGAACATGTACACCATCCGTATGCGCTTGGGTGAATTCGATCCGAAGACCATCGTGCCCTATGCCAGCATCAAACCCAGCGTCATCAACCAACCTTCTCACAATGACCTGGCACTGGAAATCGCCACTAAATCAATTGTCTTGTTGAAGAACAACGCTTCCACCAAGACCGGTAAAAAACTGTTGCCATTGAATGCAGCATCCATCAAAAAAATTGCTGTATTGGGTCCGCAAGCGGATAAGGTTGAATTGGGTGACTACTCAGGTGAACCTGAAGCAAAATACAAGGTATCCCCCTTGGCCGGTTTGAAAAAATACGCTGCCGACCACAATCTGAACATCGAATTCGTTTCCAGAGAAAGCGGAAATACGGCAAAAAGAACCGACTTCTTGTCAATTAGAGGTTTTACCACCGTACATAAGGGTGTCACCAAGGATTACGATGCTGTCAAATTTGATGCTTCTTCGAGCGGTTTGATCACATCGGGCAGAGGTGCAGCAGGCATCCGTGGTATCAAAGACGGAGACTGGACTGCCTATAACAACATCGATCTCACCAATCTGGATTCTATCAAACTGAATGCCAGTGCATCCGGCAACGGAGGCATGATTGAGATCCGTGTTGGTTCAAAGACAGGTAACGTTATTGCCACTCAAAAACTGGCAGGTGCTGCGCAAGGTGCTCGCCCTGCTGGTGGTTTTGGTGGTGCTCCTACTGGTGGTGCTCCTACTGGTGCTGCTCCTGCTGGTGCTCCCGCCGGTGCTCAAAGACCTGCCGGTGCTGCTGCTCCAGGTGCTGCTGCTCCCGCTGGCGCTCAAAGACCTGCCGGTGCTGCTGCTCCCGCTGGTATGCCCGCTGGTATGCCCGCTATGGGCGGCATGGGTGGTTTTGGTGGCATGGGCGGCGGTCGCACGACTCCTGCCATATCTGTCAAAATCAATACATTAGGTATTACTGGCCCGCAAACATTGGTCTTCGTTTACCGCGAAGCCGAACCACCGGCCACCGACAAGGAAATCCTGGATATGGCTGC
>CAYPLF010000039.1:0-20581 GCA_964411555.1 uncultured Bacteroidales bacterium | reverse complement strand
CCCAACGACAAGGTGACCATTACGGTTGACGTGAAGAATACCGGAAGTGTAGCCGGTGACGAAATCGTTCAAGTTTACGTGAAGACACCGGATAGCCCTGCATCCCTGGAACGTCCCATCAAACGACTGAGAGGATTCAAGCGCGTTACCATCCCTGCCGGCCAAACCCAAAAAGTATCCATCGTTGTAGATTGTGCTGATTTGTGGTTCTGGGATACCAAGAACAAATGCATCACCTTCGACAAAGGAAACTACATATTTGAAGTCGGTGCTTCTTCCAAGGACATCAAAGGTCAGTTGACGGCTACCATGAGCGGCACGTACAATTCTGTCCTCAAAACGGTTGTCATTGAAGCAGAAAAACTTGTCCTTAAACCCGGCAACACGATGACCACCAGCGTAACCGCTGCCATGTCGGATGACAGCTTCTTCAACCTGAAGAATGCCAAGGTCAGCTATAAGTCTAACAACCCGGCTGTTGTTTCCATCGATGCCAACGGAAAAGTGACCGCTACCGGCGTAGGTGTAGCCCTGATTTCGGCCAGCGTGACCATCAACGGCAAAACCGTATCAAATAGCTGCCCCGTAAAAGTCATGCCCGATTTGACACCGAAAGCCATCACCATTGACGGAAAAGCCATTGAAGGCTTTACCAATGAAAGCAAGGCCTACAGCTTCTTGATGGCCCCCAACGCCAAACTTCCTGTTGTCAATGCAACAGCCGTTTCAAGCGGCATCAAGGTAGAGGTGGAACAAGCTAAGGGTATCCCCGGAACCACGATTGTTCGCTACCTGGATGAAATCTCACAGGAAAAGAACGTGTACTACTTCAACTTTGACGGAACCTCCGTCAGCGAAGAATTCAACGCTTCACCATTTGGCAAGCAATGGCAATGGGTTCGCAACAACCCGGCAAAAGTCAGCATGACCAAGAAAGCCGGTGCGTTGACCATCACCAGTGAAGTGGGTGACGTTTCGGAAGGTACCAACAGTGCCAAGAACATCTTGCTGCAAAGTGCCAACAACGACTGGACCATCGACACCAAGTTTGTTTGCTCACGCAATCCGTCACAACCGGAACATGCTGGTATCATTGCTTACCAAGATGACGACAACTTTGTGAAGTTTGTCCTCAGGGCTGTGTCTAAGACCTCAAATAGCAGACAGGTTCCCGGAGCCGATGAAACAAGAGCCGGTACGCTGGATTTGATCATCGAAGAAAACGGCATCGCCAAATCATTTGGAACGGTGAATTTGCAAACCTCGGCAACCGGAGAAAATAGCCTGATGCTGAGACTGGAAAAGAAACAAGGTACCTACACCGCCACCTATTCAACGGATGGAACCAAGTTTAACAAGGTAGCAGCAGGTCCCAGCTTACTTAAGGACATCAAGGCCGGTTTGATTGTGTGCGACGGTATCATCATTCAGGGTATGAAGAGCATGTTCTACTTCAACTCCGATACCACCAAACCCAGTTCGCCATTTGATGTATCATTCGATTACTTCCACATCACAAATAACAAGTAATCAGTCTATAAACCCTTTCTCAACACCGGGTACTCCTTCGGGATCCCGGTGTTGAGCAGGGTTCTTTCAACTGAACCAATACACCCATGAAACATTTTTTTCTGTACACACTGGCTTTTTTTCTCACACTGAGTATCCACGGATACGGTGCGGGAGCTTCTATTCCCGTTGAACTGGAAAACCCGGAGATGCTGGGAATCAACAAGGAGCCATATCATGCTACGTTGATGCCTTATGCCAACCTGCAGGAAGCACTGGCTGCAAAACGCCATGCCTCTTCCCTGTGCATCCGGTTAAACGGAATGTGGAAATTCAACTGGGTACCCACGCCCGAAGAACGACCAGTCGATTTTTATAAAACAACCTTTGACGTCTCAGGTTGGAAAGAAATACCGGTACCTTCCAACTGGGAAGTTCACGGATACGGAACGCCGTTTTACCGGAACCTGGGTTACACCATCAAAAAGGATTTCCCGAAAATCATGAGTGTACCCGAAACGTGGTACACGGCTTATAAAGAGCGTAACCCGGTGGGAAGCTACCGCAGGGAGTTCAATGTACCCGCCGAATGGTTGAATGGCCGTGTCTTCATCACGTTCGACGGCGTTGACAGTGGCTTCTTTATTTGGGTTAACGGAGAGAAAGTGGGGTACAGCGTGAACAGCCGCAATGCGGCCGAGTTTGATTTGACCAAGTTTGTAAAGGCCGGCAAAAATACCCTGGCTGTAGAGGTGTATCAGTACAGTTCGGGCACCTGGTTGGAAGACCAGGACATGTGGCGTCTCCACGGCATTTTCCGAAATGTAACCCTATGGAACGCCCCTCAGGTCCATATACGTGATTTTTCCGTCAAACCCGATTTGGACAACAGTTACAGGGATGGCACCATTGACGTTGTTGCCAAAATAAAGAATTACGGCACCAGTAAATCAAAAGCCCAAACCCTGACCGCCACCTTATATGACGCACAAGGAAAAGAAATAGCCAAAGGCAGCGTAAACGGAACGGCCATAAATGCCAAAGAAGAACAGACGTTGCGCATATCATTCCCGGTGTCCAATCCGGAAAAATGGACAGCCGAAACGCCCAACCTGTATACGGTTGTCTTGAGCACCTCCGAGGGGGAACTCCTTTCATCCCGGATTGGTTTCCGCAAACTGGAAATCAAAGGCCGTGTATTCATGGTCAACGGCGTACCCATCAAGTTAAAGGGAGTCAACCGCCACGAACACTGGTCGGACGTGGGTCATGCCATCACCGAAGCACAAATGATCCGCGATTTGGAAGTAATCAAACAAGGCAATTGCAACCACATTCGTACCAGCCATTACTGCGACGACCCCCGTTGGTATGAACTGTGTGATGAGTACGGTATCTGGTTGGTGGCCGAAGCCAACTGCGAATCGCACGGGTACGACAGGCGTTTTGACGAAGAGCCTACCATGAAGGCCGCCATCATTGATCGCAACGTGGCCAATGTGGAAAATTTCAAGAACCACCCGTCGGTCATCATTTGGTCGTTGGGTAATGAGTGTGGCGGCGTCGGTTCGAATTTTGTGGCCGCCTTGAATGCGGTCAGATCGCTGGATTCCACCCGTTTTGTGCATTACGAACGCTTTGGAACCGGCAGCCGGAATCCGGCCGACCTGGACGGCCGCATGTACGGTACAGCACAGGATTATGCCAATACAGCCCGCGACAAAACGTTGACCAAACCCTTCTACATCTGCGAATTTGTGCACGCCATGTTCAATTCTATGGGTTCACTCGACGAGTATTCCAGGGTGTTTGACGAAAACCCCGAAATCTTAGGTGGTGCCATTTGGGAGTATCAGGACCAGGCTCTTTGGAACAAACGCGACCCCAAGCATCCCATATTAGCCTATGGTGGTGGTTTTGGGGAACAACCCAACGACCATTACTTCATCCACAAAGGCGTGGTATCCTACGACAGAGCTACTTCAGGACCTACGGTGAAACCCCATTACCCCGAAATGAAGAAAGCCTTCCAATGGATAGACACCGAATTGAGTGATCCTATTGCCGGCACCATTCAAATCCGCAACAAGTACCAGTTCATCAACCTGAACGATTTCGACATTTCGTGGACCATCACCGAAAACGGAGTTGAACATTCGAAAGGAACCGTTGCCGCAACGGCTATGAGGCGTCCCATTGGCCCCAGAAGTACGGGTAGGGTGAACCTGAGTTACAAGATTGAACACCCTAAAGCAGGAGCCGAATATTTCCTGCGGGTATCTTATACCTTGAAAGAGAAAAAACTGTGGGCCGATAAAGGCTATGAGGTAGCAACCGCCCAATTCAAACTGCCGGTTGGTACGCCTCCTGTTATGGAAACCAAGGTGACAACCCCTGTTACACTGGTTCAAAACGAACAAGCGGTAACCATTACCGGTACCGGTTTCTCGGTTGTGTTCGATAAGAAAACAGGCTTTTTGAGTCAATTAAAACAACAAGGTGTTGAACTGTTGGCTGCAGCCGGTGGTCCCAAACTGCATTTGTGGCGTGCCGCCCATCGCAACGACGACGACTGGGCCTTCCGTATCTGGGAACGTTACGGAATTACTACCCTCCAATACGTACCTGTAGATATGAAAGTTGAAGCCATCGATAAGACAACCGTCAAAGTGGTCTCGACCACAAAGGCCGATGGAAAAGAGGGCTTTGGTGTGTATCATACCGCAACCTATTGGGTAAAAGGTGATGGAACCATTCAAGTGGACAACAAAGTTGATTTTGTGGGTTTCCGCGTGAACCTGGGTCGTATTGGTGTGCGCATGCTGTTGAACAAACAACTCGACCGCATGACCTTCTTCGGACGTGGTCCGTTTGAAAATTATTCTGACCGTAAGGCAGCTGCTGAAGTAGGACTGTACGACATGGCCATAAAAGAACAGTACGAATACGAAAAGCCCATGGAGCGCGGCAATCACGAAGACGTCCGTTGGGCGAAACTGTACAGTTCCAACATTCCAGGCATACTGATTTGTTCAGACGAGAAATTGATGCAATTTGCCGCTCTTCCCCACACCGATGAGGTGATGCATCCGGTTGAATACAAAATCGACCTACCGGCCAGCACTTCCACCGTCGTGTGCGTATCCACCAAGACCCTTGGCGTCGGTTCGGCCAGTTGCGGCCCTCAACCCCTGGAGCAGTTCAAGGTGTACAGCGACCCCACTTCGTTTACCTATACAATCAGCCTGAACAAGCAATAATACACCATAAACAAGTAGTGGGAGTAGATGATTCAATCATCTACTCCTGCTCACCAATGTGCTTATATATGAAGACAAAAAGAACAGCTGCCCTAACAGTTTTGATGTTAATTGCTTTATTGACAGGAGTATCCTCCTTGTCTGCCCAAACCATTTGGCTAGACCAATTGGACCTAAGTGCGGCTACACAAGGATACGGTTCGCCCAGGAAAAACCGTTCACTCGATGGGAAAAAGATGAGCATCAACGGCGAAACCTTCGACCGTGGATTTGGAACGCACGCCGTGAGCTCACTGGTCATTCTGCTTGAAGGAAAAGCGACCTCATTCAGCGCAAAAGTAGGCATCGATGATGAAATTACAGACCCACAGGGCGCTGCCGAATTTGTGGTGATAGGCGATGGCAAACAGCTGTGGTCGAGTGGCATCATGCGCAAAGGCACACCGGCAAAGACCTGTCTGGTACAACTGGAAGGCGTAAAAAAGGTTGAACTGCGGGTTGAAGATGGTGGCAACGGCAATTACTACGACCACGCCGATTGGGCTGATGCCAAGTTTGAAGCGGTAGGAGTGACTACCTTCAAAACATTTAACCCTATACCCAGTGAACCCTACATCTTGACACCGAAACCTTCCGACAAACCGAAGATTAACAGTCCAAAGGTATATGGTGTACGACCGGGTTCTCCTGTTCAATTTATCATTCCGGCAACCGGCGACAGACCCATGAGTTTTTCAGCCTCCGGCCTGCCTTCCGGTTTGAAAATTGATACCAAAACCGGCATCATCACCGGTAAACTTGCCAAAGCTGGCAGCTATACCGTGACATTGGGAGCGAAAAATGCAAAAGGCACAGCAACGAAGAAATTGCGCCTGGAATGCGGAGACGTCATCGCCTTGACCCCCACCATGGGATGGAACAGCTGGAACTGTTTTGCCGGCGAAGTGTCTGCCGACAAGGTAAAACGGGCAGCCGAAGCCATGGTGAAAAGCGGTCTGATCAACCACGGCTGGACCTACATCAACATAGACGATTTCTGGCAAAACCACCGCGATTCCAAAGACGAAACGCTGCGTGGAAAATTTAGGGACGAAGCCGGCAACATAATACCCAACAAGCGTTTTGGCGACATGAAATCGCTGGCCGATTACGTACACAGCTTAGGACTTAAAATCGGCTTGTATTCCAGCCCGGGTCCATGGACCTGCGGCGGTTGTGCCGGCAGTTACGGCTTTGAAAAACAGGACGCAGAAAGCTACGCCAAGTGGGGCTTCGATTACCTGAAATACGACTGGTGCAGCTATGGGAACGTAATCAACGGCTTACCTGAAAACGATCCGTACAAGGTCTCCTCGCTTTCATACAATGGTGGAAGTACACTTGCTACCGCCATGAAACCCTTCGAAGTGATGGGCACCTACCTGCGCGAACAACCCCGCGACATCATTTTCAGCGTGTGCCAGTACGGCATGTCCGATGTATGGAAATGGGGCGGCTCGGTAGGAGGAAACTGCTGGCGTACCACCAACGACATCACCGATACCTGGGTGAGCGTCAAAAACATAGCCTTGTCGCAGGATGCAGCCGCACCCTATGCCAAACCCGGCAACTGGAACGACCCCGATATGTTGGTGGTCGGCACAGTAGGCTGGGGCAATCCGCACCCGAGCAAACTCAAACCCGATGAACAATACCTGCACATCAGCTTGTGGAGCCTATTCTCGGCGCCCCTGCTCATAGGGTGCGACATGGAAATACTCGATGAATTCACCTTGAACCTGTTGACCAACGACGAAGTGATTGAAGTCAACCAGGATCCCCTGGGTAAGCAAGCCACCTGCCTGCAAACCATTGGTGAGGTGCGCATCTACAAGAAAGAGTTGGAAGACGGCAGTTGGGCTGTGGGTTTCTGCAACTTCGGCAATGATATTTCCACGCTTTCCTATACCGATTTCAGTAAGATAGGCATCTCCGGCACCTGCACCGTACGCGATTTGTGGAGGCAAAAGAACCTGAGTACCATTGATACCAAGGTGGCCCAGCTTCCATTGACCATACCCGCTCACGGCGTGTTGTTGTACCGGTTTATCCCGGCACGTTAACGTGCTGATTATCAGAAGAATTAAACCAATGAATATCAACAAAATACAACGCATTATGAACAGACCCTTTTACCGCACAACTGTTGCATTGTTTGCTACACTGTTTTCAGTCGTGGCCATGGCCCAGAACCCCATCATCCAAACGTACTATACAGCCGACCCGGCTCCCATGGTCCACAACGGGGTGGTCTATTTGTACACCACCCACGACGAAGACGTGACCGTCCGCAATTTCTTCACCATGAACGACTGGAAGTGCTATTCCACCACCGACATGGTGAACTGGACCGACCACGGCACCATCCTTTCCTACAAGGATTTCAGCTGGGCCAGGGGCGACGCCTGGGCAGGCCAATGCATTTTCAGAAACGGCAAGTACTATTTTTATGTGCCCCTGAATAAGAGAAATGGAGGAAACGTCATCGGTGTTGGTGTGTCTGACAGCCCAACCGGCCCGTTCAAAGATGCCATCGGTAAACCATTGCTGGAAGGTTACGGGTACATTGACCCCACCGTGTTCATCGACGATGACAACCAGGCGTATTTGTACTGGGGAAATCCCGACCTGCACTACGTGAAACTGAACGAAGACATGGTTTCCTATTCGGGAGAAGTGGTCAAGGTTGAGTTCACAAAAACCAACTTTGGTGTGCGTACCGGTGATGCAAAACGCAATGCTCAATACGAAGAAGGTCCCTGGTTCTACAAACGCAAAGGCCAGTACTACATGCTGTACCCGGCCGGTGGCGTACCCGAACACCTGGCCTATTCAACCAGCCCGGGCCCGCTTGGCCCCTGGACCTACCGCGACACCATCATGCCCCTGATTACAAAAGGAGGCGCCTTCACCAACCATCCCGGAACCATCGATTACAAGGGCCGTTCTTTCTTGTTCTACCACAACGGTGACCTGCCCGGTGGCGGTGGCTTCAAACGTTCGGTCTGCGTAGCTGAGTTTACATACAACAAAGACGGATCGATTCCCAGCATTCCGCATACGGTGGAAGGGGTAACCAAAAGTGCTGGCAAACTCAATCCTAAAACCCGACAGGAAGCTGAGACCATTGCTTTCTCGAAGGGGCTGAAGACACTGCGCAGCGAACAGGTGGGCATGTATGTGAGCAACATCAACAACGGCGATTACATCAAGGTGCGCAGCGTTGATTTCAAGAAAAAGCTGAAAACCTTCCAGGCCAGCGTAGCTTCAGCCACGCCAGGAGGCAGCATTGAAATTCGCATAGACGGATTGAACGGACAATTGCTGGGTACCCTCCAGGTGAAAGGTACGGGTGATGCCCAAACATGGGCCGTGCAATCATGCCCGGTAACCTCCGTAAAAGGCACCCACGACCTGTATTTTGTTTTTAAAGGTGGGGAAGGCGACCTGTTCAACATGGACTGGTGGATATTCAATTAATAGGTATAAAACCAAAGAACTATGAAGCGAGCATGCTTGTATAAGCACCCAAGCGTGGAATATCTTGGGCATGCGGCGTTACAAACTTCCATAAACGAAAAAATTGATATAATATGAAAAATATACTGTGGCTTACCGTTTTGTGTGTATTCTTAATGGGTACCAAGCAAATAAACGCTCAAACTAAACTGTACCCGAACGCGTTTCCTTTGGGAGACGTCCAACTGCTAAACGGGCCGTTCAAGCATGCCCGTGACCTGAACCTGAAAGTACTGATGATGTATGATGTGGACCGCTTCTTGGCACCCTATCGCAAGGAAGCCGGATTGCCAAAAAAGGCCGAGTGTTACCCGAACTGGGATGGACTCGACGGCCACGTGGGCGGCCATTACCTCACGGCCATGGCCCTGAATTACGCCTCAACAGGCAACCTCGAGTGTAAAAAACGCATGGATTACATGATAGCCGAACTGAAACTGTGCCAGGAAGCAAACACGGCCAAGTTCCCGGAATGGGGCATAGGCTATGCAGGCGGTTTCCCCAACAGCAGCAAACTGTGGAGCGCCTTCAAGTTGCGCGATTTCGGCCCGTACAACGGAGCCTGGGCACCCTTCTACAACCTGCACAAAATGTTTGCCGGACTTCGCGACGCTTGGTTGTATTGCGGCAACGAAGAAGCCAAAACCCTGTTCCTGAAATTCTGTGATTGGGGCATCGATCTCACCGCTTCGTTCACCGAAGCACAGATGCAGTCCATCCTGAACATGGAACACGGGGGCATGGATGAAGTATACGCCGATGCCTACCAAATAACCGGTAACCAAAAATACCTGACGGCTGCCAAGAAATATGCCCATCAGCAGATATTGAATCCCATGTCACAGGGTGTTGACAACCTGGACAACAAGCACGCGAACACCCAGATTCCCAAGGTCATTGGTTTTGCCCGCATTGCCGAATTGAGCAACGACCAGACCTACGAAAAAGCCGGTCGCTTCTTTTGGGAAACTGTGACCGGAAAACGAACCCTGGCTCACGGCGGAAACAGCCGCAGGGAGCATTTCCCCAGTGTGGAAGCCTGCTTCGATTACGTAAACGACGTGGACGGTCCCGAATCCTGCAACTCCTACAACATGCTGAAACTAACGGAAGACCTGTTCCGCATGCAACCCAAGGCCAACTACGTAGATTACTACGAACGCACCCTGTTCAACCATATTCTCTCCACCCAACACCCGGAACATGGAGGTTATGTCTACTTCACCACCTCACGTCCCCGCCACTACCGGAGCTATTCAGCCCCTAATAAGGCCATGTGGTGCTGCGTGGGATCCGGTATGGAAAACCACGGAAAGTACAACCAGTTCATCTACACCCACAGGAACGATTCCTTGTACGTAAACCTCTTCATTGCCTCTGAACTCAACTGGAAAGACAAAAAGGTCAGCCTCAAACAAGAAACCAACTTCCCAGATGAAGAACGCACCAGCCTGACCATTACCCAAGGTAATGCCAAGTTCAACTTGATGGTCCGTTACCCGGTTTGGGTGAAGAAAGGCGCCCTGACTGTTACGGTGAACGGAAAGAAGGTTTCGTATACCGCTCAGCCTTCCTCGTACATCTGCATTGCCAGAACCTGGAAAAAAGGCGATGTGGTGAAGATTGAACTACCCATGCACAACACCATCGAACGCTTGCCGAACGTGCCGCAGTACATTGCCTTCATGCACGGTCCCATTTTGTTGGGCGCCAAGACCGGTACGGAAGACATGAGGGGCTTGATTGCCGATGACAGCCGGTTCGGACAATACCCGGGTGGCGTAAAATTGCCCATCGACAAAGCACCCATCCTGGTAGACGACAACATCCCTACCATAGCCGACAAACTGGTACCAGTCACCGGTAAACCGCTGAACTTCAAACTGAACGTCAAGATGGTCAATCCCATTGAAGGCATCACCCTGGAACCCTTCTTCCGCATCCATGACGCACGCTACATGATGTACTGGATGACGCTGACAAACGCCGACTACCGCTCCTACACCGATTCCATTGCCGCCATTGAAAAGGAAAAAATGGCTCTACAGGCACGCAGCGTCGATGCGGTTGCCCCTGGTGAGCAACAACCCGAGGTGGATCATGGCATGGAACGCCAGGCTTCTTCCACCGGCAATTTCAACAACGAATTCTGGCGCGAAGCACGGGGCGGTGGTTTCTTCAGCTACAAAATGGGTACCAACAAGGAAACCGGACTGCGGTTGTCCGTCCGTTATTGGGGAGCTGAAACCGGCAACCGTACCTTCGATATTTATGTTGACGATACGAAATTGGTCACAGAGACGCTGCAAGGCAAGTGGAACCAGAACAGTTTCAAACAGGTGGAATATGTTATACCCGACAACCTGTTGATCGGCAAAGAATTCATCCGCGTCAAGTTCCAGGCCGCAGCCGGCAATACGGCGGGTAAAGTGTATGGTGTGAGGATAGTACGAGCAAAGTAAAAAAACTCAAACAATGAAAAAAATACTGATTGCAGGCATCGTGGCTCTTGTTTCATTTGCCAGCTTGTGCCGTGCCGATAACCCGGTGACACAAACCCATTTTTCACCCGACCCTGCGCCCATGGTTTATAAAGGCACCGTATATATGTACACGGGCGATGATATTCCCGGTTTTGATTTCTACTACATGACCAAGTGGAGGGTGCTTTCGTCCACAGACATGGTGAACTGGACAGACCACGGGGTACCCATTTCCCTGGAATCGTTCACCTGGGCCCGCGACCGCGCCTGGGCCGCCCAATGCATCGAACGCGACGGCAAGTTTTACTGGTACATCTGCGCCCAAAGCGATAAAAACGATATGTCCATTGGTGTGGCGGTATCCGACAGCCCAACCGGCCCGTTCAAGGATGCCATTGGCAAACCCCTTATTCAGAATGGCAGCTGGTCGAATATTGACCCCACAGTTTGGATTGACGACGATGGCCAGGCCTACCTCTATTGGGGGAATGGCAGCCTGTTTTATGTCAAGTTGAACAAAGACATGATTTCTTACTCGGGTGAAATCGTATCCATTCCCTTGAACGTGGAAACATTCGGCGGAAGCCGTGGTGCCAGAGGTGCGAACGGTGCGAACGGTGCACCGGCAGTACAAAACAAGGATAATTTTGTTGAAGGGCCCTGGTTCTATAAGCGGAACAACCTGTATTATATGATGTTTGCCGGAATGGGTAAAGGTGGCGAAGGTTTGTCGTATTCTACCAGCACCGGACCTACCGGACCGTGGAAGTATCAGGGCAAGATCATGGAAGACCAGAAACTCAACAGCTTTACCAACCACGGTGGCATCATCGACTACAAGGGCAATTCCTACCTCTTCTACCATTCAGGCTTGCTGCCCCAGGGCGGAAGCTATGGTCGTGCAGCTTGCGTAGAGCAATTCACCTACAACGCGGACGGAACCATTCCGGCTGTAACCGCCACGAAAGAAGGCCCCAAGCCGGTAGGCACCCTGGATCCGTACAAACGCACGGAAGCCGAAACCATGGCTTGGTCAGAAAAATGCACCATAGCCCAAAACAATACGGTAGGTGTTTATATTACCAGTACCCGTGGAAAAGGTTACATCAAAGTACGTGAAGTCAACTTCGGCAGTACCTCGCCCAAATCGTTTACGGCTTCCCTGGCAGCCGGTGTGGATGGGGGTGTGCTCGAAGTGCGTCTTGACAGCTTGAAAGGTCAACGGATTGCTTCCATCAGACTGCCCCGTACCGGCGGTTGGGAGGTGTTCAAACCGTTAACTGAAACCTTGACACAAGAAGTCAAGGGCATCCACGATGTCTACTTTACCTTCAATGGCCAGAATATAACTGCCGGTCGTGAACTGTTCAACTTTGACTACTGGATGTTCAACAAACAATAAACAATCAACCATCAACAATCAACGCGATGCTTATCACGCATAGATTATACCGTTTTTCGTGCCTGTTGCTAGTCGGCTTCTTACCCATGCTGAGCCAGGCACAGCTTGTCAAAGAGGTGAAGCGGACCACCGACAGGGTTTCCGTTGTTCTCTCAGACGGTACACTGGAGCTGGTGCCATTGGCAGACAACGCCATCCGGGTCCGCTTCTACAAAGAAACAGACGGTAAGGTGCCTGAACTTGTGTTGACCGAAAAACGGACAATACCCGCATTCAAACTCGCTAATACGGCAACAAGTGTGACGGTCAGTGTCAACCAGATGCAAGTAACGCTCAACAAGCAAACGGGTGCGTTGACCTATGCGGACAAAGCCGGCAAAGTCTTTTTAAAGGAGCAGGCAGGTTCACGCAAGATGATTCCGGGTACGGTTCAAGGCGAACCCTGTTTCCTGGCCGAGCAACGGTTTGAATCACCGGCCGACGAATACATCTTCGGTTTGGGACAATTTCAAGACGGGCAGTACAACCTAAGAAACGTAACACGTCGTCTCACCCAGGTGAATTCACAAATTGCCATTCCCTTTGTGTATTCAAGCAAAGGTTACGGTTTGATGTGGCACCAGTACGGGTTGACCGATTTCAACCCGGCCGACAACCTCATCAAACTTGAAAAGCAAGTAGCATCAACCACCGAAGCCAACCGGATGGTGGAAGTGACCACCACGTCGGGTACCCAACGTGTTTCACAGAATCAATCGCTCTATAAGGGAACCTTTACGGTCGATAAAAACGGAACCTATTCCATCTTTCTCGACTTGGGCGATATGGGCAACCGTCACTTTGTGGTCATCGATGGAAAGCCCTGTGTGGATCAGAACAACCAGTGGCTACCACCTACGGTAGGTTCCCTGGTCAAGCTGCAGGCAGGTACCCATGAGGTACAGGTCTTGTGCAAATCGAGCAACACCCCCACCTTGTCGTGGAAGTTGAGCGAACCGGCCACCACCTTCCGTTCACCCAATGCAAAACTGCTTGACTATGTGGTCTTTTACGGCCCTTCAGCCGACGCTGTCATTGCTTCTTACCGTGCCCTTTCGGGTCCCGCACCTCTGCTACCCCAATGGGCCTATGGCTTCTGGCAATGCCGCGAACGCTATACATCAGGCACCCACCTGGTGGAAACCGTCAAGGAATTCCGTAAACGGAACCTACCCATGGACGTCATCGTCCAGGATTGGCAATACTGGGGCAAGTACGGCTGGGGTGTACCCAAATTTGACGAAACCAATTATCCCAATCCCGCCGGTTTCATCAAAGAATTGCACGACCTGAATGCTCACTTCAATGTTTCCGTTTGGGAAAACCTCGATCAAAAGTCGGAGGTGGCCAAACCGTACATGGAGAATAACCTGTTTATCCCCAACAGTCCTTGGGTGGACGTATTCAATCCGCTCGGTCGTGAAACCCATTGGAAAGCCCTGAACGACAACCTGTTCAGCGTGGGCGTGGATTCCTGGTGGATGGATGCTACCGAACCCGAAAACGATGCCTTGAAAGGAAAGAAAACGTATATGGGCCCCGGTGAATTCTACCGCCTCACGTATCCCTTACTGGTGAGCCAAGCTGTCTACGAAGGGCAACGGAAAACCACCAACGACAAACGCGTCTGCATTCTCACCCGTTCGGCCTTTCTGGGCCAGCAACGATATGGCGTCATCAACTGGTCTGGCGATATCGGCGGCACTTGGGATACCTACCGGAACCAAATCGTAGCCGGACTGAACTTTACCCTGACCGGGCTTCCTTACTGGACAACCGACATCGGCGGGTTCTTCCGCCCCGGCAGAAGCCAATACACCGACGAGAAATTCCACGACCTGCTTACCCGTTGGTATCAATGGGGAGCATTGAGCCCCATCTTCCGCATGCACGGCTACCAAACGGAAACAGAACCGTGGAAGTACGGTGACAAGGTGGAAGGCAACATGCGCAAGATGCTGAACCTCCGCTATCGCCTGCTGCCCTACATCTATTCGGAAGCCTGGCAGGTAACAGCCAAGGGCTCGACCATGATGCGCCCCATGGTTATGGACTTCAACGGTGACACGGCTGCGTTGAACCGTCAGTACCAATACCTGTTTGGCAAGTCCATATTGGTGGCACCCATCACCGAACCCGGCGTTTCCACCTGGAACGTCTATTTGCCCAAAACGGCCGGTTGGTACGATTTTTGGACAGGCAAACGGTTCAACGGTGGTCAATCCGTGAATACAGCAGCGCCTCTCGATAAGATTCCGTTGTTCGTGAAGGCCGGCTCCATCATTCCAATGGGAAAGCCGCAGCAATACACGAACGAGAAAACCGCCGATACGCTGGAAATCCGTGTGTATCGAGGTGCTGATGCTTCTTTCGAGTTGTACGAAGACGAAGGTGATTCCTATAACTACGAACAAGGCAAGTACTCCCTGATTTCATTCAAATGGGACGACAAACAACAAACGCTGGTTATTGGAAAACAGGAAGGTGCTTTCCCCGGCAGTTTGAAAAGCCGTGTGTTTACTGTTGTTCTGGTTGACGAGAACAAGGGATCCGGAATAGATGCACGTTCTGCCACTAAACAACTATCCTATACAGGTAAGCCTCTACGTGCAGTGATCAAATAAGTCCGCCACATACAGCTTTACGTAAGGAAGTCACAAAAAGAGAGCATCTGTAAATCGCTTACAGATGCTCTCTTTTTGATCAATAATGTAGCCGGTACTATTTACCAGAAATACCAGTAAAACAGTGCACAGAAGATTACTACGCCAAGAGAGGCGATAACATCCCATTTGTTCCAGCTCTGCCTAACCAGTTTCTTATAGTCACCGGAGAAGGAGATGAATTCGATTTGCTGGGCAGTTGGTTTCTTGGTGAAGAACGAAACCAGTACCATGAAAATAATGATGGCGACCAATAGCCAGATTTCAAAAATGAGCCAGTTTGTTTGCCAGAACCAGGTTGTCGATTCCCAGAATCCACCACTCATTACTTTGGCACCGGTGTCGGTGAAAATATTGGTCAGCAAGCGACCCATACCCACCAGGAAACCAAAGATCAAACCAGCTTCACCGGCCTTGGGTGTAATTTTCTTGGAGAAAATACCCATGACAAAGACAGCTACCATGGCGGGAGCGAGCAGTGATTGAATACCCTGCAAGTAGGAGTAAAGGCTACCAAGACTCATCATGACAGGAATCCAAGCGATACCCAGAATCACGACAACGACGGTGGCGATACGACCAATCAACACATATCTTTCTTCCGATCTCCCTTTGAACATGGGTTTGTAGAAGTCTTCCGTGAACAAGGTGGCGCAAGAGTTGAAGAAGGCTGCCAGTGAAGCTACCAGAGCCGAGATGAAACCGATGGTCACGATGCCTTTAACACCGGCAGGCAGCACGAATTTAACCATGGAACCGAAGGCGGTGTCGGGATTGTCCAGTGTGAATCCGCTGTCGGGACGGGCTGCCAGAGCGGCGGCAATCATTCCAGGAATCAAGAACATAAAGACGGGCAACAGCTTGAAGTAACCGGCGGCGATGGTACCTCTGCGGGCACGTTTCATCACGACATCGCTGGCTTCACCCTTGTGTTGTCCGAGTACCCTTTGAACAATGTGCTGGTCGGTTGCCCAGTACCAAAGACCGATGATGGAGGCGCCGATAAACACCCAGAAGCCCGGATATTCGTCATACATCGGGTCACCGGTTTCAAAGTGGAACATGTGGTTGGTGCCGTAAGCTGTACCGTCCGCTCCCACGCTAAGGGTTCTTGAATAGTCAATCATGGCCGTCCAACCGTCACCGATATTGCCACCACCGAGTGCTGCCAAACCGAGGAAAAGAACCAGGAAGGAACCGATGATAAGGATAGGTGTCTGAATGGCCGATAGGGTCATGACACCCTTCATGCCGCCCAAGATGGTAAAGATACCCGTCAGGACGATAAGGCCGATGGCTCCATACCAGAAGGGTAAGCCGAGGAGGCTTTCCAGGAAAATACCTCCGGTAAAGGCGGTGACACTGACTTTAGTAAGCACATAAGCAATCAGGGTGATGATGGACAACCACGAACCCGTTGCTGGTGTGTAACGGTTCTTGAGGAAGTCGGGCATGGTGATGATCTTGCCCAGCTTGTTGTTCATCAACTGGTAGAACGGTACAAAGAGCCATCCCAGGATAAGGATCATCCAGCCTTGCATTTCCCAGTGTGCCATACCGACACCGGCTTTGGCACCCGTGCCGGCCAGCCCTACCAAGTGTTCTGAACCGATGTTGGCTGCAAAAATAGCCGCACCAATGATGTACCAAGGTTCTCCTTTACCAAACAGGTAGTCTTCGCTGTCTGCTCCCTGTTGTTGTTTCTTGTGTTTCCGAATCGAATTCCAAACAGCCCAGACAACGGCCACAATGCCTACTGCAATGATGACCCAGTCCAACCATACGAATTCCTGTGAATTCCAATTCATAGTTTAAGATTATTAATGAATATATTAAGTGATAAATTAAGACGATTGTGCGCAAAAGTAAGGTATATTTTATTGGCCGAATGCGTGTTCGATATGTTTTACAACATAAATACAGTCCGCGCTGAAACTATACCATCGTTCTTTTTATGCGTTTATGCTCAACTATTTTCCTTTCAATGAAACCAACAAGCAGGCATGAGGTGCCAACTTCTGTCCGATCGTACCGGTCAGTGTACCCACTTTTTTACCGGTCCACACATTTTTTACCGATACCTTGACAGGCAAGTTGTACTTGGCCAGGTCAACCTTGATGGTTTGTTCATTCTGACTGGTATTGAAGAGAGCCAGGTACACTTCTTTCGTTTTCGAGTCGACGGAAGTGATGGCTACCTGGCCATTTTCCTGGAATAACTGGCGCACCTTGCTGCCTTGTCTGTGCATTTGCAACACCCTTTTGTTGGTGAGCAGGGAGTTGGTAAACTCATCGTTGCTGGGTAGGTCGCCACCGAACATCAACGGAGAACGGAAAATGGTAAACAGCGTCATCAAGGAATATTGTTCGTCTTTTGTCAGGTTGGTGGGGCGGTCTTTGCCGCGTTCTCCACGGATGGAAAGTCGGCCCAGCGGAATCATGTCGCAATCGGGCCAAGTGCCTGGAACGATGTAGTCATACCATTTCTGGGCTATGTTCATCAGATGGGTGACATCCCGCCAATTGTCCCAAACATCGTTTACCATACGCCACATATTGGCATTCTGGCTAACGTGCGGGCCGGCGTTAATGGGTGTTTCGCCTGGAGAGGTGCTCATAACGATGGGACGTCCGCATTGGTCTATGGCTTTACGAATCATTTCAACCTCATCCTGATGATATGAAGGAGCGGATAAATCATCTATCTTCACAAAATCAACGCCCCAGTTGGCATACAGATCAAAAATGGAGTTGTAGTATTCCTGTGCCCCTTTCTTGTCGGCAAGAATGGTGTAATTATCTCTTAACCAAGTGCATTGTCCTTTTTCTGTATAGATCTGGTCAGCCGAAACGCCCTTTGCACCCAAAATGGGAAGCTTGCGTTCAACAGCAATCTTTGGTACGCCACGCATGATGTGGATACCAAATTTGAGGCCCTTACTGTGGATGTAATCTGCCAAGGGTTTGAATCCTTTTCCGTCTGCCGAAGAAGGGAACCGGTTGGGTGCGGGCAGGTAGCGTCCGTATTCATCAATCGTGTAAATCTGGTTGGTTTGGTTGTAGCCGCCGGCTTTGTCGTTTTGGATGTTCCAGCGAATGTCCACAACGATGTATTCCCAGCCGAATTTTTTCAGGTGTTTGGCCATATAGTCGGCATTGGCCTTGACTTCCGATTCGACTACGGTAGGCCCGTAACAATCCCAGCTGTTCCAACCCATGGGAGGCGTCAGCGCCCACTCCTTGAATGAAGAGCCTGTTTGAGCACCTGCTGAGGTAATCAGAAACAAGCTTGCTAAGGTGATAAAATACTGTTTTTTTAACATGGTATGGGTTCTTTAAATGAACGGTTAAAAGTACCACATTCAAAGCAGTCAACCAACAAAAAAGGGGACAAACTGCATAGCAATTCTGATAACAGGTAACCAAAGCGCGGACGTCTGTGGCGGCAGTGGTTTAAGTGATGTAATGGGGTGTAATTTGTTACAGGAAGGTCAAACCTATCTTTCTATTTAAACCCTTTTCAAATATTCGAATCAATGTTGAAAGTTGAATATTCCCTTTCCCATTCTCAATCTTTGAAATATAACTCTTCTTAGTGTTAGCTTTTTCAGCTAATTGCTCCTGAGTTAGATTAGCCTAAAGCCTGGCTTCTTTCAACATTTCGCTAGCAATGAACATCTGAGCTCGTTCATCATATTCATTTCGGTTGTCAGTACCTATTTTGCCATGTTCTTGCTCAATCAACTCGTCAAAATTCGTAATCTTCTTGGCTTCCATATGCTTACCCCTGTTTCGTTCTAAAAAAATCGTTTTTTAATTGCATAGCACGCTCCAACATTTCTTTGGTGTTTTTTGGGTTTTCTTTTGAAAACCATTGAATAAGGTTATCCTCAAAGATGACACATATTTTGATATGTTATCTCAGGAGTGAGCAATGTTTATGCCGTAGTGTTTTTAATATACCCCATAACGTTTAGTATATAGTAAGTAGGCGATTGCGGGCTTCAAACCAATCAAGCCGAGATAAATTTGAAGCGGGTTACAAACTTTGAATTTACTACTGTTACGCCTATTTGCTATACACATAGCGGTTCGTTGTTTTTTATAATTTATATTCTTTTGTCTAATTCTTTCTTCGTTCACATAGACCGAACTATCTCAATAATCTCAGAAGGTAATTCACCTAATTTTTTTGTCTGCCAATTTCTTTCAATTTCTATGTCCATCTTGGCCAGCTTTATAGCTTTAAGTGCATAAAATGCTCCACCAAGAGAATGGTCCGCCATGTGAGCTGTTGCAACCGTTTGTCCAATAGAACGAGCTATCGCCTTATGAACAGGATTTTCCACTTGTCTTGCTACTGCATGAGCTCCCAAAGAAGCCTTCATTGCCATTCCTGTTGGAATGGTGCCATTTTTCCATTGTTTTGCTACATTCAAAGCATATAGTAATCTTTCATCTATCTCTTTGTCAATAAGGAATAAGACATGCTCAGAACATTCAATCGCCCATTTAATCAACTTGCGATGATTATCTTTCGTAAGCGGACCACCACGATGTTCTGCAATAAATGGATATCGTTTTGATTGTTTGACTGTTTTTCTTAGATTTTCGTTTTGCATTTCTATATCTTTTTAAATCAATCGTGTCAATTTAACCAGAGACGTTTGTGAAATGACCGCTAACGGGTAGCTAAACCGCAGCCGTTGCCTTAGCGGCGAAGCTGCAAGGCAAGCGGCTGTGGTTTAGATGATTTAGCCCTTGTTTTTGGTTAATCCACAAACGTTTCGCGAATCACAGATTTGATATCTTCTATCTCCTTTTTAGATAATTTATCAAGTACCTTAATGATACGAGTTTTATCTATCGTACGAATCTGGTCGATGACAATCCAGCCATCTTTTTCATTGTGTTTTACCTCTATCCGGGTAGGATATCGTTTAGATTGACTAGTCATTGGGGCAACGACTATCGTTTGAAGGTACTTATTCATTTCATTGGGAGAAATAACGACACATGGTCTCGTTTTCTTTATCTCACTACCAACTGTAGGGTCCAAGTTGACCAAGATAATATGGTATTGATTTATTTCCATTCCTCAAAACTTTCATCTTCAAACACATCACTCATTAGAGCCTTATCATCTCCATTCTCATGCATCTTCCGAAAAGAATCCTCCCATCCTTTACGCGCTTCTGTTTTAGGCTTAAGAATCAAATAGCCCTTTTCCATGATTAGCTCAACAGTATCCTTAATATTATATCTCTCAATAAGGGTTTTGCTAAGCCTTATACCACGGGAATTACCAACTTTTATTACTGAAACATCCATAGTCTATATGTATTAATGTGCATACAAAGTTATTACATTTTACAAAATTTCCAAGTATTCTTTTATCCATTTTTGCAACTAGTATCAGAGCCTTCATATATGAGACCACCAAATAGATGGATTTTATTCTTTCAACTTTTATCAATGAAATCAACTTGATGTGCGCTTCATAAAATGAGGGCTAACGGGTAGGTAGGGCGCGGCCGCCTTTGGCGGGTGTGCTTTGCGTGATTACCGCCAGTGGTTTTTATCGATTTGCAAGTAGATTAAATAGCTTATCATTTATGTAATAGTTTCCCACCCCTATTCTTTCTTTACGTAAAAGACCATCATTGG
>CAYPLF010000038.1:14897-22341 GCA_964411555.1 uncultured Bacteroidales bacterium | reverse complement strand
TAAAAAGGATGGCATCCCTTTAAAAAGGATGGCATCCCTTTAAGGGGTACAAAAAAAAGAGAAGCGCTTGGATGGTGTGCTTCTCTTTTTGATTTTAACGGATAAGAATTATTTCTTGTAGTAGGTTTGGGCTTCCGGCAACAGCTTTTGGATACTGGCGATGCGCTTTTCGTCCGAGGGGTGCGTACTTAGAATCTCGGGGATGGTATTCGTGGAATTCGCAGCCATCCTTGACCAGAACGTAAGGGCTTCAGCCGGGTCGTAACCAGCCATGGCCATAAAAATCAGGCCCAGGTGGTCGGCTTCGTATTCCTGTTTGCGTGAATAAGGCAACATGATACCGTATTCGGCTCCCAATCCCAGTACGGCGGGGCCGTAGGCTTTCAGCAAAGTCTGTTTCTGGGGAATGATGGCATCTATCATGGACAATCCCAGACTGGTAGCCATTTGTTGGCTCATACGTTCGTTGGCATGCTTGGCAATGGCATGGGCCACCTCGTGACCGATAACAACCGCCAATCCGGCTTCGCTGCGTGTCACAGGCAACAAGCCTTCGTATACCACAATCTTGCCGCCGGGAATACAGAACGCATTGACCGCCGTATCCACCACCAACTTGAACGACCAGTCGTATCCGTCTATCAAGGCTGACTGCCCCTCCTGTTGTAAGTAATTGGCCACCGCATTGGCTATGCGGGTACCCACCCGATTGACCATGGTGTTTTGAGTGGCTTGCTTCGACACGGTGGCAGTTGCCATGAAGGCTCGATAGGTACTGTCACTCAACGAAAGCACTTCCGCATCGCTGACTAAAATCATTTGTTTCCTACCGGTCAACAACACTGAGGAACAACCGGATAATAACAAAACGGCAACCAAGAGGCCGATCAATCTACGCTTCATCATATTTTTAAATTGTTTATGTTCAAATAGAGAGCCAATAGCTCCAGGCAAAGCTAGCAGTTTTAACGTTATTTCACCAATAAATGTTCAACAACACACCAACTTTGCTGCCATTCAGCGAAAAAACAACACAACTAAAACAAGTTTACCGAATACATCAAAGAATCAACTCATCATCGGGGATGCGCTTCTTTCCATCTCTACGGAACAACTCAGCCCGAATCAAAATCTCGTTCAGCTTGCGCAATTCCACCCTGTCGACCAATTCGTCCGATTGATACGCCAAACGCAGCAAGGTTGCGCAATGGCTGCGTTTTTGGGCATTCATGCCAAGAACAACAGTATAGGCTTCTTCTTCAGGCCTGGACAATCGAAGTTCGAAGGCTTCCGGCGAAACACCCAAATACTGGAGGGTTTGTTGAAAGTAATGCGATTCGTTGGTAGATAGTTGCTGGTCTGAACAAATAAGTGACCATATCAGAACAGCAACTGCAACAGCCTCATCGGGCAAAAAGGGACTTGTTTCCATGTATAGATGTTGGTCTTGCAAAGATATCCATATTATTCAGCAAATACAGTTTTTAACGCCTGAAAAAGTTGCCGTTTGCAGACATCCATATCAATGGGTCCGCCACATTCCTGGGAAAGCGACGTCACTCCCTTATCCACAAAACCACAAGGGTTGATGGCATGAAAAAAGGACAAATCGGTGTTGATGTTCAACGCCAAACCGTGCATGGTAATGAACCGGCTGCTTTTTACCCCGATGGCGCAGATTTTTCGGGCACGCCCCGGTGATTCAGGTTCCAGCCAGACACCCGTTGCCTGTTCAAGACGGCCGGCTTTCACCCCGTAACTGTCGAGCAAACGGATGACAGCTTCTTCCAATTTGTGGATGTAGGCCTTCAAGCCCAGCTGACCATGTTCCAGGTCGAACACCGGATAAACCACCTGTTGACCAGGCCCGTGAAAAGTAATGTCGCCACCCCTGTCCGTCCGGAAAAAACTAGCCCCACGTTCTTTCAGCTGTGTGTTGTTCACCAACAGATTTTCCAGCACACCGCTTTTCCCAAGCGTGTATACCGGCGGGTGCTCACAAAAGACAGCCACATCGGGCAACGCTTGAATACCTTCTGACGCCTGCAATTTAGCCTGCACACGTTCGTCAAACAGGCTTGTTTGTTTGTTCCAGGCTTCAGCGTATTCAATCAGTCCCCAGTCAAGAAATTGGATATCCATAAGCAAGGTTTAAAAAATTTCGGTTACTTTTGTAGGGATTACAAAGGTAACGATTCCTTCACGACATACACCTAATATCAGTATACGATGACGATGAAACGCTCACATTTTTGGTTCATGGCGCTTGTTGCAGTGAGCTTGCTGACATACGCCTGCAAAGAAAAACCCAAATCAGAAGTCGATTCACTGACGCTCAGCACTTCATCATTGACAGACAAGGCTCAACTAAAGAATAGTCCTGTTCATCTTGGTCTGGACCTGTCTGTCAGCATCGATTACCCCGCTGATTTTCCAGATCCCGAAGTCCTGAAAAACGTACGCCGGGTACTATTGAATGATTATTTTCAAGAATCAGACAGTGTGTATGAAACCCCCAAGGCTGTATTGGAAGCTTACAGCAACAACTACAAGCAATTCTTTTTCGAATCCGAATCTACCTATGCCGATATGGAGGATGAAGAAGGCATGTACGGCAGCGACTCCTGGTACAACAAGCAGAAGACCATCATTCGCAACAACGATGATTACCTGTTTTCCTACACCGTTTCCATCGACCGGTATTCAGGCGGTGCGCATGGTGAAAAGAGATACATCAATACCGTGGTTGACCTGAAGAACGGCAAAAAGATTACCGAAGACGATTTGTTTACCGATAAGGCAAAAGCCATTGTTGCCTCGATGATTATTGACAAGATCATAAAACAAAACAAGCTGAACTCGGTTGAAGAACTGATAGAAATCGGCTACTTTGATTTAAATGAAGAGTTGAATCTGAACAACAATTTCTACCTGACAGAAAAGGGTCTGACATACACGTTCAATGAATACGAAATTGCCGGGTATGCCGTTGGTACCACGGAAGTATTCCTCGACTTCGGCAGCCTGTCAACTTACCTCAAACCGGGTAATCCCTTGGCAGCATTGTTAGATTGATACGAAGATGGAGTGCATAACCCGCTATTTTCCCGACCTCACCCTCCGGCAGAAGGAGCAATTCAATGCATTGGGGACGTTGTATGAAACCTGGAACGTCCGCATCAACGTCATTTCCCGCAAAGACATCGAAAACCTGTACGAGCACCACGTGCTGCATTCATTGGGCATTGCCCGGTTTTTGCCGTTGAAATCGGGTTCTACCGTACTCGATGTGGGCACGGGCGGCGGCTTTCCCGGTATCCCGTTGGCCATCTTGTTCCCCGATGTTCACTTCCACCTGATAGACCGCATCGGCAAAAAAGTGACGGTGGCAAAAGAAATTGCCGCCGCCATCGGACTGGAAAACGTCAGCTTCGGCCATTCTTCGGTGGAAGAAGTAAAAGAGCGTTACGATTTTGTGGTGAGCCGTGCCGTCATGCCGCTGCAGGACTTGCACCGCCTGTGCCGGAAAAACATAGCTTCCGTTCAGCAGAACGCACTTCCCAACGGTATCATCTGCCTGAAAGGCGGAGAATTGCAGGAAGAACTGAAGCCGTTCCGTTCCATCGTGACCACCGTCAATCTGTCAGACTATTTTTCAGAAGAATTTTTCAAGACCAAAAAAGTGGTTTACCTGCCGGTGAAGTAATTTGATACTGCCGCTACCCCCGTTCAAAATCGCAATAGACCAGGAAGGTTCAACTCGTTTGCAAAAAATTTAGCCCAAAAAAACAATACTTGAAACATGCTGAAAATATGACCATAAAGGTATTTGTATTCAACCCCTTTCAGGAAAACACCTACCTGGTTTCCACCGAACAGGGAGACACCCTGATCATAGACCCCGGCTGTTTCAACGCGGCTGAGGAAAAACGCCTCTCCAACTACATTGCCGAGCAGGGATTGAAAGTGACCTGCGTAGTGAACACCCACCTGCACATAGACCACGTACTGGGAAATGCTTATGTGGAAAAGACCACGGGCGTTAGGGCCATGGCACACGAGGGTGATGCCTTTTGGCTGAATGGGCTCGAAGCCCAGTGCCGCATGTTCGGCCTGCAACCACCTACGGAAAAAACCTACGCCACACTGATACTGAAGGAAGGCGACACCATACACGTGGGAAATGAATCCTTTTCCGTACTGGAGGTGCCCGGTCATTCCCCCGGCGGTATTGCGCTTTACAACGCGACTCAGGGCTGCCTGTTTTCAGGTGATACCCTTTTCGCCGGAAGCATAGGCCGCACGGACTTGGCAGGTGGCGACTACGAGACCCAGATCAAACACATACAGGAAAAGCTGATGACCTTACCCGATTCAACGGTGGTGTATTGCGGTCACGGCCTTTCCACCACCATCGGCTCAGAACGGCTGCACAATCCGTATTTGTAAGCTTCCACCATCTTTAACCAGGCACGGCCGTCTACCCTGCACACAATCACTATCATGTCATATTGACATGTTATTTTTGCAATAATATGCCATATTGACATATTGTTTATTCGGCGTTAAGTTCTGTTATTAAATTCATTTACTGACAGTTATAAAATATACATACAATCTTCCACCTGTGTTTGGCATGTATTTTGCCCTTTAAACTGTGAAGCCGGAAACGAATCCGGTGAAACAAAAAAAATATAAACCAAAATAAGGAGGACAAAGCTATGTTAACACCTTTCAGACGTCAAAACTCATTCTTCCCCATCCTGAACGACGTATTTGGGGACAATTTCTTGAATGACAGCGACTGGAGCACCAGTCCTGCTGTGAATATAGCCGAAAACAAGGACGGTTACCGCATCGAGCTCGCAGCTCCCGGACTGAACAAGGAAGATTTCCACATCAACATGGAAAAGCGCATGCTGGAAATCTCTTCCGAAAAACAAAGCGCCAGGGAAAGCGAACCCAATGAAGCCACAACCGGCGATCGTTACTACCGCAAGGAGTTTGTGTACACCAGTTTCAAGCGTACCTTCTCATTGCCGGATGCAGCCGACACCGACAAAATTTCAGCCAACTACAAAGATGGCATCCTGTATGTAAACGTTCCCAAAAAAGAACAGGCCAAGGAAAAACCGGCACGGGTCATTGATATTGAGTAAAACGAGTGTTGAGCCTTCAATCAGGACAACAGAACCACAACCAGTCAAAGCAACCGGAAAGCGCATTTCCGGTTGCTTTCGTTTTAATCATTTTGGTGTTGTTTTTTAAACGCTATTTCTTTAGTATGTAAGCGGAAATACCGTTCTTTGCAGGAACAAACGCATTTCCACTTTTTTTATGCAGAGCATTATCAATCAGGATATTATCATAAAAGACCTTCAGCTTAGGATTCAAAAAATCCAGTCCCGCCTCGCCGAAGTATCGGCCGAAGCCTGCCTGTTGTCAACTACGGTCAACCTCTTGTATGTGGCAGGACACGTGATCAACGGGTTTTGTTATATTCCTGTGGAAGGTGAGGCCTGGTTTTTTATTCGTAGGCCGGCCGGATTGAAAGGCAATCAGTTGCGGTATATCCGCAAACAGGAGGACATACCCGGTTTGTTGCAAGACGAAGGCATCCCATTACCCAAGACCCTGATGGTGGAAAGCGGCGAGATGAGCCACCTGGACTGGCTGCGCATGCAAGCTTGCTTTCCCGAGGCCACGTTGTTGGATGGTACCACCGACCTGCGCAACGTACGCAGTGTCAAGACCGATTACGAATGTTCCCTGATACGGGCATCGGCCGAAGCCCACGTCAGGGCCTATCGCCACATTCCCGGCATTTTCAGTCCTGGCATAACTGACGTGGCCTTTTCCATCGAGATTGAACGGCTGATGCGGTTGGAAGGGAACAAAGGCCTGTTCCGTACATTTGGCGACATGGAAGCCTTCTTCGGCAGTGTGCTGACAGGAGACAACGCAGCTACGGCATCGCCCTACGACTTTGCCCTGGGCGGAGCCGGAGACCCCACCAATCCCATTGGAGCCAACGGTTCCATATTGAGGGAGGGGCAATCGGTCATGGTGGACATGAGCGGCAACTTCACCGGATACCTGGACGACATCACCCGCACCTTTTCGGTGGGGCGTCTGCCCGATAAAGCCTATAAAGCCCATCAGGTGGCCATTGAAATTGAACAGCGCGTGCAGGAAGCGATGAAACCCGGAGCTGTTTGCCAGGAGCTCTACGAACTGGGGTTGGGGATTGCACAAAAAGCCGGATTGGCCGACTGTTTTATGGGAACCACGCAACAAGCCAAGTTCATTGGGCACGGCGTGGGTCTGGTCATCAACGAACCACCGGTACTTGCCGTCCGTTCACGCGAAATCCTTCAGGCGAACATGGTGCTGGCCGTTGAACCCAAGTTCGTCATCAACGGCGTGGGAGCCGTGGGACTGGAAGACACCTACATCGTGACCGAAAAAGGGGGCGAACAAATCTCCCTGTTGGAACCGGACATCGTTGATTTGTTGCAATAAACGCAATCGTAGAACCTATGTATATAACACGTTGACACAGGCTTGAAAATTAGCTTATAACATCATTTCAGTATACCGATATACAACTTAGACTAATGAACGAATTTGCACGCAGACACATTGGCAGCACTCCCGAGGAGCAGGCCGTCATGCTACAAACCATTGGCGCCGCTTCGTTGGAAGCATTGATCGACCAAACCCTACCCGCCGACATCCATCTGAAGGAATCATTAAACATGGAGCCGGCCCTGACGGAAGGACAGTTTGCCGAACACATAGCCGACCTGGCGTCGAAGAACCGCTTGTTCACGTCCTACCTCGGCCAGGGATGGTATGACACCTTCACTCCCGCCGTCATCCACCGCAATGTGTTTGAAAATCCTTCCTGGTACACCTCCTATACGCCTTATCAGGCTGAAATTTCACAAGGACGCCTGGAAGCCCTGTTTCATTTTCAAACCGTGGTCAGCGACCTCACCGGTCTGCCTTTGGCCAATGCATCCTTGCTGGACGACGCCACGGCTGCTGCCGAAGCGGTGAACATGCTGTACAATCTCCGCGACAAGCAGCAGGTAGACAAGGGAGCCAATACGGTATTTGTGGACGAACAGGTGTTCAGCCACATCCAGGCCGTGCTGAAAACACGCTGCCTGCCCCAGGACATCGACATCCAGACGGGCCAATACGCCGCCTTTGAACCCAACGAAAAGGTATTTGCCGCCTTGGTACAATTTCCCAACGCCGAGGGTTCGGTGGACGATTACGCCTATTTTATCGAACACATGCAAGCCAAGGGCGTTAAGGTGGCTGTAGCTGCTGACCTGCTGTCGCTCTGCCTCTTGAAATCACCGGGTAGCCTGGGTGCCGACGTGGTGTTCGGTTCCACCCAGCGTTTCGGCATTCCCATGGGCTTCGGAGGCCC
>CAYPLF010000038.1:0-14797 GCA_964411555.1 uncultured Bacteroidales bacterium | reverse complement strand
CAACCCGTTTTCAACCAATACCGTTCGGAAACAGCCATGATGCGGTACATCAAGTCGCTGGAACGGAAAGATATTTCGCTCACGCATTCCATGATACCCCTGGGTTCCTGCACCATGAAGCTGAATGCCGCCACCGAAATGATGGCGGCCGGACTGAGCGGTTTCGCCGGGGTTCACCCCTATGCGCCTGCTGAGCAGGTGGAAGGCTCACTGGAATTGATGAACAACATGGAACAACTGTTGTGCACCGTCACCGGATTTGCCGGATGCAGCCTGCAACCGAATTCAGGTGCTGCCGGTGAATACGCAGGCTTGCGCGTCATCAAAGCCTATTTTGCCGATAAGGGTTTGTCGAAGCGCAACACCCTGCTCATTCCCGCTTCCGCCCACGGAACGAACCCAGCCAGTGCGGCCCAGGCCGGTTACGATATCGTCACGGTGGCCTGCGACGAACAAGGCAACGTCGACCTCAACGATTGGGCTACCAAGGCATCAACGCTTAAAGATGTACTGGCCGGTTGCATGATAACCTACCCCTCCACCCACGGTATTTTTGAAAAGGAAATCCGACGCATGTGCGCGGCCATCCACGAAAACGGAGGCCTGGTGTACATGGACGGTGCCAACATGAACGCCCAGGTGGCGGTCACCTCCCCTGCTTTCATCGGGGCGGACATCTGTCACCTGAATTTACACAAGACTTTTGCCATGCCTCATGGTGGCGGCGGTCCCGGCATGGGCCCCATCTGCTGCAAACAGGAATTGGTACCCTACCTGCCCGGTCATCCGCATAAAGGAAACACGGCCAATACGGTGGCTTCCGCACCCTTCGGCTATGCCATGTTGGTTCCCATCAGCTACGGCTATTTGCGCATGTTGGGAACCGATGGGCTGAAAGCCAGTACGGAAAACGCCATCCTGAACGCCAATTACCTGGCCGAGAAACTCAATCCGTACTACCCCGTATTGTACAGGGGTGAACAAGGCCGCGTGGGTCACGAAGTCATCTTCGACTGCAGGGGCTTCAAACAAGCCGGCATTACTGAAACCGATATCTCCAAACGCCTTATGGACTACGGATTCCACGCACCCACCCTGTCATTCCCCGTTCACGGTACCCTGATGGTGGAACCCACCGAAAGTGAGAACCTGGACGAGCTGAACCGCTTTGTGGAAGCCATGATTGCTATCTACGAAGAAATCAAGGAGGTGGAAAGCGGCATGCAGGACAAGACGGACAACGTATTGGTCCAGGCGCCCCATGCTGAATACGAGCTGGTGGGTGATGATTGGAGCCACGCTTATCCGAGGAGCAAAGCTGCATACCCCCTATCCTGGGTGGCCGCCAACAAGTTCCAGGTTCCGGTGGCCCGTGTGGACAACGCTTGGGGGGACCGTAATCTGATTTGCAAAGGATAAACCTGTTGCCGGTAAACATACAAAATGGCACCTTTCCTGCAAAAAAACCTGCCAGAAAGTCTGTATTAGTGAAACGGCAGGGTTTTTGCATTCCCTTTTCTGTCAAATTGAAGTAACTAGATATGAAGCATCCGAAAAACGATCCAACCAATCAACCAGGCGCGGAAAAAAATCGCGTAAGTGAACAACAAGCAAAAGGCGCGGAACCCACTGCAGAAGGTGCAGCATCAACTGCTCCGGAAAATGAAGTTCCTGCCGGCCCCGTTGACGAACTGGAAACGATGAAAATAGCCCTGGAAGAAGCAAAGGCCAAATACGATCAGCTTAACGACATGTACCTCAGGACCTTGGCCGAATACGACAACTACCGTAAACGCACCATCAAGGAAAAAGCCGAATTGATCAAATCGGGTGGCGAGTCGGTAATAATCAGCATTTTGAATGTGGTTGACGATATGGACCGTGGCATCAAAGCTGCTTCCGAAACCACCGATGTCAACGCCGTCAAGGAAGGAATGGAATTGATACACAGTAAATTCGAGTCGTTCCTCAAACAACAGGGCGTTGCGCTGATTGAAACCGAGGGCGCTTCTTTCGATACTGACCACCACGAAGCCATTGCTACCATTCCGGCACCGGAAGAAAGCCTCAAGGGCAAGGTGTTGGATTGTGTACAAAAGGGGTATACCCTGCACAATAAAGTAATCCGTTTTGCCAAAGTCGTCGTCGGCGAATAAACCATCCACGTTCAGCCGATGCCGCATCGGTCATACCAACTTGTAACTTATGTCAACTAAAAGAGATTACTACGAAATACTGGGCGTTGCCAAGGGCGCATCCGACGAGGAAATCAAGAAAGCCTACCGCAAAAAGGCCATCCAGTATCACCCCGATAAGAACCCCGGCAACAAGGAAGCTGAAGAGCACTTCAAGGAAGCGGCTGAAGCTTATGAAGTACTCAGCAACGCGGAGAAACGCCAACGTTACGATCAGTTCGGTCATGCCGGAATGAGTGGTGCAGCCGGTGGCGGTTTCGGAGGCGGCGGTTTCACCATGGAAGATATTTTCTCGCAGTTTGGCGACATCTTCGGTGGTCATTTTGGCGGTGGATTCGGAGGTTTTGGTGGATTCGGAGGTGGTTCCAGAGGTGGTCAGCAGGTCAACCGGGGCAGCAACCTTAGGGTACGTGTGAAACTCAACCTGGCCGAAATTGCCAAGGGTGCTGAAAAGAAAATCAAGGTGCGCAAAAGCGTGGCCTGTACCCACTGTAATGGTACCGGGGCCGATGGTGGTTCCTCCTATTCCACCTGTAATACCTGCAAGGGATCCGGCGTGGTGACGCGTGTCACCAACACCATCCTGGGACGGATGCAAACCCAAAGTGCCTGTCCCGATTGCCAAGGTGAAGGCAAAATCATCACCAAAAAGTGTACCCACTGCAACGGTGAAGGCATTACCCAACAGGAGGAAGTCATCACCATCAACATTCCGGCCGGTGTACAGGAAGGCATGCAGCTTTCCATGTCGGGCAAGGGAAATGCTGCCCGCAGGGGTGGTGTAAACGGTGACCTGTTGATTGTGGTGGAAGAAGAACCGCATCCCGAATTGATCCGCGATGAAAACGACTTGGTATTCAACCTATTGCTCAGCTTTCCCACGGCAGCTTTGGGTGGCACGGTGGAAATTCCCACCATCGACAGCCGCGTGAAGGTTAAAATTGAACCGGGTACGCAACCCGGCAAGGTGCTACGTCTCCGCGGCAAGGGTTTGCCCTCGGTCAACCACTACGGAACCGGTGACTTGTTGGTAAACATCAGCGTATACGTACCGGAAAGTTTGTCGCGCGACGAACGTAAAACCATAGAAAAGCTCGAAGAATCCGATAGTTTCAAAGCCAGTCCTTCCATCAGCAAACGCATCTTCGAACGGTTCAGGAACCTCTTCGAATAACCATACCCATTGTATAAAAACAACTGTGCGCCACTGGTAATTTTACTGGTGGCGCACAGTTGTTTCATACATACGTTATTCTGTTTTCAGCCAGCGATCCAGCCAGTTGAAAAAGCGGCGCTGCCACAACAGGCTGTTTTGAGGCTTCATAATCCAATGGTTCTCGTCCGGGAACACCAGTAATTCAGCCGGAATGCCACGCAACTTGGCCGCATTGAAGGCCTGCATGCCTTGCGAAGCCAGGATGCGGTAATCCTTTTCCCCGTGGATGCAGAGAATGGGCGTATCCCACTTGTCCACAAACTTGTGGGGCGAACCCGCAAACGAACGCTGCGCAACCACGTTGTTCTTCTCCCAGAACGGACCACCCATGTCGAAGTTCTCAAACCACAGTTCTTCGGTTTCCAGGTACTGCGCTTCGCTATTGAAGATGCCGCTGTGGGAAATAAAGGCCTTGAAGCGCTTTTCATGATGACCGGCCAGCCAATAAACCGAATAACCACCGTACGAGGCACCCACGCAACCCAGTCGGTTTTCATCCACATAGGGTTCAGCCGATAAAGCATCGATGGCTGACAGGTAATCCTTCATGTTTTGGCCGTTGTAATCGCCGCTGATCTGTTCCTTCCAGGCTTGCCCCAAACCTGAGGCACCGCGTCGGTTGGGAGCCACCACAATGTAACCTTGCGAGGCCATCAGGCTAAGGTTCCAACGGTAGGACCAGAACTGGCCGATGTTTCCCTGCGGCCCGCCTGAACAATACAGGATGGCCGGATAGGTCTTGGTTGAATCGAAATCGGGGGGATATACCACCCAGGTGAGCATCTGCTTCTTGTCGGTGGTTTGCACAAAGCGAGGTTCCACAGTTACCGGCTTGAGCTGTTTGTATATGTCACCGTTTTCGTCGGTCAGGGCCGTCATGTTTCCGTTGGCGGGATCGATGCGGTACAGTTCGTTGGGGCGTTCCATGGAATGGCGGTAGCAAACGAGGTTGTTTCCGGCCATGGCCAGCGATTCAATGTCGAACTGACCATTGGTGAGCCGTTTGATGGCTCCGGTCTTGAAATCGGTGGTATAGAGTTGGATGACAGCTTCTTCGCTGCTCAAAAAGTACAGGGTATTGCCATCTTGTGACCAGCAGATATTGCTTACATCGCCATCCAAGGCTTCCGAAAGAAAGCGGTTCGTACCGGTTTGCAGGTCGTGGATAAACAGGCGGTTGAGGTCGGACTCATATCCGTCGCGTTCCATGCTTTCAAAGGCGATGTAACGCCCATCGGGCGAAAAGACCGGGTTCTGGTCATAGCCCATCATGCCTTCGGTAAGATTCACGGTTTCACCCGTAGCCACCGTGTAGAGGTAAATATCCGAGTTGGTGGAAATGGCATAGTCCAAACCCGTTTTCTTGCGGCAGGTATAGGCAATGTGCTTGCCGTCTGGCGACCAGGCCAGTTGTTCGATGCCGCCCCAGGGTTTCATGGGTGACTCGTAGGGCTGCCCTTCCAACAGGTCTTTGATGTTGCTCAACTTTCCGCTGCGGGAAATATCGGCCACGAAGGGATGCGGCACGGTTTCCACCCATTCGTCCCAATGCTTGTACATCAAATCGTCGATGACGCGCCCGCTGGACAGGGGCAGATCGGGATAGATATCCTTGACGCGTTTCCCGTATTGAACCTGTGAGATGAACAACAATTGATTGCCGTCGGGTGACAATGAATAGGTGTCGATGCCTCCCTCGTAATCGGTGAGCTGTCTTCTGAATCTACCGTTCTTATTCATGCGCCACAGCTGGCTGCTGCCCGATTCACTCGACAAAAAATAGATGTATTTCCCGTCGTTCGACCAGCTTTCTTCGCTTTCATTAAACGCGGTGTGGGTCAACCGCTCGGGTTCACCACCGGTTACAGGTACCACGTAGAGTTCCCGGTTGCCTTTGTTCAGCTCCATGTCGTAATACGTTACACCATACAGCAACTTGGAGCCATCGGGCGACACATTCAGACCGCCAAGCCGCCCTAGTTTCCACAGTATTTCCGGAGTCATACGGCCGTCTTCACTGGTTACCGCCTGTTTCTCGATTACCTTTTCCCTGGGTGCCTTGCTCCCGTCTCCGCAGGAAGCCAACGCTCCGGCCATCATCACCATATAGATTGCTAGTTTATTCATACTTACACCTGTTATCTTGTTTACAAAGATAGTAGAATTTGAAAACAAGCAACAGTTGAAATCACCTTTACCGGATGAAACAAAAAAGCCACCCGAAGGTGGCTTAGTTACTAAGGGATGGCATCCTTTTTTTAGGATGGCATCCCTTTTAGCCTAAATAGCCTTTCAATAATTTGCTGCGTGAATTCTGACGCAAGCGGCGAATGGCTTTTTCCTTGATTTGCCGTACGCGTTCGCGGGTCAGACCAAATCTGTCACCGATTTCTTCGAGGGTCATTTCCTGACCGCCCAAACCGAAAAACATCTTGATGATGTCGCTTTCCCGGTCTGTCAATGTGGACAGTGCGCGGTCTATTTCGCGCGAAAGGGATTCGTTCATCAACATGCGGTCGGCCACAGGGGCGTCGTCGTTGATCAGCACATCCAGCAAAGAATTGTCTTCACCTTCCACGAAGGGAGCGTCCACCGAAATGTGACGGCCCGATACTTTCAGGGTGTCGGCAATCTTATCGACAGGAATATCCAGCTCCTCAGCCAATTCTTCGGGTGAAGGCTTGCGCTCGTGCTCTTGCTCGAATTTTGAGAACGCCTTTGTGATCTTGTTCAATGAACCTACCTGGTTCAACGGAAGACGTACGATGCGCGATTGTTCGGCCAAAGCCTGAAGAATGGATTGACGGATCCACCACACGGCATAGGATATAAACTTGAAACCACGGGTCTCGTCGAATTTTTCTGCGGCCTTGATGAGTCCGAGGTTTCCCTCGTTGATCAAGTCGGGCAGGCTCAAGCCTTGATTTTGGTATTGCTTGGCTACGGAGACCACAAAACGCAGGTTGGCGCGGGTCAGTTTTTCCAGTGCAGCACGGTCACCCTGTCGGATGCGCTGAGCCAGTTCAACTTCCTCATCCACCTTGATCAGTTCCTCACGGCCAATTTCTTGCAGATACTTGTCCAATGACGCACTTTCGCGGTTGGTGATCGATTTGGTAATTTTTAGCTGTCTCATGCTTGGGGAAAAATAAGCGCAAAGGTAGTCTTTTTTTGCCAGTCAGACGAACATTTCACGCATTTTATTTATACTCACATTTTTACCGGTTCAGATCAACGGCATAATAGGCTGCACGGCCATTGGGATACATGCCTACCAGGAATAAACCGCGGTCTTCTACATTGGCACTCGACTGGGCTGTTTTCATGATGGCTTCCAAATCGGCGGTAGTACGGACCACCTGGTCGTTCGCTTTCAAGATCACATACCCTCTGGCCACGCCGGCATCCTTCAGTTTTCCATCGGTCACACCGGCTACTTGCAAGCCATACGTTACGTTCATTTGTCGTTTTTGTTCGTCTGTCAGTTCCTTGAACGCAGCCCCCAGGATTTCAATGCCTTCGTCTTTCACGATGTCGGTTCCACCTTGGCGGTTTCTCAACTTGACCGAAAGGGTTTGTTTTTTGTTGTCGCGCAAGAACGTGACTTTGACCATATCTCCCGGACGGTAACGGCTGACCTGTTCCTGTAACTCCGATGATTTGCTCACAGCTGTTCCATTTACCTCAGTAATTACATCACCCTGCTTCATGCCGGCTTCCAACGCACCGCTGTTGTTCTCCACTGCATCTACATAAACACCGTTACGGGTGGAAATGTTCTTTTCTTTTGCAAATTCTGAATCAATATCCCTGATGGACACGCCCAGATAGGGTCGTTGGAAGGAGCCGAATTGCTTGATATCGCCCACTACCCTGGACACGATGTTCACCGGTATAGCAAACGAATAACCTGAATAGGAACCGGTTTGAGACATAATGGCCGTATTGATGCCCACCAACTCGCCGCGCAGGTTGACCAAAGCGCCTCCACTGTTGCCGGGATTCACAGCCGCATCGGTCTGGATAAACGATTCAAGACTCAAGTTGCTGCGTTGTTGTCCTCGGTTTCTTCCAAACGGATCCGCATTTTCGTCGCTTCCAATAATACCCAGGTTGCGCCCTTTTGCACTCACAATGCCGGCTGTTACCGTGGATGATAAATTTAGGGGGTTACCCACGGCCAACACCCATTCACCTACCTTCAATTCGTCTGAATTGCCAAACGGTATGGTAGGCAGATCTTTGGCATCCACTTTGATCAAGGCGACGTCACTGTTCGGGTCGGCACCAATAACTTTGGCTTTATAGATGGTTTTATCGTTGGTGGTTACGGTGATTTCATCGGCTCCATCAATGACGTGGTTGTTGGTGATGATGTACCCGTCGGGGGTAATGATGACACCGGAACCAATGCCCACCGAAGGCTGCCGGCGCGGTTGTTGTGACTGTCCGCCATATCCAAAAAAGTACTCAAAAAGGTCAACAGACGGCTGATTGACCGTACGCATGGTTTTTGAAGAGATGTTGACCACCGCGTTGACGCTTTGTTCGGCCGCGATGGTGAAGTCTGTTTCTATACCGGAAGGGGCATTGATTTTTACCAGCTTGACCGGCTGGTTCAGGGAGTTTCCATCGCCCCAGGCATGTTGATTTGCCGAGCGTGTGACCGTGTACGAGACAGCAGCACTTAAACCCGCCACTGCCGCAAGACCTACGAGAATTTTCACTACGTTTTTCATACCTCTATCAATTTAGTTGATGAATTAAAATGATTCTTCATGAATAATGACGCTTTTGGCTATAAAAATATCATCAAAAAATTTACCAAAAACTGCTGCGACCCGTGTTTTTAAGTGATTTAACATTCGATTTTTAACACTTAACGCCTGTTAACAGGTTTTACTGACGAAATGTGAGTGAACCTTGACTGATCCGGATCGAAAAACCTGCCAAATCGTCTTACCCAAAACAGCAGACTGACAATTCGACAAATTATTTGATTGTATGCCACCTTGTCGCATTATTTCTGTACTTTTGCCGGTAACAGTGAGCCGGTCTGTCGCTTTCATGTTGAAAGAGGAAAGTCCGGGCAACGTAGAGCACCATGCTTCCTAACGGGAAGTTATCCGCGAGGGTAAAGACCATGTAACAGAAAACGACCGCCTGCGCAAGCGGGTAAGGGTGAAAAGGCGGGGTAAGAGCCCACCGCTCCGATGGCGACACCGGGGGTCCGTACATCTCATGGGTTGCAAGACCATGTACACCGGCGTATGTAGGGCTGCTCGCCCGATGCCGGGGGGTAGGTTGCTTGAGCCACCGGGTGACCGGCGGCCTAGATAAATGGCAGGCGCTCCCGCAAGGGGGAACAGAACCCGGCTTACAGGCTCACTGTTTATTTTATTGTTGTCTCTTTTGAAACGGAAAGAGGTTTTGTACTGTCAAACGTTCCTACATTGAAACGAGCATGCTCGTAAAAAAACCAAGTGTGGTATAATTTGGGCATGCGGCGTTACATACTACCTTAAATGAAAAAACTACAATAGTATGAAAGAGCCCGGCAAAATCAGCGTGTTGTTCCAATCCGTTTTTCATTTTCTGACCAAAGAGTTGTGGAGAGCGCCGGTCCATGAGAGCAAGGGACTTAAAAACAAACTGCTGAATTTACTGAGAACCTTGTACCTGGCGGGCAGGGGGTTTATTTCCGACCGGTTGAGTGTCCGGGCTTCCGCCCTAACCTATACTACCCTACTGGCCGTTGTGCCGGTTGTGGCCATCATCATCGGCATTGGCCGGGGCTTCGGCTTTCAATCCATGATTGAAAATGAACTCACCAAGATGCTGCCTGGGCAAACCCAATTGCTGGAAATGCTGTTCAAGTTTGTGGAGAAATACCTGGAGGTGGCTCAAAGCGGACTGGTCATCGGTATTGGCATTGTTTTCCTGTTTGCTTCCGTCTGGACCATCCTGCAATCCATCGAGGTGGCCATCAACGATATCTTTCAGGCAAAGGCTACCCGTGGCATAGCCAGGCAATTGAGCGATTACCTGTCAACCATGCTGCTCCTGCCCACCCTGCTCATCCTGTCCAGCGGTATCTCGGTGTATTTGAACACGGCCATTGCCCAGACCAAGGTGCTTGAAGTGCTCAGCCCTTTGGTCAACACCTTGGTGACGCTGATTCCTTACTTTATTTCCTGGCTGGGCTTCACCTTGCTCTATATCATCTTGCCTAATACCAAGGTCAAGTTCAGTAACGCGGTGCTGGCCGGATTCATTGCCGGCTTTATGTTCCAGGCATTCCAGTACATGTACATCAGCGGTCAGATTTGGGTAAGCCGCTACAACGCGATTTACGGTACGTTCGCTGCGATACCCCTCTTCCTGTTGTGGTTGCAGTTTTCCTGGACCATCGTGTTGTTCGGGGCTGAAATAGCCTTTGCCGCCCAAAATGTGCAGAATTTCTACTTCGAAAAAGAAGTGAAAAACGTAAGCCACCGCTACCGCTACTTCATCACCATCCTGATCATGAACCTCATGTGCAGGCGGTTGTCGGAAGGCAAAGGGGCCATGACTCCCTTTGAAATTTCCAGCGAGTACCACATACCCATCCGTCTGACCAACAACGTGTTGAACGACTTGTTCGACATGCACCTGATTACCAAAACGGATAGTTTGACGGAAAAGAACGTGACCGCCTACATTCCCTCGGTGGACATTGGCACACTCACCGTTGGTGGCCTGTTTGAAGGGCTGTTCGAACGCGGCAGCGAAGATTTCAAACTCGACATCAAGTCGCTCCACAAAAACCAATGGGGCGCCCTGCTCCGCGTGGAGAAATCCCTCTCCTCCCAGTTGGACGACGTACTGGTGAAAGACCTTTAATAAAAAGGATGCCATCCCTAATCAAAGTCAGTAAACACATACCGGATACCGATGCGGACTCCGACAAACAAATTGTTGTGGTCATCCAAGGCCCATTTCCTGATGGCAAAGTTTTCTTTGAACAGTTCATTCGTATTGGATGAATGGTTCCACGCGATGGAAGGCCCTGCAGTGAGGTGCAGTTGGTCGGTCAGTTTGTATCCCACATTCAGCGCCAAAGTATGAAGGAAACTGTTGTCACTGACAATTATATTATGTGTCATCAGTTCCGGGTTGAAATAGAGGGATTCGGAGAGTGGCAAGATGCTGCCTATACCGATGCCACTGGCCAGGTAATGGGGTAATTCAGGATCGTAGGAAATCATAAATGTGGTATACAATGGCTTGATACCTATTTTGTAGGAAATGTTCACCGGAAACATCTCTGACGTTGAAACCTCCAAAGCCCTGAATCCACCTTCCTTGACTATGGAAATCAGACCAAAGGGTACACCTTTATCGGCCGATTCCACCACATTCACCAGACCCAACTGGAAACCGTTCAGGTTTTCCGCCACATTCACCAGACCCAGTTCAACCCCATTCAGCTCTTCGGCGGCATTCACCAAGCCCAGGCGGATACCGTTCAATTCTTCGGCGGCATTCACCAGACCTATCTGTGCGCCATTCATCGTTTCAGTGGCATTTACCAGACCAAGCTGGGCTCCATCCGTTTCTTCGGCACCATTGACCAGTCCCACCTGAGTTCCCTTGACCCCTTCACCGGCAGCATTGACCAAACCCAGTTGTAGGCCCATGACCCTTTCGGCTGAGGTGTTGATCAAACCCACCTGGCCACCGTTTGTCTCACCACCAATCAGATTGATCAATCCAATTTGCACACCGTTCAAGTTTTCTTCATTCCAGTTTCCCAAACCGATGTGGCCACTGGTGTGTGATCCATCCGCCAGATTGAAAAACCCGATCAAGGGAAAATTGAAGCCATCGGGAACCTTGTTGACAATGCACGTATAAATTACTTTATCCTGTGCCATCGCACCCATTACAAAGCCTGACAAAACCAAGAAAACCATCATGAATCGTTTCATAGCTATCTGTTTTTAATTTATTACAAACATGCATCGGCCGCCAACTTACCCGTCATGATGGACATGGGCACTCCGGCCGGGTTATACACCCATTGCCCCGCTTGAAAAATGGAAGGGATGGGTGTTTTGACTGAGTTACCAGCCTTCTCAATACGGTGGGCCACAGGTACCGGTGCTTCAAACGACCAGCCCACCACGGCTCCGTTGGAACTGCCAATGCGGTCTTTGATGCTCACCGGAGAAAACGAAAAGTATTTTTCTACCCGTCGTTTCAGCTCCGGATACACGGTAGCGCTCAGTAGGTCAATCAGTTGCGATTCAATGGATTTTCTGAATTCATCGTACCATCCACGCTCCTGCAATTTTTCAAACAGTTCGTAGTCCACCAGAAAACTGACGATGACACCGGTTTTTCCCTGCGGCACCAAAGTAGCATCTTTCAAACCTGGAATGGAAATCTCAAAGGTGTTTTGTTTCAGAAACCGTTCCAGCCAGGCATATACCTCACCCTTTTCAATGGTAGACCAACAATCGAGCATGGCCTTCAATTCACTTCTGTTCAATTGGCCAAGACCAGCCTTGGATGGGGTATAGAATAAATGTCCCCGGGCTATGGCACTGAAATAAGAAAGCGGTAAATCCACCTGCAGGTACAAGGAGAAAATGGATTCGCTGCCCTTGCCTTTCATCACTTTTTGTTTCATGGTCTCAACGTTGGCCAGGATTTTTTGGCTTAAGCCGTCTGTAAAGGTGATGTCGTATAAGGTTTTGGTGTCGGCCGCCCAAATCAGTTTGCCGTACCGGTACTGTTGCTGCTTGTCATCCACCACCACGTGCTTGGACGCTTGGATTTCTGTGACGCGGGTACCCGACAGGCGTTCGCCGCCGTTTGCGTCTATGGTGTTTACCAAGGCGTCGGTCAATTTTCCCACGCCGCCTTTGGGGTAGAAATAATCCAGGTATAAGGAAAAATAGCTTAGGGCAAAAAAGGCCGGTGTACCCTTGAAAAAATGCTGGGTGATGATATCCCGGAGCGAAGGATTGCTGATGAGGGTTTCCAGGTACTGTTCATACGGGCGGTTGAGCCTGTTGATGCGACCTACGGTCAAGATAAACTTCGGCAACCAAGGCAACAATGTCTTGAACAGGTAGTTGGTGTCCTGTTTCGGGTCCTTGAACAAGGGATTGTCTATACCGTACAACACATCCATCCACTTCATGATTTTCTGCATGGTACGGATAAAAGCAGCCATTTCATCGGCACTTTCCGGGTATAATCCCACGAGAAAATCCCGGTATGCCTGAATGGATGCCTGGTTTTCAATTGCCAGTATCTTGTCTTCTACCCCGATAGAAACCGGACTGCGGACAACGTCCAACTCTATACCCAAATCCTTGAGCATGGGCAGGATGATACCTGCGTTTTCCAGGGCCCTGGCACCTGCTTCAAAATGAAACCCGTCGCTTTCGAAGGTATTGACCAAGCCACCGAATTCCTTGTTTTTCTCAATGAGGAGGATTTTTTGCCCGACACGTGCCAGGTAAGCAGCTGCGGTGAGCCCGGCTATGCCGCCTCCAACAATGATGGTATCGTAGGTTGGACCCTCCATAAGTTTCTATACGTGCATATTTTCGATAAAGGTAATGATTTCTTTAATCTTGACTGCATCGTTTTGTTCCAAGGTGTGGATACAGCGTTTTTCGTAGTGTTCGAGGGAATGCTGTTGCGTGGCTGTTTCCTTCCAGCGTTTCGTTGCACCCACAAAATTACCAACAGCAACCCGGCGCATGATGCCCCGGATGTCGGTGGTATCGCCTTTTGTGCAGCTGGGATGCTCGCAGAACCGGCAGCGCATGGCTTCCCGCATGATGCTGGCTTCCTCTTCGGAATAGCCCTGGTACAGGCTTGAGGAAACGATGGGTTTTTCTACCAGGCGGACATAATTCTGCATGCCCGGTTTGTACTCAAAGGGTTCTTTTTTCAGTTTTTTCAGCAGTACGTTGGCGGCTGAAAGGCCTGAAGTAGTGACGGTGGGAGTTCCGGTTCCCATAACGGTGGATTCCCCGCAGCAAAACAGGTTGTCCCATTCGGTCCGCGTGTGCAGGCGTTTGAACATGTGTTGGCCCAGCATCTGCTTGGGTCCGGCCACGGCTCCCCCGTTTTTCATATTGTAGCGTTCAATGGTGACCGGTGTAGCCACTTCAGCATACCGGATGGCTTTCCGGATGGAAGGAAAGCGTTTTTCCAGCACACCGATGAGCCTGTCTTCTTCAGCTTGTTTTTGGCGCATGTAGGCCTTTCTGTCCTCCTTGTTCCACGTTTCGAAAGTGGGGCCTATGGCCACCACGGTCTGTTCATCTTCGGCGCACAAGGTTCTGTCGTCAATGCTCAGGATGTAGGCGGTCACCTAGCTTTCGTCCAGTTTGTCGGGATTCCCCACCAGCATTTCGATGGGCGCGGTATCTTCGGGAATGGCTTTTCGGTCGACCACGGCGTACAGGACCACACTCGGATAGGTGGGCACCTGCTTTTCGGCCCAGTCTCTTTTTTGAGGCGTACTGTGGGCCGGATCAATCAACTTGCCGTACAGGTTCCAAACCGTTCCGGAGTAAATGATATCGGGGGCATACAGCTCGGTACCGTCGTCCAGTTTCACGCCGGCCGGTTTTCCATCTTGGAAGGTAATCGAGACCACTTCCTTTTCCAGGAGCATGTCGCCCCCGTTTTCCTCAATGACTTTTTCCAGTTTTCCGGGCAGATACAGGGTTGAACCGGCCGGGTAATAGCTGCCGCCCACGTGGTTGTTGATGAACATCACGGCGGCCATGACAGCCGGCGCTTCTTCCACGGTGGCGTAACAGTAGGTGGAGGTCAGTTTGTCGAAGAATTTGAAAATTTCCGGGTCTTTGAAATAGCCTTCCAACAGGCTTTTGGCGCTTTTGTTCATATAGCCCAGGAAACGGATGTAGGAAAGCGGGTGCTTGATCAAGCCTTTCAGGGCCATCTTCGGGTCGTTCTCGTCGGCCGTATTGTAGTTGGGAACTTCCATCATGACATGCTTGTACATCACCCACATGTCGTGGTAAAACCGTTTGATGTGCTCCTTTTCACCGGGAAAAACCGTGGAAAGCTCTTCGACAAAGCGGTCGATGTCTTCAAAAAAGCGGATGCGTTTGCCCTTGAAGTTGACGCAATACAGCAAATCGTGGCGGATGACGTCGATGGGTTCTTCCAGGCAGTTGAACACGAAGCGGTGGGCGTTGAAGCCGGTATCACCGAATCCGTACAGCATGGCCGATCCCTGGTCGAAAGTGACGTGTTTGCGTTTAAACACGCCGCAAGAGCCGCCGGGTTGGTAGCTTTTATCAATCACGGCCACCTTCAGCCCACGCTTGGCCAACAAACTGGCCGCCGT
>CAYPLF010000037.1:0-22991 GCA_964411555.1 uncultured Bacteroidales bacterium | reverse complement strand
CAGAGCATCTGCCTTACAAGCAGAGGGTCGGGGGTTCGAATCCCTCAACGCCCACGAGGGGATTGCCAAGGCAGTCTCTTTTTTTTTGAGGGTTTTTGCTAACTTGCACCCGTAAATTCCACTACCCAATGAAAGATTTTATCGCCCTCCTGCTACGCCTTGTTCCACCCTATAAGAAACACGTGCTGTTCAATGTGGTCAACAACCTCATGTCCACCTTATTCAGTCTGTTTTCCTTTGCCCTGATCATTCCCATTCTGGAAATATTGTTTGGCATCAACAAGAATGAATATACCACACTCATGCCCATAAACGGGCTGGAGGGAGTGGGAGAAGCCATAAAAAACAACTTGTATTACTACCTGGCCAAGATGGTTGAAACACAGGGTGGCACCACCTTGCTAATCCTGGGAGGCTTCCTGGTGATTATGACCTTCTTCAAGTCCTTGTTCATGTTCATGGCCTCGGTGAACATGGTCAACATCCGCACCGGTGTGCTCAGGGATTTACGAAACTCCATCTACCTGAAGGTGACCAGCCTTCCACTCGGCTTCTTTTCAGAAGAAAAGAAAGGCGACATTTTAGCCAGAATGTCGGGCGACGTCAACGAAGTGGAAAACTCCGTGATGAGTTCCCTCGATATGGTATTCAAGAATCTCATCATGATTGTGGTGTATTTTACCACCTTGTTGATCATCAGTTGGCAATTGACCCTTTTCGTTCTTTTCCTCTCTCCCGTCGCCCTGTATTTTATGGGGAGTATCAGCAAGAAACTCAAACGTCCTTCCCGTGAAGGGCAGGCACAATGGGGAGAATTGCTTTCCCAAATAGAGGAAACCCTTACCGGCTTGCGCATCATCAAAGCCTTCAATGCCGAAAAGAAAATCCGGACACGATTCTCCCAGCAAAACGAGAAATTACGGAACACTTCTCGCAAGATAGCCAAGCGGCAACAATTGGCCCACCCGGTCAGCGAATTCATGGGCACTACGATCATTGCCATCGTGGTATGGTTCGGCGGCATGCTGATTCTGAAAGAACGCTCCTCCATTGACGCCCCCAGCTTCATTTATTACCTCATCATTTTTTACAGCATCATCAATCCGGCCAAAGCATTCACACAAGCTTGGTACAATATCCAGAAAGGATTGGCTTCGATGGAACGCATCGACAAGATTCTCAAGGCAGATGACACCATCATTGAATCGGCAAATCCAGTAAAACTCGACTCGTTCCAACAGGAAATCCGGTACAACAACGTTTGTTTCAGATACCAAAGCGAGCCTGTCTTACGCACTATTGATTTGACCATCAAGAAAGGACAAACCATAGCGCTGGTCGGGCAATCGGGTTCTGGAAAATCAACCATGGTCGACCTGTTGCCGCGCTTCTACGACATTGAAAGCGGGAGCATCACCATAGATGGCACCGATATCAGAAATCTCTCCACCAGTTCACTGCGTCACATGATGGGCAATGTCAACCAGGAGGCCATTCTGTTCAACGATACCTTCTTCAACAACATAGCCTTTGGTATGGATGGCGCCACCATGGAACAAGTGATTGAAGCGGCTAAAATTGCCAACGCTCACGACTTCATCTCAGCCACGGAAGAGGGCTACGAAACAAACATAGGTGACAGAGGAGGTAAATTGTCAGGTGGACAACGTCAACGCATCAGCATAGCCAGGGCCGTTCTTAAAAATCCACCCATCTTGATTTTGGACGAAGCCACGTCAGCATTAGACACCGAATCGGAAAAACTGGTACAGGAGGCATTGGAAAATCTGATGAAGCACCGCACCACCATCGTCATCGCCCACCGCCTGTCCACCATACGCAACGCCGACCTCATCTGCGTGATGCACGAGGGGTGCATTGTCGAGCGGGGCACCCATCAGGAATTATTGTCCAAAAACGGGTACTTCAAGCGCCTGTACGATATGCAAGCATTTTAACTATTTTCGGTCGAAATAGGGGCTTTTACCGGTGGCACTCATCGGAATGGCATAAGCTGCTTTGCACGCTGCACCCAACCATCCCAACTTGAGAACCGTGTAGCCGGCCGAAAACATCACACGGGTATCCACCCGCATGTCCGCAGCCACCGAACAGGCTGAGCCTACAGCTATCCCCAGGTCATTCAAGGGAAACGCACACGGCAGACTTCCGTTTTTGTCTTTTTCATCGCAGGTGGAAAAACCGCAATAGCCGCAATTCAATCCCATATTTGACAGCTTTGTCCCGATAATGACCACAGCCTGCGACTGCCTGATGTTGTTCGCATCGCGGTGGAAAAACTGCCGCCCCTCCGATTCAGCCAATTCATCCATACGTTCTGCCAACGCCAACAGATCACTTCCCTCAATCATACTAATTGTCAGGTTGTCCACACCTTTACCCTTGGGGGCCGTTCTGGCTGCCTGCATCATTCGATAACCGGTTTCGAGAATGGTTTGATGATTTACCGTAGTTTCATTAACGATCATAGTAGACGGTTCTTATGTTTTTATTCTATCCAAAAGTACTGATTCACACGTAAAAAGACAAACGAATGGATTTTCAAAAAAAAAGAATAAAAAAAAGACTATTTTTCCTGGTAAAAATTTTTATTTCAAATTTTTTATGTTTCTTTGTCGAAATTTGCCATCGAAGGCAAACCAATTACTTTTTTATTTATTTATTATTTTATTATTTATGAACATTTACATTGGTAACCTGAACTACAGCGTTCGGGAAAATGACTTGAAAGAAGTGATGGAAGATTACGGCACTGTTCTTTCGGTTAAAATCATCAAAGACCGCGAAACCGGCCGCTCAAAAGGTTTTGCTTTCTGCGAGATTGAAGAAGAAGAAGGCGCCAAGAAGGCCATCGCTGAACTGAACGGTTCAGACTACGCAGGCCGTCCCATGGTTGTGAAAGAAGCTCTTCCCAAGAACTGATTCCCTCCGTTTGCATCAAGATTGACCTCACTTTATATATAAAGTCATTAAAAAAAGCCGCTTCCCTGGAAGCGGCTTTTTCATTTTATCGGTCATATTCCGGTTTATGGTTCAATAAAGGCGATTACTTGCCCTTTTTGTACACGACCTCCCTGAGGAATATCGATTTGAATCAATCGACCATCCGAGGCTGGCACAACAGCCTCCAAGCCGTACAGACTTTGAATCCAGCAACACGGTTCACCGCGCTTGACAAGGGTACCCACAACCGGAGCAGTTGATGCATCAGTCACATCCACTTGCCAAAGCAACTGACCTGCACTGGAAGCCTGGACTGGCAATGCGGTAGGATGTGCTTTCTGCAATGCCTCCACATCAAAACTGGGTACTTCAATTACCGGTCTTGAAACAAAAATGGGAGCGCCCGCCTTAATCTTGGCTTGTTCCAACTCCTGTTCAAAACGCTGTTTCGCAATACCCGATTTATAATCCCTGTATTGACGGTCGTGCATGGCCAATTCAAACAATTCCTCTTCATCCTGACCGAGATCCCAACCGTTTGCTTCCATTTCGGCACGATACTCGGGCAGTGCATCCGGATAGGCATCCTGTGGATTACCGGTATAGAATTCCAGGTCTTTATCCTTGACATATTGAAGGATTTCCGGAGCTAATTCGCCCGGAAGTTTGCCCATACGTCCCAGAATCATATTCAACGAATCTTTGTCGATGTTCGAGAAACGCGGCTCACCCTTGGCCAGGGAGAAAATATTCATCAATGCCACATTCTTGACATATTGGCTGAACGGAGTAACCAAAGGAGGATATCCCAATCGTGGCCAAACGTATTCCACTTCGTTGAACAATTGTACAACCAAGTCATTGAAGCTGACTTCCTTTTTACCACTTTGTCTCAACGCCATGTTGATGGCATTGTGCATACCCTTGAGGTCGGCCATCATGGAACCCATCATGCCACCGGGAAGACCGCATCCAACTAGCAATGAGGACATCTGCTTGTTAGATCCGTCAATAAAGTAGCCCAAAAAGTCGTCTATAAAACTTTGAGTAAGGCGCCTGGCTTCCATATAGGCTGACATATTGATATCCTTCACCAAGAATCCGGCATCCTTCAACATGGCTTGTATGGTGATGACATCCGAATGAACCATACCCCATGAAAGTGGCTCCATGGCCACATCCAGGTAGTCAGCACCAGCCCTTGCCACTTCAAGCATGGAGACTGGGGAAAAACCGGGACCCGTATGGCCGTGATACTCAATTTTCACAGAAGGGTGTCTATCCTTGATCGACTTGGTCAACCGTCCTAAAAATGCGGGGCGACCAATGCCGGCCATATCTTTGAGGCAAATTTCGTCAGCTCCCAAATCCACCAAGGTATCAGCCAGTTGGGAGTAGTAATCTACGGTATGGACGGGAGAATTGGTAATACACAAAGCCGTTTGGGAAATCATTCCGGCTTCCTTGGCATATTTTACAGAAAGCTCGAGGTTCCTGGGATCATTCAGACCACAGAAAGATCGGGCAATGTTTGTACCTTGTGCTTGTTTAACCTTGAACATCAGCCTTCTGACATCAGCAGGAACCGGATTCATGCGAATTCCGTTCAAGGCTCTTTCCAGCATGTGCGTTTGAATACCTACCTTGTTGAAGGGTGCCGTCCATTCCCGGACAGCCTTATTGGGATTCTCGCCAAAAAGCAAGTTGACTTGCTCAAAAGCCCCCCCATTGGTCTCAACCCTGTCAAAGCAACCCATATCAATGATGACTGGGGCAATTTGAGTAAGTTGATCTACACGTGGCACATATTTTCCTGAGGACTGCCACATGTCCCGATATACCAAACTGAATTTGATTTCTTTTGTCATGACGCAAAAAAGCCTATTGAAATACTTATTTGCCTGCAAAATTAAGGAAAATATTCCGTAATTAAGGATGATTGATGAAAATTTTCCTTAATAATCTATCTTTTACCTATCTTCCTTATTATCAGATATATAACAAATAATACACCCAATCCGACTGCGACCCATTTCAATTCATGGAAGTGTTGCATCAACACCTCCTGATTTTTTCCAAAATAGTAGCCCAATAAAGATAACACCGTGTTCCATAATGCAGAACCGACAAATGTGTAAAACACGAATTTTTTAACATCCATCTTCGCCAAACCTGCTGGGATGGAAATCAAATGACGGATACCGGGAATAAGCCTTCCTATGAACGTTGATATGTTTCCATTTTTTATAAAATAGTCTTCTGCCTTTTGCAACTTTGTCCGATTGATGAAAAGGAAACGGGCATATTTACTGTCGGCCAATCCGTAAATAATGACACGACCCAGGTAAAATGACAGGGTATAATTGATCAAGGCGCCCAGTACGCAACCGATGGAAGCAAACAAAATGATGAGGAACAAATTCATTTCACCTTGCGCTGAAAGCCAGGCTGCTGGAGGCAACACCAACTCGCTGGGTAATGGAATCACTGTACTTTCAATGGCCATCAAAATCATGATGGTCAAGTAGTTCATATTAGAAAGATACCAATCTATCAAAGAACTGAAAACTGAGGCAAGTATCATTGTATGGGTTATTGTTGCTAGCCACAAAGAAGAAGAAAAAAAACCACTATTAATGTTAACAGGTGTTAATATATACTATGGGAGAACCCTAGAAATATACAGCAATTCCTGCTTGCAAGCGACGGAACGGATAATCCCGGAGGGCATGTTGATAACCCATGAAGAACTCCTTTGATTGCTTCAACCATGACAATTTGGAACGAAACACCATGGGTCTGCTGCCTTGTAACCAACCATCATACCCTCCTATTCCCGCTTCCAGCGTGAATTGTCCCCGGTAAAGCCGTAACAATCCTCCATATGAGGTAGCGTCGTTTTGAAACCTGTTATTCAGTTGATAGCATAAAAAACCCACGTTGGCAGCCAAACGACACGAATCCATCAATCCCGACCGAAACATTATGGTTTTTCCAACAGTCACCCCTAATCCATACCCGGGTGTGTCAAAAAAACGGGCTCCTGCTGAAGTCTCGCTGGATGCAGTTTTTAAGGTGACAGACAACGACGCACTGGGCTTCCACCCGTTTTCCCTCAGCAAAGCCACCTCCGTTGAAATATAATAATCACCAATCAATGTAATTTCTTCTGCCGACTCCACCAGCGACGCCCTGTAATCACGAACAGCGGTTGTTGTTTTGTAATGCTCGGCAAAAACACCGTAACCCGTCATCGACAAACGACCTGGAATAAACACATACGTCAATTGCGTGAAAAGGCTTTGCGTTTGATCGCCAAAACCCCAAAACACATCGGCAGAGACCTCGGCTCGGTGAGATAACGGTATACTACCATCCGAAAATTCGGGTACAGGCAAGGCATTAGGTCCGAAATTGGCAGACACATATTTCATGTAACTGCTCCAATCAGACACGCCATCGTAATTGTGAACAAGTTTCCACCAGTCAGGTAGTTCAGCCTTGACCGAGAAAGGGGTACAGAAAATCAGTAACAGCAATACCTTCAGACAACAAAAAACCGGGCAGAAATAAGTAAATTTTCTGTATAATACAACAACAGCTGTCTGATTGGAGAGATTCATGATCAACGAGTAGTAACCTCTACCCTCTTCGTGGGGGGCAAGGTTTTATTCCTGACAGCCACCTCTTCCACCACATGTTCGGCCAGTTCCCTAAATGCACGGCCTGTCAGACTATCAGCATCAAGTGCTACCGGTTTTCCTGTATCTCCGCCCTCACAGATGCTTTGCACGACAGGAATTTGTCCCAACAGAGGAATGTCCAGTTCTTCAGCCAATGCCTTGCACCCCTCTTTTCCGAACAAGTAATACTTGTTTTCGGGTAATTCCGCCGGGGTGAACCAAGACATATTCTCAATCAATCCTAAGATTGGCACATTCACCTTTTCACCTGTAAATAGGCTGATTCCTTTGCGCGCATCTGCCAGGGCCACTTGTTGCGGCGTGCTGACCACAACGGCTCCCGTAATGGATAAGGTTTGCACCACCGTCAGGTGAATATCACTGGTTCCCGGAGGTAAATCAATCAACAAAAAATCCAGTTCACCCCAATTGGCATCGGCAATAAGTTGCTTCAAGGCATTGGAGGCCATACCCCCCCGCCACACAACCGCATCGTTTGGGTTAACAAAGAAACCAATGGACAACAGTTTTACACCATATTTTTCTTCCGGCTGAATCAAATCACGCCCGTCAATTCGCTCCAACGCCGGCCTGGCTTCTTCCACATTGAACATCTTGGGAATGGACGGCCCGAAAATATCCGCATCGAGAAGCCCCACCTTGTATCCTTCCGCAGCAAGAGCTACCGCCAGGTTTGATGACACGGTTGATTTCCCCACACCACCTTTACCCGATGCTATGACCAGAATATTTTTTACAGACGGCAACAACTTCTCAGGATCAGGCCTTGCGAGTTGAGCAGCTTTCACATGGATGGTTACTTGTACATCTTCCTTCACATGGGCCTTGATGGTAGCTTCTGCAGCCCTGACAACCGACTTGATAAAGGGGTCATTGGGTTTTTCAAATTTTAGGCTGAATGAAACAGCATTGCCGTCAATTCGCAGGTCATCTTCCACCATTCCAGCAGAAATCAAATCTTTTCCCGTGCCGGGATACCTGACCGTTGAAAGGGCCTCTGTAATTAATTTGGGATAAATTGCCATAATCCTGTCTATTTATGGGTTGATGGTTCTGGCACTGCGACCAAAGCTTCGGTAAGGGTCCGGTTGTATGTCCACTGTCGGTTCCACCCAATCCACGGTTTCCGGTAGGAAAAATTGTATGTATTTGATGGTCAAACCACGCATGAGCCATTGTTTTTCGTAAAACGTCTGAATGGTAAGCAAGTCATCCGTCCAATCGCTATGATATAGGTCATCCGTTTGGAATACAACGGGCAGACGATTGGCCTGAACCATTTCACGCGTGTATGCAAACAAAAAGGCACTGTCGGTTTTTAAATGAATCGTACCATTGGGTTGCATCATCCGTTGGTAGTCCATCATAAAACGAGTCGATAGCAAACGCTTGTTCACTTTCTTCATTTGTGGATCGGGAAATGTCAACCATATTTCAGATACTTCGCCCGGAGCAAAGAACTGTGTGATAAACTCGATGTGCGTGCGTAGAAAGGCAGCATTTTTGATTCCCTTTTCCTGCACTTCCTTCGCACCCGTCCACATGCGCGCTCCTTTGATATCAATACCTATCACATTTTTATCGGGATACAGCTTCGATAAGGCCACTGTATATTCACCTTTTCCACACCCCAATTCCAACACAATGGGGTTGCCGTTATTAAAAACGTCTTTGTTCCAGTTCCCTTTTAACGGATGATCCTGTCCATGTACAAATTGTGCAAATTCATACACATGTGACCACTCGCCCATATCGTGAAATTTCTGTAATTTATTTTTCCCCATCTCACCGGTCTTTCACTTTTTTGTAAGCCTTCCACCATCGATGGCTATGCTTCCGACCAACGATTGCTCGAAAAAATGCTGCTTTTCGGAATAATGATGCGATACCATTAATCGCAGCTTTAGCTGGCTCCGCTTGAAAAAATCATACATAACGTCCGTACGACCATATACACCACCTCTATAAAACGGATCACCCCAGTATATACTGCTTCCCAGACGCGCACGTTCAGGCATCAAGCCGCTTCCGAAACACCAAGTAGAAGTCAGGCCAAATCGCTTCCATCCTGCATTCAGCTCAGTCAACAGGCCGTTTCTGACAGACCAATCGGATGTTCGGGTCCTGTCGCGTTGAAAGCTTGTCAGATAGCCAGCTTGCAGGGTCAAGGAATCCAGCACCGAGTACCGTGTCAGGTCAAGCCCCAGGGAAACTTGACACATCGCACTTTCCTGAACGCCTCTTACCACCTGGCTGGCAGCATAGTGGCGCAACAAAGCTTGAACGGAAGAAAAAACCATGCCACGTGAACAGGCACCCATCGCTCCAACAAAAAATGCCTCATGCTCCGCACCCAATTTTTTCCCCGTCCAATCCAAAAAAAGACCAGCTTCCGCCTCCCGGGTACCTGAATGCAACCACACACCTGTCATGGTTGGACGGTAATAATTGATTGAATCCTGAAAGAAAATGCGGGAAAACGAACGTGTCACCTCTTCCCTGGGGAACGAACCGGCATAAAAACGCAAGTTTTCACGGTGATAGTCATAGTAGGAGACAAAAACCGTGTCATCTATCAATGTCGATGTGCCGTACTCTTTTAATAGGTTAATACCTGCATTGATGCGACTGAAGGAGTCCAATTCAAGACAAATGGCCGGTTTTAACCAAACCCCGGCCATTGTTTGGGGGTGTTGAAAGGAACTACCCTGAAATTCGGTATTGTCAAAAAAGTGATTCAGAGAAAAAGACCAATCAGCCCGCTGAGCCACTAGCGACCACGTCAGGAAACAGAACAAGCTTAAAAGCATCCATCTTCTCATACCCCGCAGTGTTTGACGGCAACTCGATCAGCCGGCATGAATCACTATTCAATCACGGTTGTCCATCCATATGGATCATTGATCTCACCATATTGAATGCTACGTAGGGTCTCGTAGAGTTTCTTGGATATAGGACCCGCTTCACCATCTTTTGTGAATACATATTTTTTGCCCATTTCAGGATCGTCCATCCATCCAACAGGCGAGATGACAGCTGCCGTTCCGCAGGCTCCCACTTCATCGAATGATTCTATTTCATCCAAGGCTATAGGCCTTTTAACCACCTCCATACCCATATCTTTCGCCAATTGCATCAAGCTTTTATTGGTAATGGAAGGAAGAATGGAAGTAGAATCAGGAGTCAAATATGAATTACCCTTTATCATGAAGAAATTGGCAGCACCACATTCATCAATGTATTTCTTTTCCTTTGCATCTAGGTAAACCACCATGGAATAACCCTGTTCGTGAGCCAATTCCCCTGATTTCAAGCTGGCAGCATAATTGCCACCCACCTTGATGGTTCCGGTCCCATGAGGAGCTGCACGGTCATATTCACGCATGATAACCACTTTGGAAGGCTTGAATCCGGTTTTAAAATAGGGACCTACCGGAGAAACGAAGAGCACAAAGAGGTACTCATCGGAAGGTTGTACACCCACTTTGGGACCAACACCGATCAAGAGTGGACGAATATACAGCGATGCGCCCGATTCATAGGGGGGCACAAAGCGTTCGTTCATTTTAACAACCTTTTTCACCGCATCGTTAAACAGTTCGACGGGAAAAGGAGCCATCAATATTTGCTCAGCTGACCGTTTCAAGCGTAAGGCATTCTCTTCCATCCTAAAAATACGGATCTTTCCATCCGGCCCTCTGAAGGCTTTTAATCCTTCAAACGCTTCCTGACCATAATGTAGACAGGTTGCAGCCATGTGAATGGTAATATTTTCCGAAGTGGAAACTTCAAGTTCTCCCCATTTTCCATTCCGGTAGTAACAACGAATGTTGTAATCAGTCGGCATATAACCGAACGACAATTCAGACCAATTAATAGTTTCCATGCAATAAAAAAATCCCTTATAGGTCTACCCACTATTGAGTACTGCACAAAAATACACTTTTGTTTGCATTGTGCAGCATAAAAACACCATGATTGTTTTGCGAAACCACTGTTTTTACGTTGACTACGATAAAAAAACAACAGCAAACGGCCAACCATTCCAGGCAACATATTGAGTAGAATAATTACTCGATATATCTTTTTGTGAGCTATTATCGTTTTTTAATGGTTATTATGATAGCTATATTGCATATTTTATGTACTTTTGTCATATTTATAACTAATATAGCTTCATTATGTGTGGATTCACAGGAGCCTTTGAGCTTAAACAGCCTTCCGGCGAACTCCGATCTCAAGTTCTGAAAATGAGTAAGCAGATACGCCACCGTGGTCCGGATTGGTCGGGTATTTATTGTGGAGACAAAGCCATCCTCGCTCATGAACGACTGTCCATCGTAGACCCGATGTCGGGCAGCCAGCCCTTGTATTCCCCAGACGGCATGTGCGTATTGGCGGTCAATGGTGAAATATACAACCACGAAGCCATAAGGGAACGCTACAAAGACACATATGCTTTCCAGACCAAGTCTGATTGCGAGGTGATACTGGCCCTATACAAAGATAAGGGTGTAGATTTCCTCGAAGACCTGAATGGCATCTTTGCGTTTGCTCTCTATGATATTGAAAAAGATTGTTACCTGATAGCCAGAGACCATATTGGCGTGATTCCCTTATATATGGGCTGGGATAAGAAAGGTCAATTTTTCGTAGCTTCAGAAATGAAAGCCCTGGAACCCTGGTGCGAACGGGTGGAAGTTTTTTTACCCGGTCACTTGCTCGACAGCAGGGAAGGCAAACTGCGTCGCTGGTATAAACGCGACTGGCAGTCATACGATGCCGTCAAGGATGAAACCAGCTCTGTTGAAAAACTGCAAATAGCTTTGGAAAATGCGGTCAAGCGCCAGCTGATGTCTGATGTGCCTTACGGCGTATTGCTATCGGGCGGACTCGACTCGTCCATCATTTCAGCCGTGGCCAAGAAATACGCATCTAGACGTATAGAAAGTGGCAGTGTCCAGGAAGCCTGGTGGCCCCAATTGCACTCCTTTGCTGTCGGCCTGGTAGGCTCTCCCGACCTGGCAGCCGCCCGCAAGGTGGCCGACCACATAGGAACCGTGCACCACGAAATCAATTTCACCATTGAACAGGGCATGGATGCCATCAGCGATGTTATTTACCACTTGGAAACATACGACGTGACCACCGTTAGAGCATCCACCCCCATGTACATCCTGGCAAGGGCCATTAAATCGATGGGGGTCAAAATGGTGCTTTCCGGCGAAGGAGCCGACGAAATATTCGGTGGTTACCTGTATTTCCACAAAGCACCCACGCCCAAAGATTTGCACGATGAAACCGTGCGCAAACTCGACAAATTGCATTTGTACGACTGTCTGAGAGCCAACAAATCATTGGCTGCCTGGGGCGTGGAGGGACGCGTCCCTTTCCTTGACAAGGAATTCATGGATGTAGCCATGCGTCTGAATCCGGCTGACAAAATGTGTAGAAATGGCCGTATGGAAAAATGGATCCTGCGCAAAGCGTTCGAAGGATACCTGCCCGCCGAAGTAGCCTGGCGGCAAAAAGAACAATTCTCAGACGGCGTGGGTTACGGATGGATAGACCACCTGAAAGCCCATGCTGCAGCCAGTGTGACCGATGAGCAGATGGCCGCGGCTGCCAAACGATTCCCCATCAACCCACCGTTGAACAAGGAAGAATACGTGTACCGTTGCATCTTTGCCGAACACTTTCCCTCTGATTCAGCCGCATCGTGTGTACCTTCTGTACCTTCCGTAGCTTGCAGCACGCCCATAGCCCTCGAATGGGACGAAGCCTTTAAAAAAATGAACGACCCTTCAGGAAGAGCCGTTCAAACCGTGCACGAACAAGCGTACTGACAATCAGCACGCGTAATCTACCACCTGGCGGTCGGAGACTACTGTGACAACAAAGTCTCTTACTGCCACGTGCGAAGGGTGTACTTGATAGGCATCCAATGCTTCCTGCGATTCAAACACCGTGTACAGTGCCACATCGGCACTGGCCGGACATTGGACGTAGTCAAGACCAACTTCCAGTTCCAGCAAACCGGGTAGTCCCTTCAAAGCTTCCAACTTTTCCTTAATCAACCGCGCATTGGTCGTTTTATCGTTGCCCTGCGCGCTTTCTTTCAATTTCCAAAAGACAATATGCTTTATCATGATTTTGTATAGGTTGATGAAAAACGTGGGGCAAAGATACGGAAAATATGCGCGTCCTTAGGGAAGTATTTGCTACTTTTGCCTCATCCGCATCATTCAAAAACTCAAACCATGACTTCTTTCTTACAGACCTTGGTCAACACGGACGCCATCCTCAAAACAGACCTATTGGACAAGCTGGTCGATTGGTTATTGACACACGGCATCAAAGTAATTCTCATTGTGGGTATTGCCTGGTTGCTAAAAGTGCTATCCAAACGGATTGTTTTCCGCATTACCCATGTTGCATCCAGTTCAGACCGCATCAATATGACCGAAGCCGAAATCAAGCGCATGGGCACCATTGCACGCTTGTTCAACTGGACATTCAGCACCCTCATCGTGTTGGTTTCCACCATGATGGTCCTTAAGGAATTTGATGTGGACATTGCTCCCATCCTGGCCGGCGCGGGTATTTTAGGCGTAGCGGTCGGCTTTGGCGGACAGTACTTGGTACGTGACATCATCACCGGTTTTTTCATCATCTTTGAAAACCAGTACCGCATTGAAGACGTAGTTACCATAGGCGGCATAACAGGCACTGTCGAGGATATCACACTGCGGGTCACCACCCTGCGCGACGAGAATGGTACCGTCCACCACATCCCGCATGGCGAAATCAAGACTGTCTCCAACCTGACCAAGCAATTTTCCAAAATCAACATTACCGTGGGTGTTTCATACGATGCCGACATCAACCACGTCAGGGAGGTGGTCAACCGGGTTGGATTGGAATTATCGAAAGAAGCTTATTGGAAACCCCTCATCACACAGGCGCCATCGTTTTTACGCGTTGATGCGCTGGATGATTCAGCTGTTACCATTAAAATCACGGGCATCACACTACCCTCCAAGCAATGGGAAGTGATGGGCGAACTCAGAAAACGGTTGAAAGAGGCGTTTGATGCAGAAAAGATTGAAATACCCTTCCGCCAATTGGTCATCCGCAACACCAACGCGTAACAGATGTTGTTCGTGTAAACGTTCGATGGATTAACTCAGTGGCTTTCAGTTGATTCAGTCTATCCGCAGGCTGGAAACAATGGCTTCAGCCGTACGGGCAGCAGCACCCGGACCACCCAGTTCGTCTTTCATCACCGAATAGCCATCGAGCATGGCCTTGCGCTCCGGTGTATCCTCAAGCAAAGGCTCCAATGCGTTGACAATCCGTTTCCGGCTGATCTTCCCCCCCATCAGTTCGGTCACCAATTCTTTTCCAACAATCAGGTTTACTAAGGAAATGTACGAGACCTTCATGAACAGCTTGAATATCAGATTGGCCAGCCACCCCACATTGACAGCAAAACAGACCACCTGAGGAACAGAAAACAAGGCGGTTTCCAAGGTGGCAGTTCCCGAAGTGACCAAGGCTGCATGTGCATGCAACAGCAGCGGATACGTTTCGTTGAATACCAGAGGCGTTCCTTTTGAAACCAATGTGTCATATAAGTCCATGGAAACAGCCGGAGCTCCGGCTACGACCACTTGATAGGCCGGAAACTGCGCGGCAGCATCAAGCATGAGAGGAAGGTTGCACTTGATTTCTGAACGACGACTTCCGGGCAAGAGTGCCAGAATGGGGCGATCGTCCAGACCATGGTTCCGCCGGAAAGCAAGCCCATCGGACTGTATTGACAACTTGAAAGCAGATACACTGTCCACTGAGGGATTACCCACATAGCTGGCCTCATAGTCATACCGCCTGAAAAAAGCCGGCTCAAACGGAAAAATAACATACAGACGATCTATGTACCGTTTAAACAATTTGATGCGGTAGGTTTTCCAGGCCCATAATTTTGGAGAGATGTAAAAATGCACCGGCAAGCCCGGTCGTTTTGTTTTTACATACTGAGCTATGCGCAAGTTGAAGCTGGCATAATCCACCAAAATAAGCACATCCGGATTCCAGGAAGCAATTTCCTGCTTGCACCGATCCATGATGCGAAGCAGGCTGCGAGCGTGCAACAGCACATCGACAACGCCCATATAGGCCATGTCACGGTAATGCATCACCGGGGCACCACCGATTTCGGCCATCTTGTCACCACCCAAAAAACAAAAGACGGCCTCAGCGTCCAGACGCTTGATTTCTCGCATCAAATTGGCGGCGTGCAAATCGCCCGAAGCCTCCCCTGCTACTAAAAAATACTTCATGATGGTCGTTTCGTGTATCAGTCGTTCAATGACCAGCGTTCCATCTGCCCCTTCAGCGACATGTCCGTCAAATCGATGGTAGAAGGCACAACAGAAATATAGCCATTCTTCAAGGCATGCATATCGGTATCGGTTGAATCCGGTTCGTCGTTCCGGAAATTACCGGTCAACCAGTAATATTGATCACCCTTGGGATGTTGACGCACATCAAATTCTTCCACCCACCTACCCCTGGCCTGACGGCACAAACGAATCCCTTTCAGGTCGGTAGTGGATGGGATATTCACATTCAGGCAACTTCCTTTTGGTAACCCTTTTTCAATCACCTGCTCGGCCAATCGGCGCACATACGGTCTGCATGGTTCAAAATCGGCATCCCAGTCGTGGTTATCCAACGATAGCCCCACGGCTGGTATGCTATTGATGCATGCTTCAATCACTGCTCCCAATGTTCCCGAATAGTGTATGGCCACCGATACATTGGTACCGTGGTTCACACCCGAGAAAACCACATCGGGTCTTCGATCTTCGAACAAACGGTTCAATGCCAACTTGACACAATCCACAGGCGTCCCGTTTGTCTTATATATGGCCAATCCTGGTTCATTCGTAATCAACTTCATCCGCAACGGTGTCATCACCGTGATGGCGGTGGACATGCCTGACCGCCCCGTATCGGGCACACATACGACAAGGTCTCCAAGCGGTCTTAGCACATCAATCAGGAAAGCGAGTCCGGGTGCTGACCATCCGTCATCATTTGAAATTAAAATCAACGGTCTATTTTTCATACCATAGTATCCATCATTCATGCAAAGGTATTAAAAAAAGCCCCATTCAACAATGTCAACCAGCGGTTATCGATAAATACGCCAACAGGTCAATACATTTGAATCTTATTAACAAACAATATGATTTGGTGTTGATAACGAGTGACGTTCGCCCTGTACGCAATTCAAAAAAATACCTATCTTTGCGCATCTCAATCATGACAACCAACTCCGTATGGGAAAAATCATAGCCATTGCCAATCAAAAAGGAGGAGTGGGAAAAACCACCACTTCCATCAACTTGGCAGCCTCATTGGCCGTACAGGAAAAACGTGTATTACTCATCGACGCAGACCCACAAGCAAACTCCTCTTCCGGTCTGGGCATTGACGTAAAGACACTGGAAACAACCATTTATGAATGCCTCATCAATCAGGAAAGCCCTGAAAAAGCCATCCTGAATACTGAACTTGAGCATCTGAAAATTTTACCCTCCCACATCGACCTGGTTGGTGCCGAGCTGGAAATGATCAATCTACCCGATAGGGAACGCATCATGCGCCGATTGCTCGAGCCACTCCATAACGCATACGACTACATACTGATCGATTGTTCCCCCTCGCTGGGACTTATCACCGTCAATGCCCTGACAGCGGCAGATTCGGTCATCATTCCCGTACAGTGTGAGTATTTTGCCTTGGAAGGCATCAGTAAACTGTTGAACACCATCAAGATCATCAAGTCAAAACTCAATCCTACGCTGGAAATTGAAGGCTTCCTGTTGACCATGTTTGATTCACGGCTGAGACACGCCAGACAGGTAGCCGATGAAGTCAAGAAGCATTTTCAAGACCTGGTTTTCAAGACCCATATACAACGCAACGTCAAACTGAGTGAGGCTCCAAGTTTTGGAACACCCGTTCTCCTGTTTGATGCCGACTCAAAAGGATCGGTAGATTACATGCAGCTGGCCCTGGAAATCATCCGGAAAAACAAGCAGTAACAACCCAAGCACGTTTCAACGTGCCGAATCGAACACCTATGGTACGAAAGAATACACTAGGCAGAGGACTTGATGCCCTGCTCAGCTCTGAAGAAATCCGAACAGAAGGATCCTCATCCATCAATGAGGTTCCTCTTTCCCAGATCGTTCCAAATCCTGACCAACCCAGGCAGGAGTTCGACGAAACAGCGCTGTCCGAGTTGGCCACATCCATAGGCACCATTGGATTGATTCAACCCATTTCGCTGAGGAAAATGTCGGATGGGAACTATCAGATCATTGCAGGTGAACGCCGTTTCCGAGCCGCAAAGCTGGCCGGGCTGACGGAAATCCCCGCTTACATCAAGACTGCTGAAGACGACCTGGTTATGGAAATGGCCTTGATAGAAAACATTCAGCGGGAAGACTTGAATGCCATTGAAATTGCACTGGCCTTCCAAAAACTGTTGGAGATTTACCAACTCACTCAAGAGAAACTCAGCGACCGACTTGGAAAAAAACGGGCTACCATTGCCAACTACCTGCGGCTTCTGAAATTACCCGCCGAAATCCAGCTTGGACTGAAAAACAAAAAGATTGACATGGGGCATGCCAGAGCCCTGATAGGCATTGATGACCCCACCAAACAGATAGCCATCTACGAAGAATTACTGACCAACGGTTATTCCGTCCGCAAGGTAGAAGAATTGGTCAGGGCAACCCTGGAAGCCCCTGAGCAATCCATTAAACCTGTACAAACCAAGGAAAAAGGCAAAACACCGGAGGAATACTTACTGCTACAACGCATGCTGTCCGAGCAACTGGAAACCAATGTCACCTTTTCCATCGGCAAACAAGGCAAAGGGAACATCAAGATACCATTCACATCGGAAGCACAACTTGAAAAGCTGTTGGCCCAACTTGACAAATTGATGCATTGACTTTGAAGCTGTTTTCACATCCATATGGTTTATGTTTGCGAGTAATGACTTGCCTGATGAGTCTTACTTGCGCCCAACTTATTTCTGCCCAATCAGCAGAGACATTTCCACCGGTTGCAGAAAATAATCTGATTTCGGAATTACCGATTGCAGACACACTGAAAACATCCTACAAACCAGACCCGTCAAAAGCCATCTGGTATTCAGCCCTCTGCCCTGGTCTAGGTCAATTGTACAATCGCAGGTATTGGAAACTTCCCATCGTTGCAGCCGGGATTGTGGGTATTTCGTACGCCATCAACTGGAACAGCAAGTATTATGTAGCTTATACGAACGCTTACAGGGATATATCCGACGACAACCCAAACACACAAAGCTACCTGAAACTGCTGCCTCCCGGATACGAATTCAACACCTCCCAACTCACAAATGTGCTGAAAAACCGACAACAAAAATACCGCCGTTCTCGAGATTTAAGTTACATAAGTGCAGTAGGTATTTATTTAATTTGTATCTTGGACGCGTATGTCGATGCGCATCTGTACGATTTCGACATTTCACCTGATTTGTCCATTGCACCTGCCGCCCCTGGTGAAGGGTTCGGTGGAGCCAAAGCCGTTGAATTAAGTTTATCATATCGCTTCTAACCGTCAATATCCATGAATCGTTTTCTATTCCTCCTCGCGTGTCTGTTTTGTAGTCTGTCATTTTACGCCAATGACAGCATACCGACTCCCGTCGAACTGACCGACAACAAGTGGGAAGATGAAGGCATAGACATTCCTGAAAGCCTGAATGCCGATCTGGACAGTTTGCTCAACGATTGGCGCATCAAAACGTACAACGTAGTAAGCAAGGACTGCAACTGCGACCCCGAAGTAGTTCCGGACTTTTCCGATTCGATTATCATTAAACGACTCGCCTCGATTCCCACCGTCATTCCTATGTCCTTCAACCCTATCATCAAGCGATGCATTGATCTGTATACGAAGGAACGGCGCGAACAAGTACAGGTCATGTTGGGCCTGGGCAATTATTACAACGCCTTATTCGAAAGTGCACTTGAAAAATACCAGCTACCCCTTGAGCTCAAGTACCTACCGGTTGTAGAATCGGCACTAAACCCAAATGCCGTTTCGAGGGCAGGAGCATCCGGATTGTGGCAATTCATGAGTGGAACCGGCAAGATGTACGGACTGGAGGTCACCACCTTGTTGGACGAGCGCAGAGATCCCATAAAGTCTTCGGATGCAGCAGCCTGGTACTTGAAAGACCTGTATCAGATTTTTGGCGACTGGCACCTGGCCATAGCTGCCTATAACTGCGGACCGGGCAACGTCAACAAGGCCATCAAACGAGCTGGGGGAAAGAAAAATTATTGGGAAATTTACAACTACCTCCCCAAGGAAACCAGGGGTTACGTGCCGCTTTTCATTGCAGCCAATTACGTGATGAATTACCACAAGGAGCACCAACTCTGTCCGGTTGAAACCAAACTGGCTGCTCATACGGACACGCTTTGGTTAAATCAGAAAGTCCATTTCGACCAAATTGCCGCTGTTATCGGCATACCGAAAGATGTCCTTAAAACGCTCAATCCTCAGTACAGACGCGACATTATCCCCGGCACTCCAGAAACGCCTTATACCTTGTGTTTGCCTTCCGATTATTCATTGACCTACATTGACTATCAAGACAGTATTCCTAGATTCAACGCTCAGGAAATCCTGAAAGAAGATCAATTGACTGTAAACCCTACACCACTACCCGCACCTGAATATACCGTTTACAAGGTTAAGAAAGGAGACACGCTTTCCAGAATTGCACAAAACAAACGGGTCACTGTGAGTAAGATAAAAAAATGGAATGGGCTCCGCTCCAGCATAATCCGTCCGGGTCAGCGGTTGAAAATTTTCTAGGAGAAGGGATTGAGGCATGAATGAATCGGTCGCTTTTAGTCAGGAAGAAAACGAAAAAATTGACAAGGCCTTCCAGGCTTTGCTTCAGGAATACCTCGACTCCAACCACCGGAAGAAGGTAGACATCATTACCAAGGCATTCAATTTTGCCAACAGGGCACACAGGGGCATCAAACGGCGATCTGGCGAACCCTACATCATGCACCCCATTGCTGTAGCCCGTATTTGCTGCGCTGAAATCGGCCTTGGCTCCACCTCCATTTGCTCGGCTTTGCTACACGATGTTGTGGAAGATACCGAGTACACCGTAGAGGATATTGAGAAAAATTTTGGTCCAAAAATCGCTTCCATTGTTGAAGGGCTTACCAAGATTTCCGGTGGTATCTTCGGTCTTCAAGCCTCAGCCCAAACCGAAAACTTTCGCAAGCTGTTGCTCACCATGTCGGAAGACATCCGGGTGGTACTCATCAAAATTGCCGACCGTCTTCACAACATGCGAACTCTGGGGGTGATGTTACCCAGCAAACAATATAAAATTGCCGGTGAAACTATGTATCTGTATGCCCCGCTGGCAAACAGACTAGGACTTAACCGCATTAAGACCGAGCTGGAAAACCTGAGCTTTGCCTACGAACACCCCGACCAATATAAGGAAATAGCCAAATTGCTGGAGAATTCTTCAGCTCAAATGAAGGCGAGGTTTGACGAGTTTGTGACTCCTGTCAAGGAAAGGTTGGATCACATGAACATGAACTATGTGGTCAAAGCCCGTATGAAGTCGGTGTATTCCATTTGGAATAAGATGCAGACAAAAGGCCTCAAGTTTAATGAGATTTATGACCTGATGGCCGTACGTATCATTTTCGACTTACCCGATGGCGAAGCGGATGCAGAACGATTCAAAGATGAAAAGAAAGGATGTTGGGATATCTATTCTGTGGTGACCGACCTTTACAGGCATCATCCCGACCGCATCCGCGATTGGGTCAGCAACCCCAAAGCCAACGGTTACCAGGCTCTTCACGTCACTGCCATGTTCAAAGGGGAATGGATTGAAGTGCAGATTCGCAGCAAGCGCATGGACGAAATTGCCGAAAAGGGATTGGCCGCCCACTGGAAATACAAGACCGGTGAAATCGAGGAGGAATCGGAACTGAACCGGTGGATAGACACCATCAAGGAAATTCTGGACAATCCCGACCCGAACGCGATTGACTTTTTGGACACCATCAAATTGAACCTGTTCTCCTCGGAAATATTTGTATTCACACCCAAAGGTGACATCAAAATCATGGCTGCAGGTGCAACCGCCTTGGATTTCGCCTTTGAATTGCACACTGAGCTGGGATTTCACTGCATTGGCGCCAAGGTCAACCATAAATTGGTGCCGTTGAGCCATGTATTGACCAGTGGAGATCAGGTTGAGGTATTGACTTCCAAAACACAATCACCCAAACCGGAATGGCTGAATTTTGTCACAACCGGCCGTGCCAAGTCGAAATTACTGACGCGATTCCGTAAAGACAACAAGGACGTCATCAAACGTGGAGAAGATATCTTACACGATTACCTGCGCAAACACCGAATTGCCCCGGACACGAACATATACGACACACTCATAGCCAAGTTTGAGGCCGAAAACAGGGAAGACCTGCTGATCAAGTTGGGCAATGGGGAAATCAGCCTGACGGAAGCAGATTCCGTATTAAAAGTAGACAACGGTAGCAGTCGTCTGGTCCGTTACTGGAAGGAAACGTTCGGCTCCGGAAAAAATGCCAGGAAGGGTGAAACAGAATCAACCATCACCAGTATCGACCTGAAAAAATCCTACAAACTCACTGAAGAAACCTTGCAGCAAAAATGCCGATTGGCCGACTGCTGCCAACCCATACCGGGCGACGATGTGCTGGGCTTTCTCGAAGACAATGGGCATATATCGGTACACAAGCGTCAATGTATCGTAGCCATGGGGCTTAAGAGCACTTACGGTTCGCGCATCGTTTCATTGGAATGGGACACGCGAAAAGAATTATCTTTCCCGGCTGTCATTGAATTAAGGGGCATTGACCATGTAGGGCTGGTCAGTCAGGTGGCGAAAATCATTTCCGACGAAATGGCCGTGAACATGACCAAGGTCCTCTTCGAGACCAAAGACGGCATCTTCAAAGGCACCATCGAACTATACGTTCACGACCTGCAAGACCTACAAAGCCTTAGCAAAAAAATCTCAGGCATCAAGAGCATCCAAAGCGTAACCCGCCGCGAGAAAAAGTGATTATCTGAATTTAAAACCCACTGTCACATTCAGTGGTGTCGTTTGGACATCAAAATTGGTGATTTGATCGTTCAATGACATGTTTTGATTGTAAACGAGGCGAACATCGGTTGTGATAAAACCAAGGATATCCACGCCGGCACCGACCAACCAATCCATCGATTTGCTCCCGGTAGAATTACCATTGGAATCCTTCAAAGGAATGGTCCATTGAGGCCCCCCCATAACGTGCAGGCTAATCAGTCCCAGGTTGATAAAGCGCAAACCCAACAAGACCGGTATCTTTATTTTTGCGTTGGAAGATCCTTCAACGCCCTCGCTTGGCAAAACGATATTATCCAAGCAATAATACCCTTCCGGTTGAAAGTATAACGTGCGACCGAACTGCATCAACACACCGGCCTGCCATTGCTGTTTCAGCTCCCCTTTAACCACATCCATACTGGTGGGAATGCCCACAAAATCAGTCCCAAATTTAGGTCCAATCCAAAATCGTGGTTTTTTTTCTATTTCGACAGAGTAAGATTCTTCCGAACTTGATTCATCTTCATAATCGTACTGTGAATACATATTCGTACTAAAAACACTCAACAAAAGAAGGCAAAAAATAAATTTTGTTTTCATATGGTTTGGGGTTCAATAAGTATTCTGCACTTGAAGTTGCGACAAAAATAACGCAAATATCCAAATAATGAAATTACGGTACCTTGAATTTCTCCGAAAGCAGATAGTTTACAAAAGCATCTACAGAAGCTCCATACGTAGGAATTGCTTTTTCTTCTTTGACAGCATAATTTGATGAAAAATCAAAACCCCCAATAGACTTTGTTCTAATGTATTTTATATCAAGGGATTCCGTTTCCTTCAAAACAACCGGTCTTCTGTTCTTTTCAAAGAAATCTATTCCCCACGATAGTGCGTTGGGATACGGGATAACCCAATCCCCCTCAACGGTTTGGTATAGATCGTAGTATTGAAACGGAGAAAGCACGTATTGCCCGTTTTCATTTATTTCCAACAAAAACAAGGCGTGATGATAGTAAGTAATGTCAGGCGTGGAAAATTCGTCATACATGATAAACCGGATGGTATCA